>CANIRU010000063.1 GCA_947470025.1 Chloroflexota bacterium
CAGCCCGGATTCGCGCAGACGCGCTCAGGTGCGACCACGGCTCCTCGATGCCGCCAGATGATCCGTTCAGAACCCTCTCCCCGTTTGGGGGGAGGGCAGGGTGAGGGCCTTCTGGGTTCGGCGTTTGCGGGGGACGCGGAGCCTCGGGCCGTCGGCGCTATGCTCCAAGCAGGGGGCGCTGCTACCCTTGAGGTGGTCGTGCTAGGCGGGGAGTTAGCGGTGCCCTGTACCCGCAATCCGCTTTAGCGGGGTTGAATGCCCGTCCGAGATTGATGTCTGAAGGGACTGCGAGCGCCAGGCGGTGTTGAGAGCCTGGTCCTGTGCGGCAACGCCCGGCCAACCCCGCCAGGGCCGGAAGGCAGCAACGGTACGTCGAACGCGTTGGGTGCCACGGGATCGCCGGGTTTGAGCAGGCCAGCGGGAGCAAGCCGGCAGCATCGAACGATGGCGGGGCACGACCACCTCCGTCACTGACGCGGGCCGTGGCCGGGAAGACCGGCCCGCCCGCCGAGACCAGCGGCCGTGCCGAGGATGTGGGTGGAGCGATGAGCCCCAGACGATCCACACCCAAGCCGGCGCGCCGGCAGACCTCGCGCGCCCGGCGCCTCGGGCTGTCCACGAAGTCCAAGAGCGCGCCGCCGAAGCCGGACGATATGCCGGACTACCTGCGGCGCCTCGGCGTGGTGCCGAGGAAGGCGCTCGGCCAGCACTTCCTCGTCGACGAGCTGATCCTGAGCGCGATCGCGGACGCCGCCGCGCTCACCTCGGACGACGTCGTCCTTGAGATCGGCGCGGGGCCGGGCGGACTCACCGAGGAGCTCGCGAAGCGGGGCGCCACGGTTGTGGCCGTCGAGATCGATGAGGAACTGGCGGGGGGGACGCGCGCGCGGCTGTCCGAGTACGACCGGCTGCACGTCCTCGCCGCCGACGTCCTCGACTTCGAACCGATCGAGCTGCTGGATGAGGCGGGCGTACAACCGCCGTACGTCGCCGTCGGCAACCTGCCGTACTACATCACTCAGCCGATCGTGCGCCGCCTACTCGAGTCAGATCCCGCCCCCACGCGCATCGTTGTCCTCGTGCAGCGCGAGGTGGCCCATCGGATGGTCGGCGGACCGCGGCGCGAGTCGCTGCTGTCGCTGTCCGTCAAGGTGTACGGCGCGCCGCGCCTGCTGTTCGACGTGCCCGCGACGGCCTTCTGGCCGCCACCGAAGGTGCAGTCGGCGGTGGTCGAGATCACGCGCCTCGACCGTCCCGCGATCGACCTGCCGCCAGACGAGCTCGCCGTGTTCTTCCACCTGCTCCGTGCCGGCTTCGCTCAGCCGAGGAAGCAGATCCACAACGTCTTCCCGGAGGAGCTCGGCCTCGAGCCGCCGCAGGTGCGGCATGCCCTTGAGGTCGCCGGGATCGATCCGGTGGCACGCGCGCAGCACCTCGATCTCGCGGACTGGGAGCGGCTCTACCGCACGTTCAACGAGCTGTACCCGCACGGCCTGGAGATGAACGCCGTCCCGGCCGCGCCCGACTTCTCCGAGGACGAGGACCTCGAGGAGTGGGACGACGACGACGCCCCCGACGTGCACGATGACGATGAGTAACGCCGAGGCCGCGACGTCCGCTGCTGGCGTGCGCCTGATCGCCCCCGCGAAGATCAACCTCGCGCTGGAGGTGCTGCACAAGCGCCCGGACGGCTATCACGAGATCGACACCGTCATGACGACGCTCGACCTCGCGGACCGCGTCACGATCACCACACGCCCGGTGGGCGCGGGCGTTGAGGTGGCGCTGTCCGGCCCGTTCGCCGCGGGCATCGACCCCGAGGACGACCTCGCGGGGCGCGCGGCGCGGCTGCTCGCCGAGCACGCTGGACGCGAGGCGGACGTGCGCATCGAGGTCGAGAAGCGCATCCCGTCGCCGGGCGGCCTCGGCGGCGGATCCTCGGACGCGGCGGCGGTGCTGCGCGGGCTGAATGTGCTGTGGGATCTTGGACTGTCCGCGGAGCGGTTGGCCGAGATCGGCGCACGCATCGGATCGGACGTTGCGTTCTTCATCCACGGCGGCACGGCGAGGTGCACCGGGCGCGGCGACCGCGTGGAGCCGCTGCGCGACATGCGCCCGTTGCGCATGCTGATCCTTGTGCCTCCGGTGCCCGCGGGCGAGGCGAAGACCTCGAGGCGCTACGCGGCGCTGACGCCGCAGGACTTCGGACACGGGCACATCTCCCAGCGCCTCGCCCACCGCATCGCGCGGAACGCACCGCCGCCGACCAACGACCTCGCGAACGTCTTCGAACGGGTGATCGAGCGCACCCAGCCCGAGTTGGTGGCGCACTACGCGGGCTACGCCGCCGCGGGTGCGCTGCGGTTGCACCTCTGCGGCGCAGGACCCGCCGTGTTCCTGCTGGTGACCGAGGGCGCCAAGATCGCAGAGCTGCGCCGCGACTTCGGGACGACTGGCGCGACCGTGATCGAGGCCCACACGCTGCCTCGGGCGGCGTCGCTGAAGATCGAGCGCGTCGGCGGCGAGCCCGCGTGACCGGCCTCAACGCCGGGATCCTGCAGCCGCTGGTGGCGGGCTGGATCATTGGTGCGGCGATCGGGCTCCTCGAGACGGCGCTCGTGGTGATCGCGGTGGCTCGCTCGGCCCGGTGGCCGGAGCAACTGTCCGGCTTTCGCGTGAGCGTCCCGGCGTTCACGATAGCCATGGCCAATGCGATGCTGATCGGGTGGACGCTGATCGGGCTACTCATGGGAGCGCTCTGGATCGCGATCCCGATGCCGAGGTTCGCGATTGGCGTCGGTCTGGCTGGCCTCGGCGTCATCGGGCTGTACGGATACGTCCGAGGGCTGGAGCATCGCGGCGAGGCCAGCCTGGTGGTCGGCAGCGGGCTGCTGGCGACGGTGGCATTCGCGGGCGTGCTGCCCGTGCTCGCCACGTGGAGATGACGGGAGTCTGGCGCTGGAGCTGATCGCAGGTCACCGCACGTCAGTCATCGACATGCACGTCCACACGAGCCCCACCTCGTCGGACAGCATGCTCGATCCGCATGACCTCGTGCGGGTGGCGGGCGAGAACGCGCTCTCGGGCTTCAACATCACCGACCACGACCGGGTCATCGAACGGCATGCGCGCGAGGCGTTTCGCGAGCAGTACCCCGAGACGTTCGTGAACTTCGGCATGGAGGTCGCGACGGACCTCGGGCACATGATCGCCGTCGGGCTGCACACGTACCTTTCCGGCATCCGTCGTGCGGAGCAGCTCCGTCTCGAATTGGAGCGCGTTGGCGGGTACCTGATCATCGCGCACCCGTTCCGCCGGCTCTTCGACCCGGTGACGGCGATGCGCACCGGCAAGTCGTTCGACCTGACGCCCGAGCAGGCGGCCGAGACGATGCCGGTCTTCAAGATCGTGCACGCCATCGAGATCGCGAATGGCGCCAACACCCACGTCGAGAACGAGTTCGCCGAGGAAGTCGCGCGACTCCTCGGGATGACGACCACGGGCGGCAGTGACGCGCATTCGACGAGCGGCGTCGGTGCGTTCTCGACGGGTTTCGAGCGCGCCATCGCCACGGAGTCCGATCTGCTCGAGGAGCTCCACGCGGGCCGGTGCGAGGCCGTGCACCGCACCCGGGCGGGCCTCTGGGTGCGGTTCGAGCAGGGTTCGTCCGCCGCCGTCGCGCACGAGGGCGCCTCGCATGGGGTGCCCGAGGCGTAACCTCCGCCCATCCTGTTCGATGCGTCGCGCAACGACCGCACATCGCCTGAAGGGCGGCACCTTTGCTCGACGCGTTCGTCTCGATTGACCTCGAGACCACCGGCCTGAACCTCGAGACCGACCAGATCATCGAGGTCGGGGCCACGCGCTTCAACCGCGCCGGGACGTTCGAAAACTTCTCGACCTTCGTCGACCCCGGCCGCGGGATCCCGCGCGAGGTCCGTGAGTTGACCGGCATCGCCGACGCCGACCTGAAGGGCGCGCCGCGCTTCCTCGAGGTGCGCGAGGCGCTGCGCGAATTCATCGGCGACCGCGCGATCGTCGGGCAGAACATCGCCTTCGACCTCGCGTTCCTGCGCGCGGAGCAGATCGTGCCCGCGGGGCCCTCGTTCGATACGTGGGAGCTGGCGTCGGTGCTGCTGCCGACGGCGACGCGGCTGAACCTCGCGTCGCTCGCCGCAGCGGTGGGCGTGCACATGCCGGTCGCGCATCGCGCGCTCGCGGACGCCGAGGCGACGCGCGACATCTTCCTCGCGCTGCTCGACAAGCTCGACGTGCTCCCACGCACGCTGCTGCTGGAGTTGCGCGCCTTTGCCTCGCGCTCCGGCTGGGCGTTCACGTCGCTGATCGATGATGCACTGGCACACACGGGCGGCCTCGAGGCGCTCGACGAAGCCTCGGCGCGCGCGATCTACTCGGCGCTGCCGCTCCCCCCAACGCGCGTGCAGTTCGCGCCGCTCGTGCCGCGCGATCCGATCCTGCCGACGCTGCCCGAGGAGATCGACGCACTCTTCGCGAACGCCGCCACGCGCACCGACCTGCTGCCGACCTACGAGCGCCGCGCCGGGCAGGAGACGATGGCGAAGGCCGTCGCGCAGCACCTCGACCTCGGCGGGACGCTGGCCGTCGAGGCGGGGACGGGGACGGGCAAGTCGATCGCGTACCTGCTGCCCGCGCTGCTGCACGCGTTGCGCAACGACGACCGCGTCGTGATCTCGACGCACACGCTCAACCTCCAGGACCAGCTCGCGAACAAGGACCTCCCGGTCGCGACTGCACTGGTCGAGGTGATGGCGGGCGTGGAGCCGGGGACGCTGCGTACCACCGTGCTCAAGGGCCGCAGCAACTACCTGTGCCTGGAGCGCTGGGCGCAGGTCCGCATGGATCCCTCGCCGCGGTCAGAGCCCGAGGTGCGCCTGTTCGGTCGCGTCGCCGCATGGCTGCCGGACACGGATACGGGCGACCTCGCCGAGCTGTACATGACGTCACAGGAGCGCCCGGCGTGGGACCAGATCAGCGCGGACGGCACGGACTGCCTCCAGCGCCGCTGCGTCTACGTGCGCGACGGATCGTGCTTTCTGCTCCGTGCGAGGTCGCGCGCGGCCTCGGCGCATGTCGTGATCGTGAACCACTCGCTGCTGCTCGCGAACGCCGCGCGCGCCGACCAGGTGCTGCCGCCCTTTCAGCACCTCGTGATCGACGAGGCGCACCGCCTCGAGGATGTCGCGACGCAGCACTATGGCGCTTCGTTCTCCGCGCGTGACGTGCGCGACCTCGTCGACCGCCTCGGACAGACCGACCGGCACGGCGACCCGGGGTTCGTCCGCCGCCTGCAGGGCATCGGGCAGGGCGAGACCATGGCGTTGTCGCCGCTTGCCAGCCTCGCGCCGCTGGCGGACCGCCTCGAGATCGCGGTGAGCGGGGCGCGCGAGCTGGTGCGCCCGCTGGCCGACGCGCTCCGCGCGTTCGCGGACGAGCACGCCGAGGAGAACGGCGGCCCGCGCCGGGAGATTTCGCTGACCGCCGCGCGACGCGCACAGCCCGCGTGGGAGGAAGCCGCCGAGGCCGCCGTCCACCTCGACCTGGCGCTGCAGATCGTCGGCGAACGGCTGGGCCAGGTGCGCGACGCCGCGGGCGCGCTGCCCGAGGGCGTGAGCGAGCTCGCCGAGGCGATGCGGGTCGAGGCATCCCAGTCCGTCGAGGCACTCGCCACCGCGCGCGAGACGCTGCGCCGCACGGCGCTCCAGCCTCGACGGGACGACATCGCATGGCTGGCGGTGGGGGAGGGCGACCAGCGCCTGCACCTCGCACCGCTCGATGTCTCGGAGCGGCTGGAGCACGACCTGTACCACGACCGCACGTCGGTGATGGTCACCAGCGCGACGCTCTCCGCCGCCGGATCGTTCGACTTCACGCTCGACCGCCTCGGCCTGCGCGAGGCGGATACGCTGGAGATCCCCTCGCCCTTCGACTACCGCCGCGCGGTGCTCTCGATCCTCGTCGACGACCTGCCCGAACCCGGGATGCCCGGCTACGAGCGCGCGCTGCACGAGACGATCGCGGACGCGGCCCGCGCCGCGCAGGGACGCACGCTGGCCCTGTTCACCTCGCACGCAGCGGTGCGGGCCGCCTCGAATGCGCTGCGAGACCTGCTCGCGCGTGACGACATCACCGTGCTGGCACAGGGGATCGATGGCTCTCCGGGGCGACTGCTGCGGCTGCTCGTCGATCGGCCTCGGACGGTGCTGCTCGGCACAGCGGCATTCTGGGAGGGCATCGACGTGCAGGGCGACGCGCTCTCACAGATCCTGATCACGCGCTTGCCGTTCCCCGTGCCGAACGACCCGATCTACGCCGGACGTGCAGAGCAGTTCGTCGATCCGTTCGCGGAGTTCGCCGTGCCGCAGTCGGTGCTGCGCTTCCGCCAGGGCTTCGGGCGGCTGATCCGAGGCACCACGGATCGCGGTGTCTTCGCCGTCCTCGACAGTCGCATCGTCCGGCGCTCGTACGGCGAGGTGTTCGTCGACTCGCTCCCGGACTGCGAGGTGCGCCACCTCCGCGCCGACTACATCGCGCAGGCCATCGAGGACTGGCTGGCGTGACCACGCGTTCCTCGGGCGGCACGTGGGCGCGTGGCATGGGCATCTCGCTCGTCGCCTCCGACGCATCGAGCATCCTGAGCAACCCGTCACTGCACCGCGCGCTCGCGGACGGCATCGAGCACGCGTTCGACGGGCCGCTGCACGAGTTCCCCGACGACGCCGAGTGGTACCTCCTGCGCGAGCAGTCCGAGGATGTCGGGGTCGCGGTCGTCCAGCGCAACGCGCCGCGCGCGGTCGACGCGTCACTGTGGGCCGTCGCGATCGCGCCGGCGCATCGAGGCCGCGCTACGGCGACGAAAGCGATCCTGCTGATTGAGCGACGGCTGAAACGCGACGGCATCACCCGCGTGATCGTGCGGGTGCCTCGAGGCAACGGGCGCGGGCTCTACTTCATGCTGCGCGTCGGCTACACGCCGCTCTCGCCCGAGGAGACGCCACCCCGTGACGATGGCGACGTCACGTGGTTCGCTCGAGGTGGGCGGAACTAGGAGCGGTCGGACTGGCCTCGACGCTTCGTGGGGCGTGCTGCCGCCTTCGTGCGGCGCTCCTGCGCGGCGCGGTCGAGACGACGTTGCTCCATCGCGTTGCGCACGAACCGCCGGTAAGCGATGGCGACGCTCAGTGCGATCCCGGCGTAGACGAGCAACGAGAACCCGCTACTGACGATCTCCGGCAGGGCACCGCTCAACTTCATGACGAGCGCGCCCACGCAGAAGAAGAACAACGATCCAAACGCGCTGCCTCGTGCGGGCGCCTCGGGCACGGCGGCGCGAGGTATGCGGGCGACATCGGTCGTCGCGGCCGCAGGGTCGGAGGGCTCTGCGCTCACTGATCGATACGCCGGAAGCGGCGACGTGGCGGCGCGGCGGTGGCGCGCGGCGCGGCAGGCGGGGTGCTCGAAGGCGGTGGCGCAGACGGCTCGGCGGGTGCCTCGGACACTGTGCCGGGTGCACGCCAGCCGGGCTGGCGCTGAGCTTCCCGCTGCTGCGACTCCTGCATCACCAACTCGTTGATCTCCTCGTTGATCGCGACGATGCACGGCGAGCAGTAGTAGTACAGGCCCAGTTCGGCGCCGATCACCGCGTCGCCACAGTCGATCCCCTCGACGTTCGAGTAGGGGTTGAGGTGATAGAGCGTGTCGCAGCGGAAGCACATCTGGAGCAGCACCGGCTCCGCCGCCACACCGCAGATCCCGCACGCGTCGTCAGCCATGTGTCTCCACCGTTCGTTGCTGGACCGTCCACTCCTGCGCCGCCCACTCCCGCACGGCGCGTCGCGCCTCGGCGCGCGTCCCCAGCGTGCCGAGATAGCGCGCCCGGCGCAAGCGGTCGAGGGCCACGCCGAGCGCGGGCCCCCTCGGCACGCCCAGGCGCATCAACTCCTCCGCGTCGAGCGGCGGACGGGTCCGCTCCCACCGGCCGAGGTCGCTCTGGAGCGCCGGCTGCCGCTCCGGGTCGAGCCAGCGCGCGGCGGTCCGCGCATCCCCCGTCACCCCGGCGAGCCCTGCGAGTACCTCGGGCGTCGCGTCTCCCGCGCCCGCCTCGATGAGCCGCGCCGCCTGCTCGACGGCCGTGGTGATCGCGCGCGACGCGGAGAGACGTTCGAGGATCGCGGTGCGCTCGGGCAGCGGGGTCAGCAGCAGAGCCATGAACACCTCAAAGGGCACGTGGCTGGCGCGGTGCTGGAGCGCGCGCCCCGTCGAGGCGTCGAGGCGGAGCGCCGGGTGTGTGCCGCGCAGGATGCCCCACGCGTCGGCGAGCGCCAGCGTGCGACCCGCGCGGCCTCGACGGGCGGTGAACTTCAACTCGGCGGTGATGCGGTCGCCGGAGATCGTGTCGAGGTAGCGCGCGCCCTCCGCGATCAGCCGGGCGGTAGCCTCGTCCGGTGCCAGGTCGAAGACGGCGGCCGTGCGCGCGCCGCGCCAGAGGCGGGTCGCGTCATCCTCGAACGAGCGGGGGTGGAGCACGCGTAGCCGCCGCACGGCGAGGTCGTTGAGCCCCTCGAACGGGTCGACCACTACGTCCGGCTGCTCCCCAGCGAGGCCCAGCGCCATCGCGTTCACGGAGAAGTCGCGGCGGGCGAGGTCATCCTCAACGCGGTCGACGAAGGTCACCTCGGGCAGTGCACCGGAAGAGACATAACGTTCTGACCGCAGGCGGGCGAGGTCGAGCCGGGCGTCCTCGAAGCGGACGGAGGCGGTGCCGAAGCGCGACTCGTCCTCGACGGTCGCGTTCGCGCCGAGACGGGCCACGACCGCGGCGGCGAACGGGGCCGCCGCGAAGGGAAGGGCGAGGTCTAGGTCGTGGACGGGGCGTCGGAGCGCAAGGTCGCGGACCGCGCCGCCGACGAGCCAGAGGGGAACGCCAGATGTGGTGGCCTCAGTGATGGCAGCATCGAGCAGGGCGAGCTCAGCCGGTTTCAACAGCGAGCGAAGCTGTGGAAGGCTAGGCCGCATAGGCGCGTGAGCCTTTCTTGACACTGTTGAAGGCGCTCCCTACGATCCCTGAACCCGGCTGACTCTCCCCACGTGTCATGCCGTCGGGCTGGGCGTTCTGCACATCCTACGCGCGGCGGGCGCGTCCGATGGGAAAGGCTCAGGCGTGGTCGTTGTGTCTGCACACCCCGCCGCTGCATCGCCAGGTTCGAACGAACTCGCTGCGCTCGAGACGCAGGTCGGTGTCGCTTTCCATAACCTGGCCCTGCTTCGCGAAGCGCTCACGCACCCGTCGTTCGCGAACGAGCACCCTGACGACCCCACGCCCACGAACGAGCGACTCGAGTTCCTCGGTGACGCCACGCTCGGACTGATCGTCGCGCAGACGCTCTTCGCGCGCTTCCCGGACGTGCAGGAGGGCCGGCTCACCGAGTGGCGCTCCCAGCTCGTCTGCGGCCCTACGCTCTCCCGCATCGCCGTCGACGTCCTCGACCTCGGACCGTGGCTGCGCCTCGGGCGGGGCGAGGAGCAGACGGGCGGCCGCGAGCGCGAGGGCAACCTCGAACGTGCCTATGAGGCAATCGTCGGGGCGATCTACCTCGACCAGGGGCTGGACGTGGTGCGCGACTTCGTCACGCGCACGCTGCGCGACGACCTCGAGGCGCTCACGCGCGATCCCGACATCCTGAACCCGAAGGGGGCCCTGCAGCAGATCGCGCAGGACCGCTTCGGACGCCCCGAGTACGTCCTCGTCATGGCCGATGGGCCGGAGCACGAGCGCCACTTCAACATCGAGGTCCGCGTGGCGGGCGAGGTGCTGGGGCACGGCAGCGGATCGAGCAAGCAAGAGGCGGAGAAGGAGGCGGCGCGTGAGGCGCTGCCGATCCTCCGCGCGCGCCTCGCGGACAGCGATCAGCGATCAGAGAGCGGGATCTAGTTGTACCTGAGGCGACTCGAGGTTCACGGCTTCAAGGCATTCGCGGACCGGCAGCGGTTCGAGTTCGGGCCGGGCATGACCGTCATCGCCGGGCCCAACGGCTCCGGTAAGTCGAACGTCGCCGACGCGCTGCGCTGGGCGCTGGGTGAGCAGTCCGCGAAACAGATCCGCGCCCGCAAGACGGAGGACGTGATCTTCTCCGGCTCCGACAAGCGTCGACAGATGGGCCTCGCCGAAGTCACCCTGTACCTCGACAACTCGGACGGCTGGATGCCGATCGACTTCGCCGAGGTCGCCGTGACGCGCCGCGCGCACCGCTCCGGCGAGAACGAGTATCTGATCAACAACCAGCAGGTGCGCCTGTCAGACGTCCTCGACCTCTTCCGTCGCGCGCAGGTTGGCCAGAACTCCTACGCCCACATGTCGCAGGGCCTCGTCGACGAGGTGCTGGCGCTGCGCCCCTCCGATCGGCGCGAGCTGATCGAGGAGGCCGCGGACGTCCGCCGCCACCGCCACCAGTTGACGCTGTCGGAACGCCGTCTCGTGGAGACGCGTGACAACCTGGGCCACGTCCGCATGTTGATCCGCGAGGTCGAGCCGCGCCTGCGGGCGCTCGCTCGCCAGTCGCGTCGGGCCGCGCGCTACCAGGAGCTCGCCGCCGACCTGTCGGACGCACTGCAGGTGGTGCTCGAAGCGGAGCTACGCGACGCTCTTGAGGTCCGCACGGCCTCGCAGGCGGCGCATGACCAGCAGGCGCAGGCGTTCAACGCCGCGCGCGCCGAGCTCCAGAAGACCGAGGCGCGCCTGAAGGTCGTCGAGGAGAGCCTGCAGGCCCGTCGCGCCGCCCTCGAGACGGCGCAGGCGCGTGAGCGCGAGCTCGCCGAGGAGGGGCTGCGACTGGAGCAGGCCGTCGCGCTCGCCGCGCAGCGGCTCGAGCTGCTCGCCGTGCGCCGCAAGGAGCTCGAGGCAGCGATCGCCGTCGAGGACGTGCCCGCGGACGATGCGTCGTCCATCGACGCGGTGATCAAGGAGTTCGACGGGGCGCTGAACTCGGCGCAGACGGAGCTGGCGCGTACCCGCGAGGCGCTCACGTCCGCCGACGAGGCGACGCGCACGGTATTGCGCGACCTGAACGAGGCTGAGGCGCGTCGTGCGCGCCTCGAGATGGAGATCGAGGACGGCGAGCGTCGCATCCGCGAGGAGCAGGCACGCGCCGAGGCCGACGCCAAGGCCCGCGAGCAGGCGTCCGCGCAGCGCATCGACCTGCTCCGGATGACCGAGGAGCAGGACGCCCTCGCGACGGAGCACGCCCGCGCCGGCGAGGCGCTCGCCGAAGCCTCGAGGTTAGCGCGGGAGCGACGCGAGTCCGCCGAGCGCCGGCTCGAAGAGGAAGTGCGCGCGGAGCAGGCCGCCACCGAGGCGCTGCGCGCTGCGCAGCAGCAGGTGAAGCAGCTCGAAGAGCGCCAGTCGCTGATCGAGATGCTGCGCGATTCCGTCCCCGCCGGAAACGCCGGCGCGCAGGCGCTCGTCGAGGCAGGCAAGAAGGAGCCCGTTGAGGGCGAAGAGCCGCTGACCGGCATCATCGACGCGGTCAGCCGCCTGATCCACGTGCCGGACGGCCTCGAGATCGCGGTCGAGGCGGCGCTCGCGGAGCACCTGTCCGCCGTCGTCGTCGAACACCGCGAGGAGGCGCTGGCCGCGCTCGCGTACCTGCGCGACCACGGCACGGGGACCGTCACCGTGTACCCGCTGGACGCGATCGAGCACCGCTACCCGCTGAACCTGTTCAACGAGCGTGGCGTCGTCGGCATCGCATCGCGCCTCGTCCGCTGCGACCAGAAGTACCGTCCGCTCGTCGACACACTGCTCGGCCGCGTGATCATCGTCGAGGACATGCGCGTCGCGGAGCAGATGGTCACGCGTGGCCTCGGCTCCGTCGTCACGCGCGACGGCACGCTGCTGCGGCCAGGCGGGTCGATGTACGGCGGTCGCTCGGGCGGCGTCGCGGAGCAGTTCTCGCTCCAGCGTGAGCTCGAAGGACTGCCCGAGCAGATCACGGCGGCACAGGCGGCGATCGCCCCGGCCCAGGCCCGCGTCGAGCACGCGAAGGCCGTGGTTCTCGACGCACGCGACACCGTGACGGCGGCCCGCAAGGAAGTCGACGCCGCTGAGGAGCGACGACGCGCCCACGAGGGCACGCGCACCTCGATCGAGCGCCGTCACGCCGAGCTGGCGTCAGAGCTGAAGGCCATCGACCGCCGCCTCGAGCAGGCCGCCGCTGACGGTGCAGCCGCCGGCGCCGAATGGCGCACGAAAGTCGACACCGCCCGCGCGAACATCGAGGAAGTGACGCAGCGCATCGGTGCGCTGCGCGACCGCTCGGTC
>CANIRU010000064.1 GCA_947470025.1 Chloroflexota bacterium
CGGCCAGGTCCCCTCGACGAAGGACACGCTGACCGCGTGAGCAACGATGTGACGATCGCCGACCTGCTCGCGTTCGCCCTCGAGCTCGCCGACGAGGCGGACGGCATCTCGATGTCGTTCTACCGAGGTGACCTCGGCACGCAGCAGAAGGCGGACGGCACGCTGGTCACGCGCGCGGACAAGGCTGTCGAGGCGCACCTGCGCGCGCGCATTGCGTCGCGCTTCCCGGAGCACGCTGTTCTTGGGGAAGAGCAGGGCTTTACCGCTGGTACCGCCGACGAGGCGCGCTGGATCCTCGATCCGATCGACGGCACGCATGGCTTCGCTCGCGGCATCCCCGTGTGGGCGACGCTGATCGCCTGCGAGCGGAACGGGACGATCGAGGTCGGCGTGGCGTCCGCGCCCGCGCTTGGCACGCGGTGGTGGGCAGGGCGGAGCCTTGGCGCCTGGCGCGCGGCGACGGCCGTCCGCGGCGGAGAGCCGGAGCGGATCGCCGTGTCCTCGATCGCCATGGTCGAGGAAGCGCAGGTGCTGTACGGCGCGCACGGCCTGTGCCTCGAACGATGGGGGGAGCGCTTCGAGTCGTTGCTCGCCGGCGCCTGGCGCACGCGCGGTTTCGGCGACTTCTGGTCGCACTGCCTCGTCGCGGAGGGCGCCGCCGAGGTGATGCTCGAAGGCCACATCAGCGCCTGGGACATCGCCGCGCTCCAGGTGATAGTCGAGGAAGCGGGCGGCCACCTCACGGACGGTGCCGGTACCCGCACCATCGACGCCGGATACTCCATCACCTCGAACGCCGCGATCCACGCTGCGGTGTTGGGGCGACTGAAGGCGTAGCGCGCTACTAGGTATCAAATGAACGCTCGAAAGCGTCCATGAATTCGTCGACGATTCGATCCAGATCCGCAATCAGTCGGTTCAAGTCGCTGGAATCGTAGGGCAAAAGGACATCATCGCCGCCGCGAATCCACTCCCGGAGCTTCGCGACAACCTGCCGCGGAGACTCGCCCGGGATCGAGCGTTCTTCCCACCACCCATGGACGTATAGGTTCCGGCGATCGGCGAGGCGCTCGAAGCGAGTCAGAAGAACTTTCAGATTCGACGCACTGCTGCCGTAGGCTCCCACATCGCAGAGACGTCGAATGTCTCGGACAAGGTCCGTCGCACTCTTGCGTTCAGTTAGGGCGTGACGAATCGGGGCTTCGACCTCCGACCCCATCGCCCTCCAGACAAGCACATGCAGCATGAACTCAGTTGCATTGAATGCTTCGGTCATGCGTCCCATCAGTGCATGGCGCGAGTAGTCTTCGTCGCTCCATTCACTCCCGGTGACAGGCACTGCGCTAGACCTTCACGACCTCGGTCACCGTGAACTCGTAGTCCTCGATGACGGCGTTGGCGAGCAGGCGGTCGCACATCTGCTTCACGGCGTCGCCGGCGGCTGGCTCCGACGCGGCGTCGAGGGTGACGTCGATGCGCTTGCCGACGCGGACGGCGCTGACCGCCTCGAAGCCAAGGGCGTGCAGACCGTCGCGGACGGCGAGGCCCTGCGGGTCGTTCACCAGAGGGCGGAGCATGACGTTGATGTGCGCGAGGTAGGTGGTCATGTCGTCGTACTCCTGCGGGCAGAGGCCCTCACCCTAGCCCTCTCCCCGAACGGGGAGAGGGGATCGGAACATGGTTAGTCCGGCAACTCTTCGCCGGTGATGCGTCGGTAAGCCTCAAGGTAGCGCTCGCTGGTGGCAGTCACGATCTCGGGCGGGAGCGTGGGGCCGGGGGCCTGCTTGTTCCAGCCCTGCGCCTCCAGCCAGTCGCGGAGCGGCTGCTTGTCGAAGGACGGCTGGTCGTGGCCCGGGTCGTACTGCTTGGCGGGCCAGAATCTCGAGGAGTCGGGGGTCATGACCTCATCGATCAGGGTCGGCTCACCGTCGATCAGGCCGAACTCGAACTTCGTGTCGGCGACGAGGATGCCGCGCTCGGCGCACGTGGTCGCGCCGTAGCGGTACAGCGCGAGCGAGCGCAGCTTCACCGCGTTCGCGGCCTCGACGCCGATCAGCGCCTCGACCTCCTCGTACGTCATCGGCGCGTCGTGGGCCGGCGGCTCCGCCTTCGTCGAGGGCGTGAAGATCGGTTCGAGGAGCCGGTCGGCGAGCCGCAGGCCCGGCGTCAGCGGGACGCCGCTCACGATGCCGTGCTCCTGGTACTCCTTCCACCCCGAACCCACGAGGTAGCCGCGCACGACGCACTCGACCTTCAGCACCTCGCCGCGGCGCATCACCATGGAGCGGCCGAAGTAGGCGGGGTCCGTGACGCCGAACTCCTCGGCGTTCGTCGCGTCGAGGACGGCGATGAACGCGCTGGGGACCACGGCGCTGGTGCGGTCGTACCAGAACTTCGAGATGCGCGTGAGCACCTCGCCCTTGCGGGGGACGGGGTTCGGCAGCACCACGTCGAACGCCGACACCCGGTCCGTGGCGACGAGGAGCA
The DNA here is from genome assembly GCA_947470025.1 of Chloroflexota bacterium. Taxonomy (GTDB): domain Bacteria; phylum Chloroflexota; class Dehalococcoidia; order UBA2979; family UBA2979; genus SHYQ01. Next base: position 2,488 of record CANIRU010000064.1, read on the forward strand.
GGCGTTCACCTCGATCATCCGGCGCGATCGAGTACACGTCGCGGACCTTGCCCTGGTGGATGCGCGTCAGGCCGGGCAGGTCGGTGGTGAGCATCGGAGCGTGATGTGCGTGTGTGGTCATGCGAGCAGTCCCATCCGTCGGAACGAGTCGTCGACGTGCACGAGGTAGGCCTTCGGGTCGAACACTTCGTCGAGCTTCGCGCCGGTGAGGCGCGTCGTCACGTCGGGGTCGGCCTCGAGCAGGCGGCGCAGCGGCACGTCCTCGCGCCACGCCTTCATCGAGTTGCGCTTCACGATGTCGTACGCCTCGGTGCGGATCATGCCCGCCTCGAGCAGCGAGTTCAGCACCTTCGAGGAGTAGATCAGGCCCTGCGTGCGCTCGAGGTTCTTCATCATGCGCTCGGGGTAGACGACGAGTCCGTCCATCACGCCGGTGAAGATGTGCAGCGCGTAGTCGAGGAGCCCCGTGGCGTCCGGCAGGATGATCCGTTCCGCCGAGGAGTGCGAGATGTCGCGCTCGTGCCACAGCGCGACGTTCTCCATGCCGGTGACGGCGTAGCCGCGCAGGGTGCGGGCGATGCCACAGACGCGCTCGCAGAGCTCCGGGTTGCGCTTGTGCGGCATCGACGACGAGCCCGTCTGGCCCGCCTCGTCGAACGGCTCCTCGGCCTCGAGGATGTCGGTGCGCTGGAGGCCGCGGATCTCCGTCGCGAACTTCTCGAGCGACGCGCCTACGCCCGCAAGCACCTCGAGGTAGAAGGCGTGGCGGTCGCGCTGGATGATCTGCGTCGTCACCTTCGCCACGTCGAGGCCGAGGCGCTTGCACGCGTTCTCCTCGACGCTCGGGGGCACCGAGGCGTGCGTGCCGACGGGGCCCGACATCTGCCCGACGGCGATGTGCTCGCGGGCGAGCGCGAGACGCGCCTCCTGCCGCCGCAGCTCGTCCACCCAGACGAGCAGCTTGAGCCCGAACGTCGTCGGCTCCGCGTGCACACCGTGGGTGCGGCCGATCATGATCGTCGCGCGGTGCTTCAGCGACTGCTTCGTGATCGCCTCGCGGAGCCGCACGACTCCGGTCGCGAGGATGTCGAGCGCGTCGATCATCTGCATGCACGTCGCGGTGTCCCACACGTCGTTGCTCGTCAGGCCGTAGTGGATCCAGCGCGACTCCGGGCCGAGCGAGTCGGCGACGGATCGCAGGAACGCGGTCACGTCGTGGTGGGTCTCCTCGATGTAGCGCATCACGTCGGGGACGTTCACTTTCGCACCCGCGACGACCTTCGCGACGTCCTCGGCGGGCGCGACGCCCTCGTCGCCCCACGCCTCGACGACGGCGACCTCGACCTTGAGCCAGGTCTCGAACTTGTGGGCGTCCGACCAGATGGCTTCCATCTCGGGGCGGCTGTAGCGAGTGATCATGTGGGCCTCCGCGACAACGCGGGAACTGGTAACGGCTGGACCGGACTAGTCGTTCGCGTAGTCCTCGCGGACCGGCGAGAAGCATTCGATGAGGACGGCATCCTCGACGGCAGTGAACTCGTGCAGGAGGCCGCCGGGGATGATGTACGCGTCCCCCGCGACGCAGATCGTGTGGGTGGTGGCGCCGCCGAGGCGCACCGAGACGATGCCGGAGACCACTGTCCCGGTTTGCTCGTGCGGGTGGGAGTGTTCCGGGACGACCTGTCCGGCAGCGACCTCGATGCGCATGAGCGTCGTGAGGTCACCGGAGGCCATCGTGCGGCGCGTGACACCGGGGAAGGCGGTGATCTCGTTCACATCCTTGACGGAGCGGAAGCGGGCTTCGGCCATGATCTGCTCTCCCTGTCTGGCTATTGGGCTGCTCGGCTACCGGGCCGGCGCCATCGGGTCGGGCCCGAGGATGATCTGCGCGAATGCGAAGGAGACGCGGTCGCGCTCGAACACGTCGCCGAAGAGCGCGCCCGGCCCGCCAGGCATGGCAGTGGTTGCGCCGTCCTCGTGTACCTCGTGCGCGAACTCCGCCGCGACCGCCTCGAGGAGCGCGCGCGTTTCGTCGATGCGCGCCTGGTCCACCTCGGCGGAGCGCACGTTGCGGATCGCGAGCTCGCGGTTGCCTCGCAGCCCCCACAGCACCGCCTCCGCCATCCCGCCGAGGCGCCCACCGACGCTGTCCCACGCCGCGATGTAGTGCAGACACGGCGCGACCGCCGGCTGCTCCGGTGGCACCGGGATGACGTCGAGGTCGACGCGCTTGCGGCATTCGATCATCGGACAGCGGACGGTGGTCATCGAAGTGCTCGCGTTCATCGTGTAGCGGGGACCGGGAACGTGAGCGCTTCATCTGCGCGCGCGGCGATGTCCGTGCGGTAATGCGCGCCCTCGAAGGAGATGCGCTGCACGTTGTCGTACGCGCGCTCGCGTGCCTCGGCGACCGTCGTGCCGCCTGCGACCACGCACAGCACGCGCCCGCCGGCGGTGACAAGGCGTCCCGAGGTGTCGCGCGCCGTGCCCGCCATGAACACCTGCACGTCCTCATCGACGGACTCGATGCCCTCGATCGGCGCGCCGCTCGGGTAGGTGCCGGGGTAGCCGGGCGACACCATCATCACGCCCACCGTCGCGCGGTCGTCCCACTCAACGGGCACCTCGGCGAGTCGGCCATGCGCAACGGCGTCGCAGATGTCGAGGAGGTCGGACCGCAGCCGAGGCAGCAGCACCTCGGTCTCCGGGTCGCCGAAGCGAGCGTTGTACTCGACAACGCGTGGGCCATCGGCGGTCAGCATCATGCCGGGGTAGACCACGCCGCGGTAGGGCGTGCCAGCGTCCGCCATCGCGCGCACCGTGCGCTCGGTGACGTCGCGCCGGATCGCCTCGGCGACGCGCTCCGGCAGCCACGAGGGCGGCGAGTACACGCCCATGCCGCCGGTGTTCGGCCCCCGGTCGCCGTCGAAGACCGGCTTGTGGTCGCACGAGAAGGGCATGTGCCGCACGGTCACGCCATCGGTGAACGCGTGAGCCGAGGTCTCCCGGCCGAACATGCGCTCCTCGATCACTACGCGCGCGCCGGCCGCGCCAAAGGCACGGTCGCGCATCGCGGCGTCGATCGCCGCCTCGGCCTGCGCCACGTCGTCGCAGACGGTGACGCCCTTGCCAGCCGCCAGCCCGTCCGCCTTCACGACCACGAGGTGGCCAACGTCGCGCACGTACGCTGCGGCGCGCCCGGCGTCCTCGAACGTCGCGGAGCCCGAGGTGGCGATGCCGGCGTCGCGCATGAGGTTCTTCGCGAACGCCTTCGAGGCCTCGAGCTGTGCGGCGGCACCGCTCGGCCCGAATGCCGGGATGTTGGTCGCCGCGAGCCGGTCGACGAGACCCGCGGCCAGCGGGTCCTCGGGCCCGACGACGACGAGGTCGGCGTGGATACGCTGCGCGAGTGCGACGAGGCCGTCGAGGTCCGTCGCACGGACATCGACGTTCTCGCCGAACGGCGCCGTGCCGGGGTTGCCGGGGGCGATCCAGAGCTTGGACAGGCGGGGCGACTGCGAGAGCCGCCAGGCGATGGCGTGCTCACGCCCTCCGCTGCCGACCAGCAGGACGTTCATTCGTCGTCACCGCCCAGCGCCCGTGCCAACTCGTGGATGGCCTGGTCGCGCTGCTTGCGGGCGCGGTCGACCTGCTCGCGCAGCTTGCCAAGCTCGGTGTTCTGGGCACTGGTCCACTGGTTCTGCTCGGCGGCGTAGTCGAACAGGCGCCGCTCGGCGCGCACGAGGCGATCGGTCGCGGTCTTCAAGGCGTCGCGGGACTCGCTCAGGCTCGGCATCGTCGCGGCCCGCCTACTCCCACTCGATCGTGCCGGGCGGCTTCGAGGTGATGTCGTAGACGACGCGGTTCACCTCGCGCACCTCGTTGGTGATGCGGGTGGAGATCGCCGCGAGGAGGTCGTAGGGAAGGCGCGCCCAGTCCGCGGTCATCGCGTCCTCGGCGGCGACGCAGCGCAGCGCGATCGTGTGACCGTAGGTGCGGAAGTCGCCCTGCACGCCGACCGACTTCGTGTCGGTCAGGACGGCGAAGGACTGCCACATGTCGTAGTAGACCTCCGCCTTCTTGATCTCGTCCATCAGGATCCAGTCGGCGCGGCGGAGGATGTTGAGCTTTTCTCGCGTCACCTCGCCGATGATGCGGATCGCGAGGCCGGGGCCGGGGAACGGCTGGCGGTAGACCATCTCGTCGGGGAGCCCGAGCTCCTTGCCGACGCGGCGCACCTCGTCCTTGAACAGGTTGCGCATCGGCTCGATGAGCGTCAGCCGCATGTCCTTCGGCAGGCCGCCGACGTTGTGGTGTGTCTTGATCTTCGCGGCGGCGGAGTTGCCGGTGCTCGCTGACTCGATGACGTCCGGGTAGGTCGTGCCCTGCACGAGGAAGTCGACCGTGCCGAGGGCCTTCGTCTCGTCCTCGAACAGGTGGATGAACGTCTCGCCGATGCGCTTCCGCTTCGTCTCCGGGTCGGTCACGCCCGCGAGTACGTCGAGGAACCGGTCGGTCGCGTCGACGTGCTTGAGCTTGATGTTGAGGTGGCGCGTGAAGGTCTCGACCACGCGCTCCGCCTCGCCGAGTCGCAGTAGGCCGTTGTCGACGAAGATGCACGTCAGCTGGTCGCCGATCGCGGCGTGCACGAGGCGCGCCGCCACCGCGGAGTCCACGCCGCCGGAGAGTGCGCAGATCACCTGGCCGTCGCCGACGGCGTTGCGGATCGCCTGCACGGACTCCTCGACGAAGTTGCCCGCGGTCCAGTCGCCCGCGCAGTGTGCGACCTCGAACAGGAAGTTGCGGATCAGCGTGTCACCCTGCGGCGTGTGGACGACCTCCGGGTGGAACTGGATGCCGTAGTACTTCGCGCCGTCCGTCATCACCGCGACGGGCGAGTTGTCCGACTGCGCGATGCCGCGGAAGCCGGGGGGCAGGGCGGTGACCTTGTCGCCGTGCGACGCCCACACCGTGAGCGAGCCCGGCAGGCCCTTGAGCAGCGGGTTGCCCGCCTCGGTCAGGTCGAGGATCGCGTGCCCGTACTCGCGCTCGCCGGATGCCTCCACGCGCCCGCCGAGGGTGTGCGTGAGCAGCTGCATCCCGTAGCAGATGCCGAGGACGGGGAGCCCTGAGTTGATGACATAAGCAGGAAGCGTCGGCGCGCCATCCTCGTACACGGAGGAGGGGCCACCGGACAGGACGAACGCCTTCACCTTGAGGTGGTTGAGCTTCTCCACGGGCGCGTCCCACGGGACGAGCTCGGAGTACACGCTCGCCTCGCGGATGCGGCGGGTGATCAGCATCGAGAACTGCGAGCCGTAGTCGAGGACGACGACGGTCTCGGGAGCGTTGGGGGCGGGCGTCAGCACCTGGCCCGGTTCGCGAGCCTCGGCAATCTCGAGGTAGGTCGCTACCTCGCTGTCGCCGGAAGTGCGAATCCGATCCGCCGGAGCGGAGGCGTCGGTCGTCTCGACCATGGGGCCGCCTGAACGTGGGGGAGAAACTAGATAGGAATGGTATCGGCGGCTATCGTGCGGGTCAACGAACAGTTCCCTGCGAAGGACGCCTGCACGTGCCGATCCTGACTCCCGACCGCACCGCCGAGGCCATCGCGCATCTCCTCGCGGGAGGCGTGGCCGCCATCCCCACCGACACGGTGTACGGACTGGCCGCGCTCGCCACAAGCGTCGAGGCGGTGGGGGCGCTGATCGATCTGAAGGGGCGCGAGCAGCAGCAGCCGATCGCGGTGCTCGTCGACAGCGTCGAGGCGGTCGCGCCGTACCTCGAGGCGGCGAGCGCACTGGACGGCGTCGCGCGCTTCTGGCCGGGGGCGCTGACGGCGGTCGTGCTCGCTCGGCCGGGCGGCCTCGTGCCGCCCGTGGTCACCGAGTCGGCGACGATCGGGGTGCGCATGCCGGACGACGACCTCGCCCGCGCGGTCATCCGAGGCTGCGGCGGTGTGCTGGCGGTGACGAGCGCGAACCGCCACGGCGAGCCCGCCGCCACAAGCGCCGAGGAGTGCGCCGCCGCCTTCGGCGATGCGCTGGTCGTCCTCGACGGTGGCACGCGGAACGGCACGGCGCCCTCGACCGTCGTGGACCTCACCGGCCCGCGCCCGAGGATCCTGCGCGCGGGCCCGATCAGCGCCGCCGACCTCGGCGCGGAGGAGGCTTAACGCACACGTCGCCTGATCCAGCGCGTGGTTCGCGATACGATGGGTGTCCCCAGTACCCACCCCCCCAACCACCGGGAGCAGCGGATGCGCGTCGCGATTGGCTCTGACCACGCCGGGGTCGCGGTGAAGAACCTGCTGCGTGACGAACTCCTCGCGCTGGGCGACGAGGTGCAGGACTTCGGCACGGACTCGGTGGAGTCGTGCGACTACCCGGACATCGCCATCCCGCTCGCGAGCGACGTGAGCGCGGGGAAGTTCGACTTCGGCATCCTCATCTGCTCGAACGGCGTCGGGCCCTCGATCGTCGCGAACAAGGTGCACGGGGTGCGCGCGGCGGTGTGCCACGACGTCTTCTCCGCCAAGCGCGCGCGTGAGCACACGGACGTCAACGTGCTCTGCATGGGCGCGTGGGCGATTGGTCGAGGTCACGCGTCCGAGATCATGCGCGCTTTCCGCACCGCCGAATTCGACGGCGGTGAGCGCAACAAGCGACGCCTCGCGAAGGTGCAAGCCGTCGACGACGCGCGCGCGCGCAACGACTAGGCCCGAGTTCCGAGCGGAGTCTGCGATGGGACTGACCGCGCGAGCCCGCTCGACGCTGGCGCTCGCGCGCGGCCTCGGTCGCTCCACGGTCGCCGTCGCGTCGCGTCGCGCGTTCCCGCAGGCCGACGGCGTCCTCCGCGTCGAGGGCACGACCTCGACCGTCGATGTGATCCGCGATCGCCACGGCGTCCCGCATGTCTTCGCGCAGACCGACGCGGACGTGCTGTTCGGGCAGGGCTTCGTCCACGCGCAGGACCGGCTGTTCCAGATGGACCTGCTGCGCCGAGTCGCCGCCGGACGGCTGGCCGAGGTGGCCGGCGCGCGCGCGATCAACAGCGACCGGTTCATGCGCCGCCTGGGGCTGGACCACGCGGCGACGCGTGATCTCGCCGTCGCGTCTGCGGAGAACCGCGCGCTCCTTGACGCCTATGCGCGTGGGGTGAACGAGGGCATCCGCACGCTCCGCGCGCTGCCGCCGGAGTACGAGGTGTTCGGCGGCGCGCCGCCACCGTGGCGTCCGGAGGACTCGCTGCTCGTCGGGCGGCTGATCCTGTTCGGCTTCTCGGGCAACTGGGACACCGAACTGCTGCGCGAGCGCCTCATCCGGTCGCTCGGCATCGAACGCGCGGCGATGATCGAGCCGGTGCATCGAGGCGGCACGACGACCACCGGCCGCCCGCACGTCGATGCCGCCGAGCGTCTGCTCGCGTCCTACCGCGCCGCCGTTGAGGCAGGCATGCCGTCGGGGGCGGCCTCGAACGCGTGGGCCGTCACCGGGCGGCACACCACGACGCAGGCGCCGCTGCTCGCCTCGGACCCGCACCTGTCGCCGCGGCTGCCGGGGCTGCTGCACGTCACGCACCTGTCGGGCGACACGATCAAGGCGGTGGGTGCGGACTTTGCCGGTGTGCCCGGCATCGCGATGGGGCACAACGAGCACGTCGCATGGGGGATCACCGCCGGCATGGCCGACGTCTCCGACTGCTTCGTCGAGGAGTTCGACCCGTCCGACCCGCTGCGCTACCTGACCCCCAACGGCTGGGCGACCGCCGAGGAACGCGTCGAGCGCATCGACGTCCGCGACGGTGTGCCGGTCGAGGAACGCGTGCGGATCACGCGTCATGGACCGGTGGTCGCGCCTGCGTTGCGTGGGGAGACGGCGGCCATCGCGCTGCGGTCGACCGCGCTCGAGCCGGGCGACCTCGTCGACCCGTTCCTCGCGATGGCCCGCGCGCGCGACCTCGATGAGTTCGAGCGCGCCGTCGAGGGTTGGCCGGGGACGACGTTCAACTTCGTGTTCGCAGACGTACAGAACCGCGTCGGCTATCGCATGGTCGGCAAGGTGCCACGCCGCGCGACCGGCGAGGGTCTACTGCCGGCGTCCGGCGCGACCTCGCCCGGCCCGGCCGAACCGCTGGGGCTCGACGAGATGCCGCGCCTCGTCGATCCGCCCTCGGGGGTCGTCGTGAGTGCGAACCAGGCGCCCGGCGTTGCCGCCGAGCTGGGCGAGGAGTGGGCGGAGCCTCGACGTGCCGAGCGCATCGTGGGCCTGCTCGCCTCCCGCGAGAAGCATCACGTCGCGTCCTTTCAGGCGATCCAGACCGACCGCTACTCGGCACACCTCGTGCGGCTGCGTGACCTGTTGCTGTCGCGCGGCGCAGTCGCGGATCCCGAGGGGCCGATCCTCCAGCGCTGGGACGGCCGCCTCGACCCGGAGAGCGCTGGCGCGGCGATCGCCTCCATCACCTACGAGTCGCTCGCGCGGTCGCTCGCGCAGCGCGTCGCGGGTGCCGAGGCGTCGCTCGTCCTGGGCGAGGGCGTACCCGGCGCGCCCGGCGCTTCGTCCTACGTCTACCGGATGCAGGGCCAGATCGTGCAGGCGGCCGAGCGCGCCGCCGAGCCGTGGTTCGACGGCATCGAGGATCGCGACCGCCAGCTGGCGGGAGCTGCGGCCCGCGCCGTCGAGTTCCTGCGCGGGTACCTCGGTGCGGACGCGCGTGGCTGGCGGTGGGGCGCGCTGCATCACTACCACCCGTCGCACCCGCTCGGGGACGTGCCGGGCATCGGACGGATCTTTGGCGCGGGGCCCTCTCCCTTCGGCGGCGATGTGAACACTGTGCTCCAGGCCGCCTACACGCTCTACGACGCGCGCACGGGCGCGAAAGACGCCGAGATCGCCCCGGCCTATCGCCAGGTCGTGGACCTCGCCGACTTCGACCGGTCGACGTTCGTGCTGCCGACGGGCAACTCCGGCATCCCCGGCCACCCGAGGTACCTCGACTGCGTCCCCGACTACCTCGCCGGGCGACAACGCCCCCTGCTGTTCAGGGCCGCCGCCATCGAGCACGCCGCCGAGGCGCGTCTGTCGCTGGTGCCCTTCGCCACCTCGAACGCCGCCGCTTCGAACGCCACTGCCTCGAACGAGGTGCCCGCATGACGATGCTCCCCACGAACCGCCTCGATGACCTCGGCGCGCGCTACCGACCGCTGGTGCAGCAGGAGATGCGCGCCGTGATCGGCGACGCCTCGGACGGCATGTACGCGTGGATGCGCTACCACCTCGGATGGGAGGATCGCGCCGGGCGGCCGGTCACTGCGTCGCCGGGCAAGATGCTGCGCCCGCTGGCGCTGCTCCTCGCCACGGAGCTGTGCGGAGGACGGGTCGAGCAGAGCGTCTCCGCCGCCGCCGCGGTCGAACTGATCCACAACTTCTCGCTGCTCCACGACGATGTCGAGGACTCCAGCGACACCCGCCGCGGCCGCGAGACCGTTTGGACGTTCGCGGGCGTGGCGCAGGCGATCAACGCCGGCGATGGCATGTTCACTCTCGCGCACCTCGGGATGTACCGCCTCGCCGCCGTGGGCGTGGGCGCCGACCGGATGGTCGCCGCCTCGCGAGAGTTGCACGAGGCGTGCCTGCGTCTCGTCGAGGGCCAGTACCTCGACATCTCGTTCGAGCAGCGCTCGGACGTGACGCTGGAGGAGTACCTGCGGATGGCCGAGGGCAAGACGGCGGCGATGTTCGCCGCGCCGTTCGCCATCGGCGCGCTGCTCGCGGGCGCCGCGCCGCCGGTCGTGGCCGCGTACCGCGAGTTCGGCCGGC
>CANIRU010000065.1 GCA_947470025.1 Chloroflexota bacterium
GGGCGCTGCATGCCCCGTACTCTAGCGCGGTCAGGGGCAGCAGAGGCGTGTCGGGAACGTGGCGTTTCTTACGAAGCCTCGCGCTCTATTTGAACAACCGTCCGAGTAGTCGCCCAGTTATTTTACCAACAATGCGCCGCCCCACACGCTGGCCGACACGGCCTTTCTGAACGGCGTTCACGTCGCCCAGTAACCGTGCCCATCCGTACAAGAAGCCGCGAAGATTCATCGTTGATTCCTCTTCTGCGATACCGCGCCGCGACCGCCGCGTCTCGTAGCCGCATAGCGGAGGGGCCATCAGGCTACTCGTCCGCCGGTCGGATCCGCTGGAGGATCCCGGCGACGCCATCGAGGGGCTCACCCCGAACTGCCTTCTGCATTATCCCAGCGAAGCCACGTGACTCGCCGCTTGAAGACATCGTGCGGACGACGAGCGGTCCCGCGACTAGTCCCTGCATCGTGACAATGCGGGCGGGGTTGTCATCGCCTGGGACTCGCCGGTAGGCGAAGACTCGGCCTCGAACCAGGCCATCGACGATGCCGTCCCTGTTCCGCAGTCCGAGGTGGATAGCAGCCGTCGGGTCGAGGGGCGTTCGCCCTACCTGCGGCATCGACTGAGGCGCCCTGACAGCGAACCAACTGATCGCGAGGGGCAAACCAAGCGCGACTGCGACCGCCGCTGCGATGGCCAGCGCCTTCGAAAGTCCGGGCGGGCACTCGGGAGGGCAGTCGGGTTGCGGCGGCGGCGTCGCGGTTGGTGTTGGTGACGGTGTGGGCAGGGACGTCGTTGGCGCCCCACCCAGAGACGTCCGTCCCATCTCCATCTCGCCTCGTGGCACGACTAGGTACAGCACCAGATTACCGGCAGTCTGGGTGGGAGGCTGTGCAAGCGACGCAGTCACTGAATACCCGCCGCCGTTGGCGGACATCGTGGCGGCCGCTCGCTTCGGTGACTGGCCGGCTTGCTGAATTTCTAACGCGTAGCGCTGACCGAGTGCAGACGGAACGTCGAAGGCGGCGGCGGTCGTCAGCGCGACTTTGACGTCCGATTGATCCCATGACTTGACTTCCATCTTGAATGCCGTGGGGACGTATTGGATGTATACGTCCGCGGCTGCCGGCCCTGTAACCATCCAAGCTCCCGAAGACGGTCGGGAGAAGCTCCAACTGTGGCTTGTCGTGGGCCCTGGGTTCAGTTCAGGTGGACGGGTTCCCGAGTCAAGTGGCGGACGTCCGGGAGCACTGACTTGCGTGGTCGCTCCGGAAACGAGTCCTGTGACGAGGAAGCCGACCGATGAGAGCCCACCAGGCACGGTGCATGTGGCGACCCCACCGCTCGCCTTTAGGCACAGGTCGTAACCCTTAATCGAGCCGAAGATCATGCGCATGAGTTGGTCGGAGTTGGCGGTCCTGCTGATCGAGTATTCACACGGTGGCTCGCCAGATTTCCCGCAACGAACGATGCGTTGCCAATAGGGTTCAGAGCGGTCAAACCATTCATTAGCCGCATCGAGCCCAATGACGACCAGATCCGCGGGCACCTCGCGGGTTAGACGGTCCCAGGTCGTCGCAAGGGAACAGAAGTACTTATCCCCGGCTTGGGTGGCCGGGTTCTATCAGAACTCAGGGCCCAGGGCCTAGAAGGCGCCTGATCCGGTCTTCCCGGCACTTGGTCTCAGATTCGAAACGGGGCTGCTTCTCCTCTCGTTCCTGGCCGAAATCGGGGTCGAGCCCTGAGTTCTGACAGAACCGTCAGGGGTGACCTGCTCGAAGGCTTCTACATCACGGCGCTAACGACAGGGCTTCGACTTGGCGAGCTCCAGGCCTTGCGGTGGCATGACCTCGATCTCGAACGACGACGCCTGCAGGTGGTTGCGACATATCAGGGCACCAAAGACGGGGAACCCCAGTTTGCCGAACCGAAGACGGCGAAGTCTCGGCGCACAGTCCACCTATCCGAGATCGCCACTGATGCGCTCCGGGGGCACCGAACACTCCAACGAGAACGCCGACTTCGTGCTGGTCCTGCCTGGCGGGATCACGACCTCGTGTTTCCCAACGCCCTCGGTGGGCCGCTCGATGGCAACAACCTCCGCACCAGGTCGTTCGCACGCCTGTTGGAGCGCGCAGCCCTTCCGCCGATGCGGTTCCACAGCCTTCGGCATGCAGCAGCGACCTTGCTGATGGCAGAGGGGGTTCCCATCAAGGCGATCTCAGAAATGCTCGGGCATAGCGACATCACGACCACGCTGCGCGTGTACGCGCACGTATTGCCGACCGCTCACGAGCAGGCCGCCAACGCGTGGGATCGGATGCTGAGACCACCTACGTCTGACGCATTGGCGGTCAGATAGGCGGTCAAACAGCCCCCGGCAGGGATAAAACCCTTACCGGGGGCGGGATTACTGGTGGAGACGGGGGAGAATTGAACTCCCCGTCCAGAGAACGTTGGACACGAACCTCTACGGGTGTAGTTCTGCGATTAATCTCGCCAGCGCCCCCCGCAGAACATGGGGGCAGGCCCGGCCAGTCTCAGTGATCTTTCGCGTCTTCCCCTGCGACACAGTGGACGCGGCACCCCGGCATTACGTCGTAGCTAGCATCCCGTCGGGGCGGGGACGCTGGCCACGTCGCTACTTAATTAAGCAGCGAGGGCGAGTTGACGGTCGCCATTTATCCGTTTGCCACCTGATTAACGAGGGTGGTGACACCTCGACCCGCCATCCGCACCCATCCGCACCTGTCGAGTCCTGTCGTCCCCGAAAGGCAGGCCGAGTACTTCCTGCAGTGGTAAGTATAGCAAACGAACGACGCAGGCCCCGAGGCGACACGGCACGGGGCATTCGAGGAGGCAGCATGTTCCGAGGCATTGAGAACGTGACCATCGCGGTCAAGGACATCGACGCGTCGATCGAGCAGTACAACGTGATCCTGGCGCAGGAGCCGAACACGCGCAGCACCAACGGCACGATGAAGACGGCGTGGTACGACCTGCCGAACTCCAGCATCGAGCTGGTGCAGGACGACGACCCGCAGTCGCCCGTCGGGCGGTTCATGACGAAGACGGGCGGCGGGCTGTACTACGTTGCGCTGCACGCCGACAGCCCGCAGGAGACCGTCGCGGAGCTGCGCGCGAAGGACGTGCGCCTCGTCGGCGCGCCGCCCGAGGGCGCCCCGGTCCACAACGAGGCGTTCGTCCACCCGGCGGCCGCCAGCGGCGTGCTGATCCGCATCCTGCCGATCCCGTACCGCACGCGGCCGAGCTAGCCTCTTGGGGCTCATGCCGGGTATCCCCGGCCCGCCCCGCTCCAGACCTGTGGGCTTCAACGAGGACCGCAGGGACGAAGTGATGCTCGATGCTAGCGAGGCGTCCACGCCATCGCCATGTAGCCGTGGCTGGCCTCGAGCTCACGCAGCATCTGGGCGAGGCGCTTCGCGCGGGTGGCAGGGCGGACGGCGCTGGTGATCCAGCCGAGGTAGTCGTTGCGCTGGTAGGGCGGGCGGGCGGCGTAGGCCTCGGTCAGCCCGGCGGCGGCGAGGGTGTCGCGCACATCAGGCGGCATAGGGACGCGCGGGCGTCGCGGCGCGCGATCCTCGGACATTCGAGCGCGCCTAGCGCACCGAGTGACGGATGGCACGCTGGATCGTGCGGTTCGCCTCGCGCTCGCGGATCGAGTCCCGCTTGTCATAACTACGCTTACCGAGGGCGAGGCCGATCTCGGCCTTGATGATGCCGCGGCTCAGGTGTAGACGCAGGGGAATGACCGTCGTGCGGGGCTGCTCGTTCATCGCCGTCTGGAGGCGGATCAGCTCGCGGCGGTGCATGAGGAGTTTGCGAGGCCGGATCGGGTCGTGGTTCTCACGCGCGGGCGCGTAAGGGGCGATGTTCACGTTCAGCAGCCACAGCTCGCCGTTCTGGAAGCGGCAGTAGCCCTCCGCGATGTTCGCGTGGCCGGTGCGGGCGGACTTCACCTCGGACCCCAGCAGGGCGATGCCGGCGTCGTACGACTGGATGATCTCGTAGTCGTAGCGGGCACGGCGGTGCACGGAGAGGTTCGAGGAACCTCGCTCCTTGTCCTTTTTCTCCACGCTGGCTGACTTCGCCACGGGGCTATGACTCCATACAAGACATAATTATCGATGACTTACGCGATGCCTCGAAGCGAGGGCAGGGCGGGAGCGAGCCCCCGCACGTGCGAGCTCCGGTATCGAGGATACGGCCAACGGGCATCCCAGCGGCTAGGGCTTGGCGCCTCGAAGCGTATCGATTGCGCGGAACACCCAGATGTCGCGGCGTGCGGTGATGTCCTCCTGCGTCGGCGCGACGAGGACGTTCGGCTGGACGCCTTGCGCCTCGATCTGATTGCGGGCGGGCGTCAGCCAGCGCGCGATCGAGACGTAGACCGCGCCGCCGTTGGACAGCTCGCGCAGGTGGTTCACCGTGCCTTTGCCGAACGAGCGCGTGCCGATGATCGTGCCGCGCTGGTTCTCCTTGATCGCGGCCGCCAGAAGCTCCGCGCCTGAGGCGGAGAACTGGTCCTGGAGCATCACCAGCGGCAGGTTCGTCAGCGTGCCTGGCTTCGCCGAGGCGGTGACGCTGCCGCCGGCGCGGTCGACCTGCGTCACGATCTCGCCCTTGTCGAGGAACATGTCCGCGATGTCGATCGTCTCCTTCAGCAGCCCGCCGGGGTTGCCTCGGACGTCCAGGATGATGCCCTTGGCACCGGACTTCGTGGCCGCCTCGATCGCGGTCTTCAGCTCGTCCGGGGTCGTCTTGGTTAAGGACCGAATCTGGATGTAGGCATAATCCGTCACCTCTTTGCCCGTGCTGTCGGTGATCTTACCGGTGGGCGGGGTGGTGCTGACGGACACCTGCTTCACCGAGGCACGCTGGATGGAGAGCGTCTCCTCCTTGCCGTCGGTGTGCTTGATCCCCAGCTTCACGCTGGTGCCGGACTTGCCTCGGATGCGGCCGACGCCTTGCTCGATCGTCCAGCCCTTGGCGGACTCGCCATCGACGGTCAGGATCTGGTCGCCGGGCTTGAGGCCGGCCTTCTCGGCGGGGGTGTTGGGGAGCGGCGTGACGATGACCAGCCAGTCGTCCTGCTTCGAGACCGTCGCGCCGATGCCCTCGAACGCGCCGTCGAAGTTGCTCTTCTGGAGTGCGTAGTTCTGAGGATCGATGTAGGTGGAGTGCGGGTCGTTCAGCGCCTCGAAAATGCCCTGGATGGCGCCGTCGCGCAGCGTCCCGGCCTTCGCCTTGTCCGCCTCCACGAAGTCCTCGCCGAGGACCTTCGCGATCTCGCCGAGGATGCCGAAGTCCTTGTCGACCGCGGCGGCGTTCGCGGCGTCGACCTTATTGGCCGTGGCCAGCGGCACGTTCACGCCGTTGAGGCGATCGAACGCCATGCGGCCCATGAAGCCGACCGCGATCAGCAGCACGCCAACGAGTGTGGTCGCGACGCCAATCAGAACCTTGTTCAGCACCGGCGCCAACTTCCTCGCGACCGCGTCGCGGCTGCGGCGCACGTGTGACGGATGAATGCCACGAGTTTAGCATCGTCACCATCGCCGATCGGCCTTGATCGAGCGCCAGGCCTCCCCACTCCGCGGAAGCCCAGATCCAGAATCGTCGTAACAACATAAGAAAGATAGTGCGAAGTAGTCTTGGACTCATTTGAAACCCCTCCCTAGAGAGCTGGGGGTTCCGATTCGAGTCTCCCGAGGTCGGAACTCGAACCGCGAGCACTCTGTGCCCTGCGTGGAATGTTCTCCGACCATGCCGCGGCACTCGATGCGCGCACCTCGCGCCGGATCTGCCATCGCCGACCTCCAGTCTGGCTAACGACCCGCCGGCCCGTCGCCCAACCTGCCCCCAGCCCATCGGCACCACTCGACATCTCGCCACGCCCGGGGCTGTATCAATACCCCCTAGTGGTATCATGCATACCGTACCGGGGTACTGGATTTTGGAGGTACAACCGATGACTGCACTCCTGACACTTCGAGGTGAGTTGCGCTGCTTCTCCTGCTCGCGCTACCTCGGCGAGTTCGAGTCACACCCGCAGGCCCACGGGGCGCGCGACATCCACCTCCTGGAGTCGGCGGAGGGCGCGCTGCCCCATCACGCCGTCGAAACGGAGCGCGGGCTGCGCTGCTCTGCCTGCAACGGCCGCGCCGTGGCGGAGTACATCGACAACATCGCCGCGTAGCCTCGAACGGCCCTCGATCGCAGCAACAGGGCCGCTCTCACGAGCGGCCCTGTTCTTTGCGCTGCCGAGGGCACCCTGCCCTAATCAACACATCGAGCGAATCTAGTGATGTTGAGTTATGTCCTGATATTCGCCTACGTCTGTGGCTTGAGCTTGCGCAGGGCGTCGAGGACCGTCAGGCCGTGGTCGGCAGCCTTGGCGCGCTTCCAGACGCGGAGCAGCTTCCCGTCCGGCCCGATGATGAACGTGGCTCGGGTCATGCCGATGCTGTGCTTCCCGTACAGCACCTTGTCGCCCCAGGTCCCATACGCGGTCGACACCTTGGCGCCCTCGTCGGCGAGGAGCGTGAACGGCAGTTCGTGGTGCTTGCGGAACTTGCGGTGGGATGCCTCGTCATCCGTGGAGACACCGACGATGGTGGCGCCCTCCGCCTCGATCTCCGCGAAGGAGTCGCGCAGCGAGCAGGCCTGCGCCGTGCAGCCGGGCGTCTCGTCCTTCGGGTAGAAGTAGAGGACGACGGTCTGGCCGGCGTAGTCCTTGAGCGAGTGCTCCTTGCCATCCTGGTCGCGCAGCTTGAACGACGGAGCGCGGTCGCCGGCCTCGAGTGTGACAGCCACGGATGTCTCCCTGCTGAACGCTGCTAGGTGGTCGGGCGATCCGGGAAGGCGACCAGCGAGGTGGTCGACTGGATGCCCTCCAGCGTGCGGATCTGGTCGGCGAGGATACCCGGTACGTCGGCAAGGCTCTCCGTCTCAACCTCGGCGACGATGTCGTACGGTCCCATGACCTCATAGACCTCGGTCACGTGCGGAATGCTCCGGATGTGGACGGCGACGCGGTGGGTCGCGTCGGGCGCGGTGACGATCAGGACGTAGGCTTTGACCACATCGGCCCCCCTCGAGCGTCGGCTGCTCAGAATCCTCGGTCGTCGAGGAGGGCGCCATTGTACGGTGCGTGCGTCCTTCATCCTCGGAACGCCGATCTGCTGACCCATATGTGCGATACGGCACAATCGCTCCCGTAGCCAATGCTATGATTTCGGCACGATGGGCGTTGAGCCTACCGTTTGCACAGCCATAATCGTTTGAACATCCGATTGACCGCGCACCGGGGAGCGCGGCATCGTGCAAGGACGAGAAACGGAGCGCCCGCCCACTCGTGGCGGGATGACGCGGTGACCGGTCCGGGAGTCGCAGGTTCGCTCCTCCCCGCTCAGTCCCGCCGCTTCTGCTCGTCTGCACAGGAAGACAGGGACGATCCTTCCCATGAGTAAGAACCTGGTGGTCCGCTTCGCGGGCGAGGGTGGTCAGGGTGTCGTGGGTGGCGCGGAGCTGATGGCTTCTGCTGCCGCGCAGGGCGGGTATCACGTCCTGACGTTCTCCACGTATCCCTCCCAGATCAAGGGCGGCCCTGCATGGGGCCAGGCGCGCATCTCGAGCGAGCCGGTCCTGACGCCGGGTGACTACCTGGATGTGCTCGTCGCGCAGAACCGCTACGCCTACGACCACAACGTCGAGGAGCTCCGCGAGGGCGGCATCGTCGTCTACAACTCGGAGGAGTTCGAGATCGAGGACGCCGGACGCGCCCTCGGCCTCCCCGCCGACAAGATGGCGCGCGAGGCCGGCAACCCGCTGGCGTCCACGATCATCCTGATCGGCGCCGTCGCCAAGATGGCCGGCGTCGACCTGGCGGCGATCGAGGACTTCATCACCAAGCGCTGGACCCGCGGTCGCGCCGGTGACGCCGCGATCGTCGAGGGCAACATCGCCGCGCTGCGCATGGGCGCCGTCGAGGCGGAGAAGAGCGGCCTCATGCTCGAGGCCCTCGAGGCGGCGCCCACGCACGCCGAGACGCGCATCCTCATCCGCGGCTTCGAGGCGGCCTGCCTCGGCGCGATGGCTGCGGGCCTCGAATCGTTCATCGGCTACCCGATCTCACCCGCGACCACGATGCTCACCTTCATGGAGGCGAACCTCGCGGGCGAAGGCACGTTCGTCGGCCAGGCATCGTCGGAGATCGAGTCAATCGCGTCGCTCGTCGGCGCGGGCTTCTCCGGCAAGCGCGTCATGACCTCCACCGCTGGGCCCGGCCTCAGCCTGATGGGCGAAGGCCTCGGCCTCGCGTGGATGGCCGAGATTCCGCTGGTCGTCGCGGACGTGCAGCGCGGTGGCCCGGCCACCGGCCTGCCGACGAAGACCGAGCAGTCCGACCTGATCTCGGCGATCAACCCCGGCCATGGTGACATGAGCGTCCCGGTGATCGCCCCCGGCGATCCCGAGGAGGCGTTCTTCGCCGCCGCCAAGGCCGTGAACTGGTCGGAGCGCTACCAGGGCCCGGTGATCCTGCTGACCGAGGCGTCGATCGCCGAGCGCGCGCAGGACATCGTCATGCCCGATCCCTCGACCGTGTCGAGGGAGACCCGCGTGGTCTCGACCGGAGCGGTGGGCAACCTGCGCTACGACGGCGACACGATCTCGCCGTTCCCCGTCCCCGGTGGCCCCGGCGCGTACGTTGCGAATGGCTCCGCGCACGACGGGCAGGGTGACACCACCCACCTGCCCGAGGTCCACGTGAAGATGACCGAGCGTCGCTTCGCGAAGCTCAAGGTGCTCAACGACGGCACCTTCGAGGCCGAGAACTCCGGCGCCGAGATCGCGGTCATGCCGTGGGGTGGATCGAAGGGCGCCGGCCGCGCCGCGTGGAACGAGCTCCACGCCGAGGGCGTGAACATCGGCTGGTACTACACGATGTACGTAAACCCGCTGCCGGAGGCGCTGCTCGCGGAGCTCCGCACGAAGAAGCTCGTGCTGGTGCCGGAGCTCAACTACCTCGGGCAGTTCTCCGGGATCCTGCGACAGCAGGGCGTGAACGCGCGCTCGATCACGCAGTACACGGGCCTGCCATTCAAGGTCACCGACCTCAAGTCGGAGATCCGCGACCGCATGGAGAGCAAGTAGTCCAGCAGGTCGCAGCAGCGCCCCACTCAATCAGTCCAGTCATAGTGTTCGACCAGTAAGAGGTCCCGAGCATGAGCAAGCGAAACCCGGTCTACGACTTCAAGTGGTGCCCCGGTTGTGGTGACTTCGGTGTGAAGGTTGCCATTGAGCAGGCGCTCGCGAAGCGCTCCGTGGAGCGCAGCGAGCCGATCGAGAAGACCGCGGTGGTCGCGGGCATCGGTTGCTCCGGCAACCTCGTCCACATGCAGGAGGGCCCGCAGCCGTTCGGCCTGCACGGCATCCACGGCCGCGCGCTGCCGATCGCCTACGGACTGAAGTCCAACCGCCCCGACATGAACGTGATCGTGGTCTCCGGCGACGGCGACTTCCTGAGCATTGGCGCCGAGCACATCGGCCCGCAGGCACGCCGCAACCTCGACATCACTGCCGTCGTCATGGACAACGGTATTTACGGCCTGACCAAGGGCCAGGCGTCGCCGACGACGGAGCTCGAGGTCGTCACCTCGACCACGCGCTACGGCAAGCTGGACGACAAGATGCACCCGCTGGAGGTCTACCTCGGCCTCGGTGTCGGGTACATCGTTTCGGAGATGTCCTCGCGCGTGAAGCAGCTGGGCGAGGCGATCAAGGAGGCGATGGACTACCCCGGGTTCTCCATCGTTCACGTTCAGTCGCCCTGCACCACGTACAACGACACGTACGCGCTCCTCAAGGGTGACGAGAAGAAGGGCATCGAGCCCCTCGCAAAGCCCATCTCTGAGGACCACGACCCGAGCGACTTCATGGCCGCCATGGCGATCGCCAAGGGCCGCAGCGTGCCGATCGGCCTGCTGTACAAGCGCGCGGGCGAGAGCGTCCCGGCGCACGAGCGGCTCGCTCAGGCCAAGGAGCGCACGAAGCCGCGCGAGTCCTCCGTGCAGCAGCTGCTCGCCAGCATGACCATCTAGCCTCCGATCCTCGGCAGGCAGTCGAAGGGGCGGCCGGCTGGCCGCCCCTTCGTTCTTCCCCGTCCCGCTCTCCCCCCGCATCCTCGAGGTTCCGCCATGAGCACCAGCCGCCACGTGACCGTCGAGGGTGTCCGCCTCCGCTTCGCCGCGGCGCACATGGCGACGCTGGGCGACGACCTCGAGCCGCTGCACGGCCACAACTACGTCGCGCGCTGCCGCGTCGAGGGCGACCTGACGAACGACCGCTGGGTGATCGACTTCGGCGTGCTGAAGCGCGCGGTGCGGGAGGCGTGCGACACGCTCGACCACCACTTCCTGCTCCAGCAACGATCCACCCTGCTCACGAGCGACCTCGAGGGTGACTCCTGGGTCGTGCGCTTCGGCGCGCGGGAGTATCGATTCCCTGCCGCCGACGTGGTCGCGCTGCCGATCGAGAACACGACCGCCGAGCTGATCGCGGAGTGGATCGCCGACCGCGTCGAGGGCGCCCTGCGCGCCGGCGGGCACGCGAACGTCACACGCATCGCGGTCGACCTCGAGGAGATGCCGGGACAGTCCGGCGGGTACGCGCGGGACGTGGACCTGACGACGTAACCTCCGCGGCCCGCCAACCGGCCGCGCGTTTGACAGCGCAGGCGGAGTTCGTAGGATCGAAGATGGCGAGGAGGTCTGCGGTGCAGATCAACTGGGAAAACACGATCAACCAGATCTTCGGTGATGTCCTCACCTGCCCGCGCTGCGCGCAGGACGAGGAGCAGCTGATCATCGGCTACTCCCGGAAGCCGTCCCTCAACAAGTACGCCCCGCGCCACCGCAACTGCCCTCGCGGCGAGGAATGCGACGCCCGCAAGCTGATCACGCTCTGCGAGGCGTGTGCCCGCCTGGAAGGGCTGCCCGGCTCGGCCGTCGGTGCCGCCGAGGCGATCGAGACGTACATGCTCGACTGCCGCCGCGACCTTGAGGAGTCGTTGGACTACATCGCCGAATACTGGCGCGACGACTACGAGTTGGGCGCCGACGACCTCGAGGCCCCGCTGGAGGAGATAGACCCGGACGTCTTCCGCGAGGAGACAACGTGGCGTGCCCGCCTGGAGGAGGAGTACCTCCGCTACCACCGCGAGTTCCGCGACCGGAAGCGCCGCATCCCCGCCGCGGGCTGGCGTTCCGAGTACGTCGAGGAAATCCGCGCGCTCGGGTACGACACGCTCCTCGGCGACTAGCCGACCTCGATGAGCCCGCGCGCCCGCTCCCTGCTCGTGACCGGCGCGCTGTTCTCCGTGCTGTTCGCGGGTGGCCTCGGCGTTGGTTATGTCTACAGCCACGAGCCCGTCCGCAACACCCTTGAGGTGCGCCTGACCAACGACGGCGCACCCAACGGCCGCACGCTGACCGGCACGATCACCAGCATCGAGGCGGGCAAGCTCGTCCTCTCCACCGCCTCCGGCGCGGTCACCGTCGCCCTGCCCTCGAACGTCGCGGTCGACGAGCTGGTGCGGGCGGCCGAGGGGCTGGCGAACGGCGCGCGCGTGAACGTCGGCGTGCAGTCTACGCAGTACGGGCTGGTGCTCACGGGTGTCGTGGCTGTCGAGGGCGGTCAGTGAGCCTCCCAGCGCGCCTCGCGACGTTCCTGTTCGTCCTCGGCGCCCTCGGGTCGCTGGGTGGCGGCGTGGCGCTCGGCATGACGCTGGGCGAGCGCGCCAGCCGTCCGGGGCACGACGAACTCGTGATCGCCAACCCGGCGCTCGCGACCACCGGCGCGGAGCCGGCGCTGCGCTCCCCTGCCGGGTTCACCGGCTTCGACGGCGCGGGCAGCCTAGGCGGGACCGCCGTGCGCACCGGCACCGTCGCCGCAGCAGCGAACGGGACGTTCGAGGTGAACTCGGGCGGTTCGACGCTGAGCGTACGGGCCGCCTCGACCGGGCGCCTATTCCGGCTGCGCCGCGCGGGCATACCCCTCGCCGCGGGCGA
>CANIRU010000066.1 GCA_947470025.1 Chloroflexota bacterium
GCCGCGGATGAGCACCACAGAGTGCTCCTGCAGGGTGTGGCCCTCGCCGGGGATGTACGCCGTCACCTCGATGTTGTTCGAGAGACGCACGCGCGCAATCTTGCGCAGCGCGGAGTTCGGCTTCTTCGGCGTGACGGTGCGCACCTGGGTGCACACGCCGCGCTTCTGGGGCGAACCCTTGGCGGAGCGCTTCATGCGGTTCTTGAGCGTGTTGAACCGGAAGCGCAGCGCAGGCGCCTTCGTCTTCTTGTTCACCGGCGTCCGCGGTGTGCGGACCAGCTGATTGATCGTCGGCACGCCGACTCCCCACTCTTGTCCCGCGCGGCCACTCCCCATCTGGGAGGGCCTGGCCAGGGCTGAAATCAGGCAAACGAGAACGGCCGAATGGCTGTTGGATGAGCCTGTCGCGTGCCTCTCCCGCCGTGGGAGGACAACGCCGGTCCTCATCGCGAACTGGCCAAACGACCGACACTTCGCGAGAAGTTGCGCACCTGTAACAGGCGCGACCTCTGAGTCTGGGGCCGTACCGACCCTGTGTCAAACCCCCATACGAGGAATTCCCTCCCGCAGGGCGACCCGGGTCGCCCTCGGCGGGCTCGAGTTCTGGTCGAGGTGGCTGCGTGGGGCGGCCCACCCCTGCCCCTCCCGGCGCGGGAGGGGTCAGACGAGGCTAGTTGCAAAGAGCTGCGCCCTCAGACTCCCGGCGGAACCCGACGTGGCAGCGTCAGGTTGGCGCGAGTGATTCAGACCCTCGTCGGAGTCGAGGTGCGAAGCCCCCTCGGTCTCGGGGGAGCGCGAGGGCGAAGCCCTCGCCAGTCATCCCCCTTCCCGCGCAGGGAAGCGGGCAGGGGGATGGGCCGCCCCACTCGGACACCTCGACCGAACTCGCGACGACGTGGCCCCACCCGCTCCGGAGCGGGTCGCCCTTGCAGATTTGGCGAGATTCGAGGGCGACTAGCGCCTCAGCAGCACCTTCGTGAACGACTCCCGGTACGGGGAGGCGTTCTCGTCGCCGGACTCGCGGGCGGCCTGGGCGCGCTCTTCCCACATCTTGACCGTGTCTTCCTCGGTGCGGCCGTGGATCTGGGAGACGTGGGCGAGGATCGCCTTGATCTTCGTGCGGAACACGGGCGTGATGTCCACGTGGTAGTCGGCGTCGCGGGTGCCCGCCAGGAGCATCGCCTGCGGGCGGAAGGGCTCCAGGCCCTCCTCCTTGTCGAGGACGTAGTAGAGGTGGTCGTCTGCCGCCGGGAAGATGGCGTCGTACGTCGCGCGGCCGGTATTGCGGTGGTCGCGGTGGTTGAAGCCGGGGCGGAAGCCGTCCCAGGTGATCACCAGCTCGGGGCGGTGCAGCCGAATCTGGCGCACCAGCAGGCCGCGCAGCTCGTCGTCCTCATGGACGTAGCCGTCCGGGAAGCCAAGGAAGACCGGCTCGTGCGTGCCGAGGATGGCGCTGGCGGCGCGCTGCTCGTCCTCGCGGATGCCGGCAAGGTACTGCGGAGTGACCTCGGGGTCCTTGGTGCCCTTGTTGCCGCTGGTGGTAACCACCACGTTGACGTCCCAGCCGCGAGAGCACAGGAGGGCCAGCAGCCCGCCGCTGGTGAACTCAGCGTCGTCCGGGTGGGCGAAGACAGCGAGCGCCCGCTTGGGTGCCTTCGCCTCAAGCTCGTCGAGGAGGTCGCCCTTCGGGTCGATGTTCTGTGCTTCGGGGTAGCGAGGTGCGGTGCGGGGCGTGCTGGGCTGGGTCGTCATGCGCGGAGTCTACGCGCCGGTGACCACCGTGCAATCCTCGGCGATCTCCGCCGTCAGCGCGCCGAGGATCGACGCGACGGAACTCGCGACCTCGCCCCACGAGTACGAGCGCATCCGTTCCGCGGCGGCCCGGCCGAGGGCGCGACGCAACTCCTCGTTGCGAAGCAGCAGCTCGATCTTCTCCGCGAAGGGCTCCGGGCAGCGCCACGGGATGAGGTACCCGGTGCGCCCGTCCGCGACCGTCGAGGCCAGCCCGCCGACCCTCGACGCGACGACCGGCACACCCGACGCCATCGCCTCCACGGCGACGAGGCCGAACGACTCGTAGAACGACGGCACGGCCACGACATCGGCGGCGTTGTAGTAGGCCGCGAGCGCCTCGTGCGGGCGCGGGCCGAGTAGGCGCACGGCGTCGCCGACGCCGAGTTCCTCGGCGAGTGCGCGCAGCGCGTCCAGCTCGCGGCTCGCGCGCTCGTCGCCGCCGATGATCGACAGGACGACCTTGGTGCGGTCACTGAGCTGCGCGATCGCGCGGATCAGGATGTCGAAGCCTTTGAGCGGCTCGATGCGGCCGATCGCCAGCACCATGCGCTCGTCGGGCGCCAGGCCCAGCGCGGCGCGTGCCTCGGCCTGCGGGCGCGGCGCGAACTGGTCGAGGTCCACGCCCAGCGGCACGACGGCAACGCGGCTCGCCGGCACGCGGTAGATCTGCGTCAGCAGTCGACGCTCGTGCTCGGTCGCCGCGACGATGCGGTCGAGGCCCGCAACCAGCCGTCGCTCCGCCTCGATGCGCTCAGGCCGCTCGGACTCCGAGGCGCGCGCGCGCAGCTTCACCTCGGCGAGCGTGTGGAACATCGCGGCATGTGGCACGTCCCATCGCTCGGCCAGCAGCGCGCCCGCCTCCACCGACAGCCAGTAGTGCGAATAGATGACGTCGTACACCAGGCCCTCGTGCACACGGAACGCCTCGACGCCGTCGGCAAACGCCGGCGCGAAGGGGAGCATCTCCTCCTTCTCGATGCGCGACTTCGGCCCTGCCGTGATCTGCACGAGGCGCGCGCGTGCGCCATGCGTGCCCGGCGTCCCAGCCTCGTCGGAGAACGTCTGCACCTCGTCGTCCGTGGTCGAGGATCGCCGCGTGAACACGTCGACCTCGATACCGAGCAATGCGAGGTGGCTGGCGACCTCGCGCACGTACACGTTCATGCCGCCGGTCTCGCGGCCGCCGAGCGGCGCGAGCGGTGAGGTGTGCAGCGAGAGCATGGCGATGCGCATGTGCGGCCCTGTCCGATGTCGGCTCAGTCCAGCGGTTCTAACGTCCGATGAGTCGGAGGAACTCCTGGCGCGTGTTCTCGGTTTCGCGGAATCGCCCGCGCATCGCCGAGGTCACCATGAGCGCGCCGGGCTTGCGCACACCTCGAGCGGTCATGCACAGGTGCTCCGCCTCGATCACGACGCCCACGCCCTTCGCGCCGAGCGCGCTCTCGATCGCGTTGGCGATCTGGCTCGTCAGCCGCTCCTGCACCTGCGGCCGCCGCGCGAAGATCTCGACGGCGCGCGCGATCTTCGACAGCCCAACGATCTTGCCGTCCGGCAGGTAGCCGACGTGCGCCGTGCCGTGGAACGGCAGGAAGTGGTGCTCGCACATCGAGTAGAACGGGATGTCCTTCAGGATCACCAGCTCGTCGTGCGCCTCGTCGAACTGCACCGCCAGCTGCTCCGCGGCGTCCATGTGCATCCCCTCGAACAACTCGAGGTACATGTCCGTGATCCGTCGAGGCGTCTCCGCCAGCCCCTCGGAGTCAGGGTCGAGCCCGAGCTGTCCGATCAACATGTGGATTGTGGCGATGATCGCCGCGCGATCCGCCTGCTGCCCGGGGGGCGCGCTGTCAGATGCTGATGCCATGCGGGCCACCGATCAGGATGCAGTAAGACGAGTGAGCGGAACGATCGTAGCACCGCCCGTGCGGCCACCTCGGGTGGCGTGACGCATGAGGCGGCCGCCGGCGGCCATGCGACGAGTGCCGAGGTGTATGCGGCCCGGCGCGTGCACCTCGCCAGATCTCACAACGAAGAAGCTCGACGCGCGCGCCCTCGCGGGCTACACCCAGCCGAGGGCGCGCTCGACGGACGGCAGGTCGGCCTCCGAGCGGTGGAGCTTCGCCGTGATGTTCATGGCGGTGTCGGGGTCCTTGAGGCCGTTGCCAGTGATGATGCAGACGGCCGTCTTGCCCGACAGGTCCGCGCCCTCGCGGTGCTGGCGGATCAGGCCGGCGACCGAGGCGGCCGAGGCGGGCTCGCAGAAGACGGCTTCCTCCGCGGCGAGGCGGCGGTAGGCCTCCAGGATCTCGTCGTCGCTGACGGCGCGGATGCGGCCCTCGGAGCGGTCGCGCGCATCGACGGCCATGTCCCACGACGCGGGGTTGCCGATGCGGATCGCCGTGGCGATCGTCTCGGGGTGCTCCACGGGGGCGCCGTTCACGATCGGCGCGGCGCCCTCCGCCTGGAAGCCCCACATCTGCGGCTTCTGGCGCGCGCGCTCCAGCTGGAAGTACTGCTCGAAGCCCCGCCAGTAGGCGCTGATGTTGCCGGCATTGCCGACCGGGATGCTGAGGATCTCCGGCGCGTCGCCGAGCTCGTCCACGATCTCGAACGCGCCGGTCTTCTGGCCCTCGATGCGGTGCGGGTTCACCGAGTTTACGAGGGCGACCGGGTGGCGCGTCGCGAGCTCGCGCACCACGTTCAGTGCGTCATCGAACGAGCCGGCCATCTGCACGATCTCAGCGCCGTGCACGATCGCCTGCGCGAGCTTGCCCATCGCGATCTTGCCGTCGGGGACGATGACGTACGCCTTCAGCCCGTGCCGCACGGCGTAGGCCGCTGCGGAGGCCGAGGTGTTCCCGGTGGACGCGCAGATCACGGCCTTCGCGCCATCCTCGACGGCCTTCGCGATCGCGAGCACCATGCCGCGGTCCTTGAAGGAGCCCGTGGGGTTCAGCGATTCGAGCTTGAAGTAGAGCGCCTTGAGGCCGAGGTCCTTCTCGATCGATCGCGAGCGGATCAGCGGCGTGCCGCCCTCGCCCAGCGAGACCATCGGCGTCTGGTCCGTGACGGGGAGCAGGTCGCGGTAGCGTTCGAGGATGAAGTGGCTCGGCATCGCGCGCTCCGAGGTGTTCGAGGTCACAGCGGCTGCTCCTGGTCCGTCCCGCCGGCCTGCTCGTCGAGCCGCACCAGCAGGTTCCGCGCGACGCGCACGTCGCGCTCGATCTCCTCGATGCGCCGCTTCGCGCGATCTTCGTCGGCGCGCAGCACGCGGCGCAGGTGTTCCGCCACGGTATCGCGCTGCGCCTCGATGCGCTCCTCGATGCGGCGGCGCTGCTCGAGGTCGCCCGCGCGGTCGCGCCCGACGAGTGCGATCTGCTCCTGCGTGTCCGCGTTGCCGCGCCGCAGTTCCTCGATCGTCTCCTCGACGGTCGTGAGGCGATCCTCGACGCGCGCGCGGTTCGAACGCTGCTGCTCCAGCACCTCGAGGAGGTCGGTCTCGCGGTCACGGATCGCGGCGATCGCGGTCACTTCCTCGGACACGCGCCGCTGCTCGTCCTGCGCCCGGCGCACCCGCACCGCGAGATCCTCGATCTTCGCGAGCAGCTCCGGGACGGAGCCGGCGACGCGCGCGATCTCCTGCCCGGTGTGGCTGGCGGCCTGGTGCTCCGCGGCGGCACGGGCCTCGAGGGTCGCGATACGCGCCTCGAACGTCTGCTCCTCGCGTGCGGTGTCGGCGAGGTCAGCGGTCAGGTGCTGCTCGCGCACGGTGAGCGACGCCTGCCGCCCATCCGCCTCGTTCAGCCGGGTGGCTATCTGCTCGAGGACGCGCTGGAGCTCGCGCTGCGTCTCGGCCTCGCGCGCGTCGCTGCGATCCACGCGAGCGACGAGGTCGCGGCGCAGCTCCCCCTCCGCGTCGAGGTCCGCCTGGAGCGCGGCCATCTCCTGGCGCACCCCGCGGGCGATCTCCTGACCGGCCTCATGGCGCTGAGAGCGGCCATCGACGCTCTGGAGGCGGTCGGTCAGTCGGGCGATCTCGTCCTGCTGGAGGCGCATGCTGCGCTGCATGTTGTCGACGGCGTGCGTGAGCGCGTCGATCGTGCGGAGGGCGCGCGTCAGCTCGTCGCCGACCCACGTGCCGCGCACCTCGCGCGGCACGTCCTCAGCGGAATCGCGGCCCCGGGCGTCAGCCCGATCCGAAGGGGATGGCGCTGAGCTGGGCGGCGGCATCATCGATGGAGCCTAGCCTGCCATCGGCAGCACGTTGCCGATCTCCAGCACGACGTCCATCTGCTCGATCTCGCGGATCGCCTCGGTCAGCGAACCTTCACTGGCGCGGTGCGTCGTGAAGACGAGCTCCGCCGTGCCCTCGGGCGCGTCGGCGACCTCGTACTGGATGAACGAGGCGATGCTGATGCTGGTGTTGCCGAGGACGGTCGCGATCCGCGCGAGGACGCCGGGGCGGTCCTGCACGGTGAGCCGCAGGTAGTACTTCGACTCGTGCTCCTCGGGCGGGCGGACGCGCACCGTGCGGCGCGGGATGAACGCCAGCGGCCGGCGGCCGGTCGCCACGTCCTGCGCGACGTCGAGGACGTCCGCGAGCACGGAGGAGGCCGTCGGGCCGGGGCCAGCGCCGGGCCCCTCGAACAGCACACGCCCGACGAGGTCGCCCTCGACCTGCACGGCGTTCAGGACGCCATCGACCTTCGCGAGCGGCTCCGACAGCGCGACCAGCGTGGGCCGCACGGTCGCCTCGACCTCGTCGTCCACGAGGCTGGCGCGCGCGAGCAGCTTGATCACGTAGCCCAGCTCGTCGGCGTACGCGATGTCCTGCGCGGTGATGCCGGTGATGCCCTCGCGTGCGACCTCGGTCGGCGCGACGTTCACGTTGAACGCGAGTCCGCAGAGGACCGCCAACTTGAAGGAGGCGTCGATACCCTCGACGTCCGCGGTGGGATCGGGCTCGGCGTAGCCCAGCTCCTGCGCCTCCGCGAGCACGTCGTCGTAGTCCGCGCCCTGCTGGGCCATGGCGGTGAGCATGTAGTTCGTCGTGCCGTTGATGATCGCGGTGACGGCGCTGATCTCGTTCGCCAGCAGGTCGCGCGACAGCGGCGCGATCACCGGGATGCCCCCACCGACCGAGGCCTCGTAGAGCAGCCGCACGCCGTGGTCGGAGGCGATCTGCAGGAGCGTCGCGCCGAACTTCGCCATCACCTCTTTGTTCGCGGTGACAACGTGACGTCCCGCGCGCAGGCTCTGCTCGATGTAGGTGCGCGCCGGCTCCTCGCCGCCGAGCAGCTCGACGACGATCTTCGTCGCGTCGTCCGCCAGAACGTCCTCGATGTTGGTCGTCACCTGCTCCGGCCGGACGCCGCGCCGCACGCGCGCGCTATCGCGCACGAGCACTCGGCGCAGTTCCAGCGGCCGCCCGACGCGTGCGGCGTACCTCGAGGCTCCGGCGGCAAGCGCGGCGATCACGCCGGCGCCGATGTTCCCCGCGCCGAGGAGGGAGATGCCGATGGAGCCCGGTGCGCTGGTCATTACTTCGCACCGCTGGGAACGACGGTCGCACTGATCGGCGGGACGCCGCCGGGAACCGAGGACTTGCCGCCGTTGGCCTTCGCGCGCTGCTCGGAGAGCTTCTGCGCAGCAGCCGAGACGCGCTTCAGGATCCACCGGCGTTCGCCGTCGGAAATGTCCTCCGCGACCTTTACCTTGTCCTTCTGCTGCTCGAGAACCCAGGCGTCTACCAGCCGACCGCCGAGTTCCGTCTTCTGGTCATCGGTGTACGCCCGCTTGTCCTCCCGCTCGACCATCCGATACACGTCGTACTGAAGCCCATTCTCACGAACGAGCACCTCGGTCGTCTGGCCGGCCTGCAGCTTCTCGGGCTGGACGACATCCTTGAAGAATCCCGCAGTGGTCGGCGGCAAGATCCAGCCGACATCCACCTGCTGCGGGTTCGTCGCGAAGCCCAGAGAGAGCGCGGTCGTCACGAAATCGGCGCCACCGGTGACGGCGTCCCGGAACTGCTTCAGCTTCGTCTGGTCGCGGGACGTGACGCCGAGGAGATGGAACTGCGGCCCCGCGTCGCCCGCTGCCGCCTGCAGCTTCGATCCGAGGCGCTCGGAGATGACCTGCGCCCGCACCAGCCGCTCGAAGGTCGGCTTGTCGAGGTTCGTACCCTTGAGGAACTCCGCGTACGCCACGTTGTAGGTCTTGGAATCGGTGTCGTCTGCCGCACCGAGGCGCTTCTTGATCGCCTTTGTCAGGTCGTCCGCGGTGATCTCGCCGACCTCGGACGCCCCCACCTGGAGCAGCGTCTCGTCGCGCTTGATCATGTTCACGGCAGCGGTGACCGGGTCTTCGGTCAGCTGGCTGTTGCCGGAGACGAGGAACGTCGCGCGCTTCTCCGCGTCGGCGGCGGTGAACTCCTGCGATCCGACGGTGAGGATGTGCGCGCGCGGCGGGAGCACGATGCCCCACACGACGCCCGCGGCGACGAGGATGGCGACCGCGACGAGGATCCCGATGGCGATCAGCGTGACGCGGTCGCCGGTCTGGGCGTCACGCGCCTGCTGGTCGCGGCGGTGCAGTGACTTCGACGGGGCCTTCGACTGCCGAGATCCGGCCACGCTGTGAGTCCTTCCCCGCTCGTACCCAATTCGGAGCTCCCGCTTGGAAGCTCAACGTGTCACGACCAACTCGAACGGCGCAGCCAGCACGCCACCGGGCCGCGGGGAGCGTCTGACCTCGGACGGAGGTCAGACGCGGCCGGTGGGTCGAGCTGCTAGCGGCGGCCCATCGCGGCGCCCGCGAGGCGGACGTGCTCGCCGGTGTACGGCAGCAGCGCGATGGTGCGCGCGCGCTTGATCGCCTGCGAGACAACCCGCTGGTGCTTCGCGCACGTGCCCACCTTGCGGCGAGGCTCCATCTTGCCGCGGTCCGTGATGTAACGGCGCAGCAGACCGGTGTCCTTGTAGTCCGCGATGTCGGTCTTGGCCTTGCAGAACTCGCAGCCGCGAGGCCGGCGGAATCCGCCGCCCCCACCACCGCCGCCGCTGCGGCCACCGCCGCCGCCACCACGTCGCGGTCGGTCTTCTCGGTCGTCCATCGTCATATCGAAATCCTCCTGGCCGCCTCAGCGGCCACACGGTCAGTCAAACGGGCGGTGCCTAGAAGGGCAGCTCGTCCGGGTCGATGTCACCTTCGGTATCGGCGCCCACGGCCATGCCGGGCGAGAACCCGCCACCACCACCCGCACCACCATCGCGACCGCCGAGGAACTTCACTTCCTCCGCGATCAGCTCGGTGCGATAGCGCTTCGTGCCCGTCGCCTGGTCGTCCCACGACCGCGTCTGCAGACGACCCTCGACGTAGACCGTGCGGCCTTTGACAAGGTACTGCGCGCAGATCTCAGCGAGGCGGTTCCAGGTCACGACGGAGAACCATTCGGTCTCCTCGCGCTTCTGGCCGTCCTGCCCGCTGAACGAGCGGGAGGTGGCGACACGGAACGTGGTCACTGCACTGCCGTTGGCGGTGTAGCGCATTTCCGGGTCTGCACCCAGGTTGCCGATGATCATGCACTTGTTCAGCATGTGGGACCCCCAGATCGCCAGCAGTCAGCGCGGGGCGCGGGCTACTCGGCCGCCGGGGCCGCCGCCGGCTCTTCCTCGGGCGCGTCAGCGCTGTCGAGGATCGCCGCCGGAGCCACGTCGCCGCGGTCATCACGCTCGTCACGATCGTTGCGGTCGCGACGGTCATCGTCGCGGTCGTCTCGATCATCACGATCGTCGCGGTCATCACGGTCGTCGCGATCGCGGTCACGATCGCGGTCGTCGTCACGATCGCGCCCCTGGAAGGGGATGATGCCACGGATCAGCAGGTGCCGGAGCACGGGGTCCGTGATAATCAGCCACGCTTCGATCGGCGAGGCCGACGCGGGGGGCATCTTGAGCGTCATCAGGACGTACGTGCCGTCCATGGACCCGTTGATCGGGTACGCCAGGCGGCGCCGGCCCCACACATCCGTCGAGAGCATCTCCCCGCCGTGGGCGGTGATCTGCGCCTCGATGGAGGCGATGGCCGCAGCCGTCTCATCCGCCGACAGGCGCGGATGCAGAATCGTCATCAGTTCGTATTCGTTCACAAGGCCTCCGCTGACCCTGGTCTGAAGGAGGTGGACAGGTTCCGGCAAGCGCCGGGGCCACCCCGATCAAGCGGTTAATGGACATGAAGTGTAGGCACCCCCCGCCCGCAGGAGCAACCAGCGCGCGGGGTCGAGGTGCCTCGGCGGAGGGGCGGAGCCTCGACGTGGCGAGCGGCGCTCGAGGTTCAACCGGGGGGCGGCCCACCCCTACCCCTCCCGGCGCGGGAGGGGCCGGAACAGAGGAACCAAGCGTGAGGAGCTGCGCCCCTCACACTCCCGGCGGAGCTGCTCAGTCTGCGCGAGGTTCGTGCGAGGGATTGGCACCGCAGCACAGCGGTGCCGCGTGCCCACGGCCAATCCTTCACGAGGGCCTCCGCGCGAGGTGCGAAGCAACCTCGATCCCGGCGGGAGCGCGAGGGCGAAGCCCTCGCCAGTCATCCCCCTTCCCGCGCAGGGAAGGGGGCAGGGGGATGGGCCGCCCCCCCGGTTGAACCTCGAACGCCGCTCGCGCCGCCGGGGGTTCGCCCGTCCACCGAGGCCGCAGCCGCTACCGCGTGGGGATGCCCGGCGCCGGGTGCGACGCACACATCTCCTCGACCTCGCGCTTCACGGAGGCGAGGACGGCCTCGTCCGTCGGGGCGGCGAGGACGCGCGCCATCGCGTGGCCAATGTTGACCATGTCGGCTTCGACCAAGCCCCTCGACGTGATGGCCGGGGTGCCGAAGCGGATCCCGCCGCCCTCGCGCGGGGGCAGGGTGTCGAAGGGGATCGGGTTCGAGTTCACGACGATGCCCGCCGCTTCAAGCGCGTTCGCTGCCTGCACACCGTTCAGCCCCATCGGCCGCACGTCGACGAGCACGAGGTGGTTGTCCGTGCCGCCCGAGATCAGCGTCATGCCGGTGTCCATGAGCGAGGCGGCCAGCGCCTTCGCGTTCGCGACCACCTGGTGCGCGTGCTTCCGGAACTCCTCGGTGGCGGCTTCCTTGAGCATGACCGCCTTGCCGGCGATCACGTGCATCATCGGGCCGCCCTGCGAGCCGGGGAACACGCCGCGGTCGATCTGGCGGCGCAGGTCGCGGTCGCAGAGGACCATGCCGCCTCGAGGCCCGCGCAGCGTCTTGTGCGTGGACGTGGTGGCAATCTGCGCGTAGCCCGCGGGCGACGGGTGCGCGCCCCCGGCGACGAGGCCGGAGATATGCGCCATGTCCGCCATCAGCAGCGCGCCCACCTCGTCGGCGATCTCGCGCGCCTGCTTGAAGTCCCACTCGCGCGGGTACGCCGTCGCGCCGACCACGATGATCTTCGGGCGGTGCTCCTTCGCGAGCGTCAGCATCTCGTCGTACTGCACGAGGTGCGACTCGCGGTCGACGCCATACGAGACGAAGTTGTAGAGCATGCCGCTGGCGCTGACCGGGGAGCCGTGCGTGAGGTGCCCGCCCGCGTCGAGCTTGAGCCCCATGACCGTGTCGCCCGGCTTGATCAGCCCGAGGTACACGGCCATGTTCGCCTGCGTGCCGCTGTGCGGCTGGACGTTGGCGTGGTCCATCTTGAACAGCTCGGTGGCGCGCTTGCGGGCGATGTCCTCGACGTCGTCGACGAACTCGTTGCCGTTGTAGTAGCGCGCGCCGGGGTAGCCCTCGGCGTACTTGTTGGTGAGGACAGAGCCGACCGCCTCGATGACCGCCGCGCTGGCGTAGTTCTCCGAGGGGATCATCTCCAGCACGGTCTGCTGGCGATGCTCCTCGTTCCGGATCATCGCCGCGACTTCGGGATCGACCTGA
>CANIRU010000067.1 GCA_947470025.1 Chloroflexota bacterium
CGCGCGTTCACGTACGACGGCGACACGAGCCCGAACGCGCGCCGCGCCGTGCGCACCGCGCGGCGCGCGCTCGGCGCGGTGTCGCCGTCGTAGGTGAACGCACGCACCTCGAGCTCCGCCTCCGTGACGATGCCGTGCAGCTCGTTGAGCTGGTCCTGCGCGAGCGCCTTGGTCGGGAACAGGTACAGCGCCCGCGCCTGCGGGTCGTCGAGGATCGCCTGGAGCACGGGCGCGCTGTAGCAGAGCGTCTTGCCGGACGCCGTCGGCGTGACGATCACCTGGTCGCGTCCGTCGAGCGCCGTCGCGATCGCGGCGGCCTGGTGCGTGTACGGGAGGTCGATGCCTCGACGCCCCAGCGCCCGCACGATCCGCGGGTCGATGCGCGCGGGCCACGGCGCGGTGCGCGCCGCCTGCGGTGGGAGCGTGTGCCAGGCGACGAAGTTCGGCGCGAGGCGTGGGTCGCTCTGCAGCGTGGCGATGACGTCCTCGATCGTCCCGCGTGGCACGCCTGCGGGTCGTGCAAGAGTGGTCATGCGACGCTCCATTTCAGATCACACGTTCGGTACGTATGTTCTGTCTGGAACCTACCGCATCGCAATCCAGCGGGTCAAACCTCGATGAATCGCGCAATCCCTACCAGACCATCGGTGAATGTGAGCACTCACACGCATCGGTGATAACGAACGTTTTAGCTTCCATCTCCGGGACGGACCGGGAGCCACAAGGAGGCACCCGATGGCGATCAGCGCATTCAACTGGGGGTTCCACGCATTCGAGCCGCCCGAGGACTTCGCGACGGAGGAGCACCTGCGCGACCTCGCCGCGGACTGCGCCCACCTGGAGCTGCGGCCCAAGGCGGAGAGCGACGGCTACCTCTGCGACGACTGCCAGCACGAGCTCGGCGAACTCGAGGCGGAGGAAGCCAGCAGCGAGGCCGCCGTGCGCGGCATCCACCCGCCCGAGATCATCCTCTGATCTCTCCGCAGCCTAGCCGCCCGTCGAGCGCCGGTTCCGCCGAGCCGCCCCGGGCGCTAGGCTGCTCTTCAGAGGAGCCGCCCGATGTCGCTGCTGTCCGCCATCTTCGGAGCCGTGAAGCCCACCTACCGCGAGACGCCGAAGAAGGCGCCCACCCCCGAATGCCTCGAGCACACGCTCATGCCTCGATGGCGCGGGCCCGAGGTGATGCAGGACGACTCGCAGGCGATGGGCTTTTTCTGCCACATCTGCGGCCGCGAGTACCTCCCCGTCGAGGTGAAGAACCGCCGCCTCATCCGCGAGCCGGGCCGCTAGCGCCTCCCACAGGGAGGGACGGAGCAGAGCAGAACCCCCACCCCAACCCTCCCCCGTAAAAGGGGGAGGGGGCCGGAAGCGGATCAGACCCCTCGCCCCCTTCGAGGGGGAGAGGGCAGGGTGAGGGCTCCGCTCTCTGCTTCTGCCCTCGCCAGTGGCTAGTGATCCTCGGCGCCGCCGGGCCTGGTGCCGGTGACGGGGACACGCTCGGTGTCGTCGCGCCACACGGCGAATGAGTAGTAGAACAGCCACGCGATCGAGGCAGCGCCGAAGACGCCGACGGCGACGAGTGCCTCGGGCCGTCCGATGATCGAGGCCAGCGCGAGCGCGATACCCGCGACGACGAACAGCCGCCCGCCGACGCGATGCGTCTTCTCCCACGACCGCGCGCTCGCCAGCGTCCACGGCGTGCGGATGCCGACGAAGTAGTTCGGCCGCACCTTCCCCATGACGTTGCCGAGCGCGATCATCGGCAGCAGCAGCAAGCCCTCGAGGCGGCCGCCGGTGCCGTCCAC
This sequence comes from Chloroflexota bacterium, assembly GCA_947470025.1. Taxonomy (GTDB): domain Bacteria; phylum Chloroflexota; class Dehalococcoidia; order UBA2979; family UBA2979; genus SHYQ01. The sequence continues at coordinate 1,806 of CANIRU010000067.1, forward strand.
CTCGCCGCGGATGTTCCAGTGCATCGGGATCTGTTCCGGCACGCGGCTCCACACGGCGATCGAGGCCGCGAACAGCGCGCCGAGGATCACCCAGTGCGGCCACTCGCGCCGCACGAGGCTGCTGCTCGATCCGGTGTTGGTCGTGTCGTTGCTCATCACTTCCGCTCCCGCTTCGCCGGGCGCACACGGCCACCCAGCAGTTCCATCACCGCATCCACGGTCTCCTCGAACACCGAGAGGCTGAGGCCGTACACGAGCCTCGTCCCCTGGCGCTCGACGACGAGGAGACCGGCCTGCTTCAGCACGGCGAAGTGCCCGGACATCGTGGACTTCGCCAGGTCGAAGCGGTCCGCAATCTCGCCCGCGGTCAGCGGGCCCTCCTCGCGCAGCACCCGCACCACGGCGCGGCGCGTCGGGTCACTCAGCGCGCGGAACACCTCGTCGATCGCCATGCTCGAGGCTCCTCATTCGGTATTTCGCCAACTAACGAATGATAGCACGAGTGAGGAAGGGAACGCAGAGGCCCTCACCGGCTCGGACTCCACCCCGTCCGGCGCCGAGCTAGTAGACGCGAGGGATCGGCTGGATCGATTCGCGCAGGCGTTCGGCCTCGCGAATGACGTCGTACGCCTCGGCGCGGCGCTTGGCGGAGAGGCGCGCCCACGGGAGCCTCTGGTCGCGGCGACGCCAATCGAGGAGCGGGCTCGCGTCCTCGACCACGATCATGAGGTACCAGGTGCAGGAGTTCAGCGGCTCCGTGCGCAGCAGGATCGGCCCCGCCGCCAGCTCGTCCTCGATGCCGTCGTAGTACACGGGGAACTGGAGGCAGCGCGCGGGCTGACGCGCCTTGAGGTAGATCGCGCAGTTCGTCGTGCCGTCGGCGAGCACCTCGAGCGCAGTGCAGTCGTACGCATTGTGTGCGCGCGCGTGGTCGTCGCCGAGCTGCCAGTCACGAGGCTCCAGCGTGCGCTCGTCGAGGAGCGTGATCAGGCCGTAGTGCCGCCCCTTTGGCGACGCGCCCCACGACCACATGCCGCCGCCGGGCGCACGCAACGACGAGCAGCATTCGCCGCAGCGGTTGCACTCCATCGCCTTCGCCTCATCCAGCGTGACGAAGCGGAGCTCATCCCACCAGTCTTCCCAGTCAGACGGCACGTCCATGCGCGGGAATATATCCCGTACGCCACCACCTGCGATCCGCTGCTGCCGGGCACCGGCAGAAAGGCGAGCGAACCGCAGGATTGACCTGCCCGCTGCGGTAGACCGGTGGGCGCGACAAGTTCACACTTTGACTGACACGGCGCATACGCCGGACGAGAGGCGAGAGCGATGCATCGAGGAAGCCTGTTCGCTGGAGTGCTGTCCCTCGCCGGCTCCGTCCTCGCGTTCGCCGTCGTCGCCGCCCAGCGCGAGGTGGTGAGCATGTTCACCGCCATCGGTTTCGTGCTCCTGCTGAACGCCTTCGTCCGCCTGAAGCTCGCCGCCGCGACCCCCGCGACGGAGGACGACGACCGCTAACCTCACCCCGCACGCCGCCCGTGCAGAGAGTCCCCTCGATATGCCCACACCCTCCACGCCCGGCTCGTCCGACCCCCGCAGCTACCTCGTCGCGCTGGACGGCAGCGCAGCCGCCTACGCCGCCCTCGGCGCGACGTGCGACGTCGCGAAGCGCACGAAGGCGCCGGTCAGCGTCCTCTACGTGATCGAGGTGCCCCGATCCGTCGCGCTGGACGCCGCGCTGGAGCGCGACGTGGAGCGTGGCGAGGAGATCCTCGGACAGGCGGAGCGCGTCGCAGCCGAGCATGGCGTGACGGTGCAGGCCGACCTCGTGCAGGCGCGGCAGGCAGGGCACGCCGTGGTGGATGAGGCCGTGGACCGCGGCATTGATGCCATCGTGCTGGGGGTCGAATACCATCGGCCATTGGGACAGTTCACGCTGGGGCGGCTCCCGCTGCACGTGCTGGAGCACGCGCCCATGCAGGTATGGTTGATCCGTTACCCCGCGCACGACCGACAACAGTAAAGCGTGCGGTGGCGAAGGAGACTGACATGCGCATCCTGATCATGGGCTGCGGCCGCGTCGGCGCAGGCCTCGCGACCCAGCTTGCCGACGAAGGCCACGAGGTCACCGTGCTGGACACGGACTCCTTCGCCTTCAACCGGCTCCTACCCAAGTTCAACGGCCGCCGTCTCGTCGGCTCCGGCACGGACGACCGGATGTTGATCGAGGCGGGCATCGAGCAGACCGAGTGCTTCATCGCACTGGCCTCCGGCGACAACCGCAACATCCTCGCCTCGCAGAAGGCGAAGGAGATCTACGGCGTGAAGACCGTGGTGACGCGCGTGAAGGACCCGCTGCGCAGCGAGCTGTTTGCGCGCCTGGGCCTGCACACCTTCAGCCCGACCAAGGTCGGCGTGACGCTGGCGCACGAAGCCATCTTCCAGGGGGCCTAGCGTGTACATCATCGTCGTCGGCGGGGGCGCGGTCGGTCACGGCCTCGCGCTCGAACTCCAGCAGATGCCCGACCACGAGGTCGCGATCGTCGAGCTCAGTGGCAGTCGCGCCTCGGAACTCCGCGCCGAGATCGGCGAGATGGTCGTCCACGGTGACGGCAGCGAGATCGCATTCCTGGAGGGCGTCGGGGCCGGCCGCGCGGACCTACTCATCGCGGTGACCGCGGACGACGGCGCGAACCTCGTCACCTGCCAGGTCGCGAAGCACTGGTTCAACGTGAAGCGCACGATCGCCCGCGTGAACGACCCGCGGAACGAGGCGCTGTTCCTGCGCCTCGGCGTCGACTCCATCGTCTCCGCCGCCGGCGCGGTGATGGCACAGATCGAAGCGACCCTGCCGGAGCACACGATCATCCCGCTGATGGCCCTCGAAGGATCGAGGCTGCACGTCGTCGACATTCGCGTGCAGGAGGGTTCGCCCGCCGCCGGGCAGCGCCTGCGCGACCTCGTGTTCCCGCCGGAGGTGCTCGTGTCGGTCGTCATCGGCAAGTCAGGCGCGAACGTCCCCAGCGGGGACACCGTGCTACAGGTCGGCGACGAGGTGATCGCGGTCATCCCGCGCGAGTCCGATGCCGCCGTCCGCAAGATGATCGCCGGTCCGACCGAAGGAGCCTAGCGTGCGCATCTCCCACCTCGGGCCGACCGGGACCTATACCGAGGCGGCCGCGCGCCGCTTCGACCCCACCGCGGAGCTGCTCCCCCTCGCCACCATCGGCGCCTCGATCCAGGCGGTGCGCGACGGCCAATCGGACGCTGCGGTCTGCCCGATGGAGAACTCGATCGAGGGCTCCGTCTCGATCGAGACGATGGACCTGCTCATCGGCTCCGAGTTCGACCTCCGCATCTGCGGCGAGGTCGTCGTCGCGATCCAGCACCACCTCGTCGGTGCGCCGGGGATCAACGCCGCCGCTGCGACGACCGTGTACTCCCACCCCCAGGGCCTCGCGCAGACTCGCCAGAGCCTCGCCCGCCTCGCGCCGAACGCGAAGCCGGTGGCGGCACTCTCCACGGCGGGCGCCGTCGAGGCATCGATCAAGGAGCCGGGCACGCTCGCCGTCGGCAGCGAGTACGCCGCCGAGCTGTACGGCGCGCGCATCTACGCGCGCGACATCGGCGACGAGCGCGACAACGAGACGCGCTTCGTCGTGCTGTCGAAAGAGGACGCCGCGCCCTCGGGCGACGACAAGACCTCCCTCGCGTTCACCGTCGCCGCCGACCGCCCGGGCTCCCTCGTCGAGGTGCTCCAGCTCTTCGCGCAGCACGGCATCAACCTGACGCGCATCGAGTCCCGCCCCACGCGCCGCCAGCTGGGCACGTACGTCTTCTTCTGCGACGTGCAGGGCCACCGCAGCGACGCCGTCGTGCGCGGCGTCCTCGAGGAGACCGCGCAGATCACGCAGTGGCTCCGCGTGCTGGGGTCGTATCCTCGATGGAAGCGGGGCTAGTCCCCGCCGTTCGAGGAGACTAGGCCTTCGAGTGCCAAGCCTTGCGGAGTCTCCGGAGTCCGCCGGGAGTGTGAGGAGCTGCGCCCCTCACACTTGGTTCCTCTTCTCAGAACCCCTCCCGGGGTGGGAGGGGCAGGGGTGGGCTACCCGCTCGTCTACGGCGTTCGCAATGTCGAGGCCGACCGTGAGGAGGATCCGTTGCCTGAGATCCCAGACCTCGAGGCCATTCGCCACTACCTGATGCCGCGCCTCGACAGGCTCACGGTCACGCGCACCGAAACGCCGATCCCGTGGCTGGTGCGCACGGGTGCCGAAGGCCTCGTAACGATCGAGGGCCACCAATTCGGCGAGATCCACCGCCTCGGTAAGTTCCTCCTCTTCTTCCTCGACGAGGCGCGCATCCTCGTCGTGAACCCCATGCTCACCGGCCGCTTCCACTGGGTGGAGGCGGGCACGAAGAAGCCCGGTCGCCTCGGCGTGGTGATCGCGTTCGACAACGGGTATGAGCTGCGCTACTCCGACATGCGCCAGATGGGACGCTGGTACCTCGTCACGCAGGAGGAGCTCCCCGGCGTCCCGCAGATGGCGACGCTCGGCCCGGACGCGATGTCCGTGACCGAGGACGAGTTCCTCGCGCGCATCAAGTCGCGCCGTGGCCAGATCAAGGCGACGCTCGCGAACCAGGAGTTCATCGCCGGCATCGGCAACGCCTACTCCGACGAGATCCTCTGGGCCGCGGGCCTCCACCCCCACCGCCGCCGCGCCACCATGGACGAGGACGACCTGCACCGCCTGTACGCCTCGATGCGCGCGGTGCAGGAGGAAAGCATCGCGATCGTGGATGCGACCGTGCAGGGCGAGGGGCTGGGCAAGAAGGAAGAATGGCGCGAGCACCTGAAGGTGCATCGCCGCGCCGGCACCCCCTGCCCGCGCTGCGGGAGCGAAATCAAGGGGCAGGTGCGGTCGGGTAGCGAGACCAACTACTGTGTCGTCTGCCAACCGCTCTTCGAGTAGGCAGCGGCTCGGCAACGCAGCGCAGGGGGAACGCGCGTGAAGGTCATCGGCAAGGACATCGGCACCGCACTGGACGCGATGTACGCGGAGCTCGAGCAGCGCGTGCGCGTCGAGGCCGAGTGCGAACTACACGTCGAGCCGTTCGAGGCAGGCGCGTTCTCCAGCGTGGACTGGGAGCAGGGCGCGTGCGTCGTCTCCCTGCACAACGGCGTCCCCACGCACGCCCTGCCGCACGTCTTCGGCGTTGCGCTGCAGCACATCCGCCAGCACCTCGACCGCTACCCCACCGTCATCGACGGCCCGCGTGACGTGTACGGCGGCGACATCGTCCGCACGACGCTGCGCGAGCTGGTGATGGCCCCCGAGGCGGAGTTGGCGCTCGCGCCGTTGAACCTCGACCTCACGTGGGAGATCGAGCAGCGGCACGCCGGTCTCAAGGATCTGCTGCGCGACGCGCCGAAGGAGTGGGACGACATCGACTCGCCGGGCGGCGCGTTCGCCGCGCTCCAGTACGCGCGCTTCGCGATCGAGCACCCTGCCGACCTGTGGGCGACCCTCAAGACCACGTTCAGCGACAAGCTCCCGCACGCCGCCGAGCAGGGTGAGCGCATCGTCGCCATCGTGCGCGAGAAGGGTCTGACCACACCCGGCGCGTGCCTCGAAACCCTCGTCGCCGCGCGCGATGCGCTCAACCTCGCCGCTTACGCCGGCATCGAGGACCTCCGCAACGGCGCCATCGTCTAGCGAACGGGGCGATCGAGGTTCAACCGCGGGCGGCGCGATCCGAGAAGCCCTCACCCTGCCCTCTCCCATAAATGGGCGAGGGTTCTGAATGTCGGCCTACCGCCTGCCTCGTCGAGCGTGGGAGTGGCTTGGCCCACCAACTTGAAACGGCCGCGCCGAAGCTCTCACGGGACTCTATGCCCGCGTGGCCCGGGCGGAAGTGCACAGAAGCTTCGGTCAGATCGAGCCCTGAGCGGTAACCACTCTCAATCTGGTTCGGGAATCGAGGTGCGAAGCACCCTCGGTCTCGGGGGAGCGCGAGGGCGGAGCCCTCGCTACTCATCCCCTTCCCGCGCAGGGAAGGGGGCAGGGGGATGGGCCGACCCGCGCAAACACCTCGATCGCCCCGTCGACGACGGCACACCTCATCCGCGCCGCTCCGCCTCGCGCGCGAGGCCCGCTACGAGGCCGCCGCGCTCAGGTCGTTGCCGTTCGCCATGCCCAGCGGCAGCGCCTGCTTCGTCCACGAGAGCACGAACGGGCTCCACTCGCGGTACCGCTCCAGGTACGGCGCGAACATCACCGCCGGGTGCGTGGATGGCCTGCGCGGCTCCGACAGCAGCTCCATGCGCGCCTCCTGCGGCGTGCGCCCGCCCTTCCGGTGGTTGCACGCGCGGCACGCCGTGACGAGGTTCTCCCACGCGTGCGGGCCGCCTCGATGCTTCGGCATCACGTGATCCAGTGTCAGGTCGCCCCCGCGGCGTCCGCAGTACTGGCACCGCTCTTGGTCGCGCACGAACACCTCGCGGCGGCTCAGGCGCGGGCGAGGATGCGGGCGTCGCACGAAGTGGCGGAGGCGGATGACGGAGGGCGTGTCGTACTCGTCGCTGGCGCCGAGGATCGGGCCGTCGCCGCTCTCGAGCACCTCGGCCTTGCCGTGGAAGACGAGCACGAAGGCACGGCGGACTGAACAGACGTTCAGCGGTTCGTAGTTCTGGTTCAGGACCAGCGCACGCCGCGAAACGGACACCGCACCCTCCATTCGGCAGGGTCGGTACGAATGACCCCGCGCATTCGGACTCCGGCAGGTTACCGGTGGGAGATGAGCGCAGTGTACCGGATCGCGGGAACGCCCATGTTTCCGGGCGAGCGACAGCCTCGAGGCTACGGGTGCGCGGTGGGAGTCGTCATGCCGGGCATCACTGGCATTCCGGGCATGCTCTGGAGCGCGCCCCCGGTCTGCCAGCGCAGGAGCTGGCCCAGCGGATCCTGGAACTCGGCAGGCAGCGCGGCCTTGATGATCGGCGTGAACTGCAGGAACACGGGGGCGAGGGTGGAGTCCGCCGTGGCTTTCGCGATCGTCGTCTGTGCCGGGAACACCGAGATCGCGACGAGGGCGATCTGGATCAGCAGGAACCCCTTGATCAGCCCGAACACCGCACCGCCGAGGTGGTCGAACGCGCCGAGGAACAGCAGCGCCGCCGCCGTCTTCAGCACGGTGGCGATCACATACCCGGCGATGGTCGTGCCGATGAAGATGCCGGCGAACGCCGCGAGCTGCCTCGAGGTGGGGTCGGTGATGATGAACTCGAGGTTGGCGGCGAGGTCGTCGTAGAACGCACCGGAGAGCGCGATGCCCGCGACGAGCCCGAGGAGGCTCACCAGCTCGCTGATCAGACCCGAGGAGAATGCGCGGAACGTGGTCCACGCGAGAATGCCCACGATGAGCAGGTCAAGCCAGTTCATGCGACCCCGAAGGCTGCGCCCCGCCTGCGCTTGTATCGATCCTAGCACGCGCCCCGCGCGGCCCTCCGCCTCGAGGGTGCGTGGGTTCGAGACTGTGCGGTCGTGCCATCCCCTTGCCCATCCCGGACGCAGACCCTCACCCCAACCCTCTCCCACTACGTGGGCGAGGGAGCCTGTTCTCTGTGCGAGGTGCGAGGTGCAAGGTGCTCCCCCCTCGGTCTCGGGGGAGCACGAGGGCGAAGCCCTCGTCATTCATCCCCCTTCCCGCGCAGGGAAGGGGGCAGGGGGATGGGCCGACCCGCGCAAACACCTCGAACGCCCCACCACCTCGAGGCCACCGGCTCCGGCGCCACACCGCGCTAGGTGAAGCCGAGGCGCTGCTCGCGCATCGACACCCACCGCCCCGGCCCGTGGCCGAAGACGAGGTGGTCGAGCACGGGCACCTCGAGGAGCGCGCCGGCCTCGACGGCTTCGCGCGTGAAGGTGATGTCGTCGGGACTCGGCGCAGGGTCGCCGCTCGGGTGGTTGTGCGCGAGCGCGATCTTGCTCGCGTTCAGGCGCACCGCCTCGCGAAACAGCTCGGCTACCCGCGCGCCCGCCGCGCTGACGGTGCCGCGGTACAGCACGGGCGCGGCGAGCACGTGGTGCTTCGTGTCGAGGATCAGCAGCCGCAACTCCTCCTGCTGGAGCAGCTCCATCTCCGCGTGCAGCAGCCGCGCGATGTCCTGCGGGCTCGTCACCGTCGGGCGCGCACCGCCCTCCTCGATCGCCGCGCGACGTCCCAGCTCGAACGCGGCGGCGATAGTCGAGGCTTTCGCCGGGCCGACGCCGTGCGCGTTGCCAAGCGTCGCGAGGTCTGTGGACGCGAGGCCGCGCAGTCCACCGCGCTCGTGCAGCAACCGCGCGGCGACGTGCAGCACGTCCTCCTGCGCGGTGCCGGTGCGAAGCAGGATCGCGAGGAGTTCCTCGGACTTGAGTGCGCTGCCGCCGAGGCGCTTGAGGCGCTCACGAGGACGGTCGTCCTCGGGCATCTCGCCGACGCGGTACTGGTACGGCGCCTCGTCGCCAGCAGGTGTGGGCACGGCGGCGTCGGGCATCGCGAGGCGGCGCTAGAGCTGCGTCGAGGGCGGCGGGAAGTCGAGCGCCCGGCGCGTCGTCTCGGTCGGTCGGGGCGTCTCGCTCGGTACGCGCGTCAGCGAGATGAGCACGTTGGTGTTCGGCCAGTGCTCCACGATCACCTCGTCGCCCTCGTGGAGCTCCGTGGCGGTGATCGCGTTCACCTCGAACAGCTTCTTCTCGACGAGCATGTAGTCGACCCGGCCGACGAAGAGGTAGCGCGACTTCTTCCACAGGCGGCGGACGCGGCCGCGCGTCGTCGTTGGCGTGGCGCTCAGGTCGCGGATCGCGGCGACCGCCTCGATCGCTGCGGGGATGCCGCCGAGCGTGAGCACGAAGACGGCGATAAACGAGTTGGGCAGGAACTGGATCGCGTAGATGAGGATCGCGACCAGCGCGAACGCCGTCGGCGTCAGCATCATGGCGCGCTTCACGACCGAGGCCCGGCTGTCGGTGCGCTGCTCAAGGACATTGTGATCGAGCATCTGACCTACCCGGCTGCTGATGGGACTGGGAAGACGACCGCGGTCTATCGCGGGATGGTCAGCACCTGCCCGATCTGGAGTCCGGACGGGCTGCTGATGTTGTTCGCGCGCTGGAGGGCGTCCGGGCTGATCCCGAACTGATCCGCGATGCCGGTGAGAGTATCACCCGACTTCACCGTGTAGGAGCTCGAGGCAGGCGTGGCGGTCGCGGTGGGTGTCGGCGAGGGCGTCGAGGCCGCTGGCGTGCCGCTGCCGCCCGGCGTGGGCGATCCCGGACGCGCGGTGCGGGTGGCCGTGCCACCCGCCGGGGTGCCAGAGGGCGCTGCGGTCCCGGTCGACCTCGCAGTCGCCGTGCCGACGACGCCGGCGAGCGTGGAGGGCGGCTGGTCCTTGTCGGCCGAGGAGGGCGGCAGCACGAGCAGCCACACCGCGACAACGGAGCCGACGAGGAGCGCGACGAGCGAGCCTCGGAAGACGCGGTAGGAGGGGACGGCGAGCACGGGATCCATGCAGCGATCACAGAGCTCGCTGCCATGGTCGTCGCAATAGAGCGCCCCGCAGCGCGGGCACTCCTGTACGGCGTCCTGATCACACTTGAAGCACTGCACGATCGAAGCCTATCACCGGCACCCGTGGAGGCGCATCGAGTGCGTGCGGAGCAGTGGGCGAAGTTCGCCCGAGGTTCGGAAGCACCATCGGTCTCGGGGGAGCGCGAGGGCTCCGCCCTCGCGCTCCCCCTTCCCGTGCAGGGAA
>CANIRU010000068.1 GCA_947470025.1 Chloroflexota bacterium
CAACCATCGAAGCGACCAGGAACAGCACCATGTTGTGGTGGTAGGCATCCAGCAGGATCTCGTCCTTCGACCAGAAGCCGGCGAGCGGGAAGACGCCGGACAGGGACAGCGACCCGATCAGGAACGTCCAGAAGGTGATCGGCATCTTCGTGCGGAGGCCGCCCATCAGCGGCATCTCGAAGGTGTTCGTCGAGTGGCTCAACGAGCCCGCGCCCTGGAAGAGCAGCGATTTAAAGAACGCGTGCGTGAACAGGTGGAAGATCGCCGCCACGTACCCGCCCAGGCCGATCGCCATCACCATGTAGCCGAGCTGCGAGATCGTCGAGTACGCCAGTACGCGCTTGATGTCTGTCGCCACGATGCCCATCGACGCTGCGAAGATCGCGGTGAACGCACCGATGAACGCGATCGTGTCGCGCACGCTCTGCGGGGCCGCCTCGACGCTGCCGAAGAAGCGCAGCAGGAGGTAGACGCCGGCCGCGACCATCGTCGCGGAGTGGACGATTGAGGAGACGGGCGTCGGGCCCTCCATCGCGTCCGGAAGCCAGAAGTGCAGTGGGAACTGCGCGGACTTCCCGGCAGCGCCCGCGAACAATCCGAGCACGAAGCCCGTCAGCACCGGCACCGCGATCGCGCCGGTGTGCGCGAGGTGGTTGATCTCGGCGATGTCGAACGTGCCGGTCTTCACCCAGATCATCACGACCGCGAGCATGAAGCCGAAGTCGCCAAAGCGGGTCACGATGAACGCCTTCTTGGCCGCGGCGGCGGCGCTGGGGCGGTGGAACCAGAAGCCGATCAGCAGGTACGAGGTCAGCCCCACCAGCTCCCAGTGGATGAACAGTTGGAGCAGGCTCGAGGCCATCACGAGGCCCAGCATCGACATCGTGAACAGCGACATGAAAGCGAAGAAGCGCGGGTAACCGTGGTCACCCGCCATGTACCCGGTCGAGTAGACCTGCACGAGGAGCGAGATGCTGGTGACGACCGCGATCATCACCGCGCTCAACCCGTCGAGGCGGATGCCGAACTCGACGTCGAGGTTGAACAGCGACATCCAGTGGTGCGGCTGGAAGTTCGCAGGCTCGCCATGCAGACCGATCGAGGTGTCCAGCGCCCACATCGCGAGCACCCACGCGACGCCGATGGCGGCGATGGTGAACCGGCCTGCCTGCAGCGGCCGGTGGCGCAACGCGATCACGATCGTCAGGAACGAGATCAGCGGCGCGAAGTAAATCGCCCAGACGGCGGCCTCGGGGATGTGGGGGAGCAGCATTAGATCTTGTTCAGCACTTCACGCGCGACGTGCGTCTTGCCGTCCGGCACCCAGATGGACCGGGCGTCCGTCATGGCACCGACCTCGATGGGCGGAACGATCCGCACGGAGAGCGCCTCCTGATTGAACACCTCGCGCCACGTCTCGGCTGCATAGCCGTCCGCGACATCCATGAACTTCACCCACATCGTCGTGCCGCCCTTATCCGCGCAGCAGGTTGATGCGATCGAGGTCGACGGTCTCACGCTGGCGGTACACGAGCACGGCCATCGCAAGCGCCACGGCAGCCTCGGCGGCCGCGACGGTGAGCACGAACACCACGAACACGTGACCCGCGAGCGGCTCCTCGCCCTTCGGGAAGGCCGAGGAGAAACGCGAGAAGGAGACCAGCGTCAGATTGACGGCGTTCAGCATCAGCTCGACGCCCATCAGCACCGCGACGGCGTTGCGCTTCGAGAGCGCGATCACCGTGCCGAAGCCGAAGATCACCGCCCCGACGACGAGGTAATGCGTGAGCGTCACGCTCAGTCCGTCGATCACTGCGACTCCCTCGAACCGCGCTCATGCACCAGGACGATCGCGCCGAGGAGCGCAAAGAACAGCAGGACCGAGGCCACCTCGAACGGCAGCACGTAGCGGCCGAGCAGCAGGTCGCCGATCGCGGCGACGGTCGTCGGCGGGTCGTTCTGCGCAAGGGCATCGCCCTTGAGCTCCGCCCACGGCGTGACCAGCGCGACGAAGGAGACGATCGCGGCCATGCCGAGACCGGACGCGAGCGCTGGCAGGAGGTACAGCGAGTTCGCGTTGTCTCGTGCGGCGAGCGGGGTAAGCATGATCGCGAACACCATGAGCACCGCGATCGAGCCGGCGTAGATCAGAATCTGCGCGACCGCGAGGAAATCCGCGCTCAACGTCAGGAACAGCCCCGCCATCCCGAGGAACGCGAGCACGAGGAATACCAGCGCGTGCACGAGATTCCTCGCTACGAGCACCATCGCGCACCCGGCCACCGTGATCGCCGAGAGCACCCAGAACGCGAGGATGATGCCGGGGGACTCCACTACGACGCCGCCCGGATCTGCTCGGCGGCGCGGAGGCCACCCACGCCGTTCGTCATGATCGGCGGGGAGGCCATCTCCTTCGGCGAATAGCCGATGGCGTTGGCCCACGCGCGGACTCCGACAAACGTCAGCGCCGCGTTCGCGATGATCGAGCCGCCGATGGTGACGATGCCCGGCAGGCCGGACTGCACGACGACCATCGACTCCACCGCCACGAAGAGCAGCTGGATGATCGACAGCGGGATGAGGAACTTCCACGCGAAGGCCATCAGCTGGTCGAGGCGGAAGCGCGGAAGTGTCGCGCGGAGCCAGACGAAGCCGAAGTACACCAGGAACGTCTTCGCGCCCATGATCAGGTAGCCAGGAATCCACCTCTCGAGGCCGAACAGCGAATACCCACCGAAGAAGAAGGTCGACATCATCGCGCCGACGAGGAGCGCGTTGCCCAGCTCGACGGCGAGGAACAGGCCGGCCTTCATGCCGGAGTACTCGGTGTGGAAGCCTGCGACGATCTCGGACTCCGCCTCACCGATGTCGTTCGGCGTGCGGTTGATCTCGGCGGTGCTCGCGAACAGGAAGGTGAACGCGCCGAACGGCAGCAGCACGATCATCCAGACGTTGTGCTGCGCCTGCCACGCCACGATGTCAGAGAGTTGCAGCGACCCGGTGAACAGCACGATCGCCAGTAACGAGATGCTGATCGGGATCTCGTACGACACCATCATCGCGACGGTGCGCATCGCGCCCAGCAGCGCGTAGTGGTTGTTCGAGGACCACCCGGCGAGGAACACCGCGAGCACACCGAGCGACGAGATGGCGATCGTGTAGACGACACCGACGTTCAGATCGGCATAGGACATCTTCGGCGCCCAGGGGACGGGACCCCAGCCGAGCATCGCGGGGATGAAGATCAGGATCGGCGGGAGGAAGAAGAGGAGCTTGTCCGCGCCGATCGGGATCAGGACTTCCTTCTGCAGCAGCTTCACGGCGTCCGCGAGCGGCTGGAGGAGGCCGAACGGACCGACGCGGTTCGGGCCCTGGCGGATCTGGAACTTCGCGATCAGGCGCCGCTCGGCCCACACGCCGATGACGAGCCATCCACCGACGAGGCTCAGGATGGCGATGCCGCCGAGCAGTCCCGTGACGAGGTACGGAACGGCGGAGTGGATGCCCTGCCGCTGCGTCCAGCCGCGGAAGTGCGCGGTCGCGTTGCCCAGGTCGCGGAGGTCGTACCAGCGGCCATCGAGCTGACCGGTGACAACGAGGAAGCCGATGCCGGCACCGGCGACGAGCGCGCCGAGCGTGAGCACGGCCAGCACGAAGCGCGCCTCGCCCGGCAGCGCGCGGGCGCGCGACAGCAGCGAGTGGTGCTCGAGGATCTGACGCGCCATCGGCGTCGCGGGGCGTCGGTCTGCCGCGCTGCTCATCGGTCGATGTCTCCCACGACGATGTCGAGCGAACCCAGTGCGACGACAGCATCCGGCAAGGACACGCCAACCGCCATCTCGCGGAGGAGCGACAGGTTGATCAGCGAAGGGGCGCGGATATGGAAACGGTACGGGGCGGGCGTGCCGTCTGAGACGACATAGAAGCCGAGTTCACCACGCGGTCCCTCCACACGTCCGTACACCTCGCCGGGAGGTGGCCGGAGCGCCAGCGGAATGTCGGTCTTGTGCGGTCCGTCGGGAATCTGGGCCACGGCCTGCTTGATGATCTCGACCGACTGGCGCGTCTCCTCGAGGCGGACCATGAAGCGGTCATAGACATCGCCGTGGCGCCCCACGGGCACCTCGAAGTTCATGCGGTCGTAGACGCAGTAGGGCTCCGCCTTGCGCAGGTCCCACGGGACGCCCGAGCCACGCAGCGCCGGGCCCACGAGCGAGCCGTTGATCGCGTCTGCCGCCGAGATCACGCCGACGTTCCGCGTGCGTGCCAGGAAGATCTCGCTGTCCACCACCAGGCTCGCGTACTCGTCGATGCGCGCGGGCATCTCGTCGAGGAGCTCCTGGAGCGCCGGCCAGAACTCGGGCGGCGGGTCGAAGGCGACGCCGCCGATCCGCATGTAGTTCGTGGTGAGGCGCGCGCCGCAGGTCATTTCGAACAGGTCGAGAATCTTCTCGCGCTCACGGAACATGTAGAGCAGCGGCGTCTGCCACGCGCCGGCGTCCGACACCAGCGTGCCGTTCGCCATCGCGTGGCTGGCGATGCGCTGGAGCTCGGCGAAGATCACGCGCAGGTACGAGGCCCGCTCCGGCACCTCGACGCCCGCGAGGCGCTCGACGGCGAGGCACACGCCAAGGTTGTTCGACATCGCGGCCAGATAGTCGGCGCGGTCCGTGAACGGGATGTTCTGGGTGTACGTGCGCTCCTCGGCGAGCTTCTCCATCGAGCGGTGGAGGTAGCCGACGATCATGTCGAGGTCGCGGATGACCTCGCCGTCCATGACCACGCGCAGGCGGAACACCCCGTGCGTGCTGGGGTGCTGCGGCCCGATGTTGAGGACGTACGGCTCGTTGACGGTGGTCATCCTAGTGACCTCCCGAGGCCATCGACCCACCGGCCTCGCGCGGCATGTCCTGCGACGTGAGGTTGCCGGCGTTCATCATGCGGTCGCGGTTGGCGAGATCCTCGTTCGGGAAGCGCTGGAGCCCCGAGGTCTGCCCGTGGCCGATCCCGAGGAAGTCCTTGCGGAGCGGGTGACCGGGGAAGCCCTCCCAGAGGAAGAGCCGGCGCATGTCCGGGTGGTCCGCGAAGCGGATACCCATCAGGTCGTAGACCTCGCGCTCCTGGAGCAGCGCGCCCTTGTAGACGGGGTACGCGCTCGGCAGCGAGGGTGCCTCGTGGTCGGCGACGATCGCCTTCACAACGACCTGCTGGTTCAGGTCCAGCGACTGGAGGTGGTAGACCACCTCGAAGTGGGTGTGGCGGTCGACGGCGGTCAGGTTCGAGAGCTGCGCGGCGTCGAACTCCTCCGAGTCGCGGAGCCAGCGGAGGGCGTCCTGCACGCGCTCGGGGGCGACCTCAACCCATTCCTGGGTGGCGCGCGTCACCACGCCCGGCAGCGCCGCGCCGAGGCGCGCCGCGATGCGGTGCCCATCGAGCTGGTGGGGGCCGGCGGGCAAGTTAGCGCCACTCCAACGCGCGCTTGCGCCACGCGTAGGCCAGACCAAACGCGAGGATGCCGATAAACAGGAACGCCTTGAACAGCACCGCGATGGGCATCGCCGCGTGGTTCACGGCCCACGGGTAGAGGAAGATCACGTCCACATCGAAGATCACGAAGCCCAGCGCGAAGAGGTAGTACCGCGCGTGGAACTGGCCCCACGAGGTGCCCTCGGACTCCACGCCGCACTCGTAGGTGGCCTCTTTGACGGGAGTCGGGTTCGAGGTGCGGTAGCCGAGCTTACTGAACAGGTACGACGCGGTCAGCGGCAGCGCCGGGAAGGCGAGCGCGAAGACGAGCAGGATAGCGACGCGTCCGAATTGCTCCGGAATCACCAGCGCGTCCCTTCCGAGAGTCCTCGGCGTCTGCCCGAGATTTGGTGTGATCGGTGGCCTGAAAACTAGCACCTGCCTATCCGTGGCGCAACGAAACGCCGAACCCCGTCACCGCGCTGATCGCGCTTGTTGACCGGCCAGAGTGCCCACCCTAGAGTCGCCGCAGTCACAATGGACGTGCACCGAGACCGTTCGCCAGCCCCTCCGGGCCGCCTGTTCGCCTCGCTGCCACGCCCTGTCACCAGCCACCCCCAGCCCGCATCCGCCGCCCCACCTCGGGTTCGACGCGCGAGGCGACGAGTTTGGACGGAAGGAGCGGACGTTGGCCTACACGAAGCCAATCCCCGACCCCGAGCAGTACACCTTCAAGCCGTACTGGGACGGGTGCAAAGCCGGGAAGCTGATGCTCCCGCGCTGCCTCGTCTGCGGTCGCATGCACTTCTACCCGCGCGTGCTCTGCCCGCACTGCCACTCCGACCAGCTCGAGTGGGTCGAGGCCAGCGGCGAGGGCCGCATCCACACCTACGCCGTCCAGCACCGCGCCTTCGGCGGCTGGGCCGAGGAGACCCCCTTCGTCACGGCCTATATCGACCTGATCGAGGGCACCCGGATGCTGACCGTGCTGCACGGGGTCGACCCGCTCAAGCCGGAGGAGATCAAGATCGGCGCGAAGGTGAAGATCGAGTTCGAGGAAGCCTCGGACGAGGTCAGCATCGCCTACTGGCGCGTGGTCGAGTAGCCAAGGAACAGGGAGGACACACATTATGCCCAACAACCCGTCCATGGCCGCCGCGATCGTCGGCGCCGCGGAGTCCAACAAGATCGGCTACATCGAGGAAGGCACGACCGCGACGCGGCTGCACCTCGAGGCGATCAACAACGTCTGCAAGCAGACCGGCATCAGCCCGTCCGAGATCGACGGTGTCTTCTCCGTCGGCTTCTCGCCGCAGATCGCCGAACACCTCGGCATCCACCCGCGGTACATCGACACCACCGGCGTCGGCGGCTCGTCGTTCGTCATGCACGTCCACCACGCGCTGGCGGCGATCAACGCCGGGATCATCGACATCGCGCTGGTCTCGCACGGCGAGGCGGGGTTCTCGGCGCGCAAGAACAAGGGCAACGGCACAAACCGCCCGCAGGGCGACGACAAGTGGTCGGTGCCCAGCCAGTTCGAGGTGCCTTACGGCATCGCCGGGGCGCCCTCGAACTACGCGCACGCGATGACGCGGCACATGCACCAGTGGGGATCGACGAAGGAAGACTTCGCGCAGATCGCCGTCGCGACGCGCGAGTGGGCGACGCTCAACCCACGCGCCGTGATGTTCTCGAAGGAGACGCACCCTGCCGGCGGCCCGATCACGGTCGCCGATGTCCTGGAGAGCCGCCTCATCGCGTGGCCGCTCAACCTCCTCGACATCTGCCTCGTCACCGACCACGGCGGGGCCGTGCTCATCGCGTCCGCCGAGAAGGCGCGCTCGCTGCGGACCACTCCGGTCTGGATCGCCGGGGCGGGCGAAAACATGTCCCACTGGTCGATGATGGAGATGCAGGACTTCACGGCGACCTCCGCCGCCGCCTCCGCCAACTCCGCCTACAAGATGGCGGGGATGGGCCCGGGCGAGATGGAGCTCGCGATGATCTACGACTCGTTCACCGTCACCGCCGGCATCACGGCGGAGATGCTGGGCCTGACGCCTCGAGGTGAGGGGCCCAGCCTGTGGGCGGACCGCAAGGCCAGCCCGGGCGGCTCCGGCATCCCGGTGAACACCAACGGCGGTGGCCTCTCGTTCAGCCACTCCGGCATGTACGGGATGATGCTGCTGGTCGAGGCCTACCGCCAGCTCGCCGGCATCGCCGAGGACGGCGTGAACGGCATCGCCGGCAAGCAGACCTCCGCGAAGACCGCCGTGGTCAACGGCACCGGCGGCAATCTTTCGACGACGGGCACTCTCGTGCTCGTCGCGGACGACTAGCCACTCCCACGCGAAGAGGCCCCTAGCCAAGAGGCAGGGCACGCGACAACATCGAGGGCGGCACTCCGGCAGGGGCGCCGCCCTCGACTCATCTCAGGCACGACCAAGGCACGCGATGCTCATCGACCTGCACACGCACACCTACCCGCTGTCGTGGGACTCGCGCCTGAGCGCCGACGAGCTGGTCGACCGGTCGAAGCAGGCGGGCCTGGACGGCATCGTGCTGTCGGAGCACGACTGGGCATGGAACCCGGACGAGGTCGCCGCGCTTGCCGCCCGCCACGACTTCCTCGTGCTGCACGGCATCGAGGTCAACACGGACGACGGCCACATCATCGTGATCGGCCCGCGCCGCTACACCTACGGGATGCACCACACCAAGGAGCTCGCGCGCCTCGTCGAGGAGGCGGACGGTGTGATGTGGGCCACCCACCCCTACCGCCGCCACCACCCCTGGGACTGGGAGAGCGAAGACCACTGGCAGGACGCCCTCGCGCGCGGCGCGCGGAACGAGGCCTATGGCATGGTCGCGGCACTCGAGGTCATCAACGGACGCGGGAGCAAGCGCGACAACCTCTACTCCCACCGGATCACGGAACGCCTCGGCCTCCCGGGGACAGGGGGCACCGACTCGCACGAGCTGGGGGACATCGGCAAAACGGCCACGTACTTCGACCGCCCGATCGCGACCGGTGCCGACCTGGTCGCCGAGATCCGCGCCGGGCGCTGCTGGCCCGTCGACCTGACCAGCGGCGGGCTGATCGAGGACGTCCGGTACCACGCGGCCCCCGCGAACCTCGAGACCGAGCGGCTGAAGCAGGTGGCCCGGCGCGCCGAGTACCTCGCCTCGCTCAAGCAGCAGCCATAGCGATCCGTCTCGGCCCGTCGACGGCGCGCATTGACACCCCGAATCGCCCGTCGATATCGTCGCGAGCGCGGCGCACACATCTGGTGCGACCGGTTCTCTTGAGACGAGGTCCGGATGCCTGACTCGATCGTCTCCGCTGAGATGCGGGACTTGATCGGCCGGGAGGTCGACGAAGGCGTTGCCGAGGTCACCACAAGCGGCTGCCGCCTCTTCGCGCGCGCCGTGGGCCACACCGACCCGATCTTCTACGATGACGACTCCGCCCGCGCCCGGGGCTATCGCGCGCTGGTCGCGCCACCCGGCTACCTTGGCACCCCGGTGAGCCCGCAGAACCGGGGCGGGATGGTTCCGGTCCCCGCCCCGATCGCCCAGCTCCGCATCCCCTACAGGCGCCAGCTCGATGGCGGCACAGCGTACGAGTACCTCGAGCCGGTCGTGGCCGGCGATGTCGTTACGTCACGCAGCAAGATCACGCGGTTCGAGGAGCGCCTCGGCTCCATCGGGCCGATGCTCATCACGTACCACGAGACCGCCTACACCCGACAGGACGGCACCGTCGTCGCCCGGATGTACGGCAATGTCATTCACTACTAGGCTCGCACCATGGCGTTGAACACCAGCCAGGTCACCTTCGACGACGTGAACGTGGGCGATGAGATCCCCGCGCTCCGCAAGGCCTGCACCACGCAGCAGCTCGTGATGTGGGCGGCAGCGTCCGGCGACTTCTACCAGATCCACTACGACCCCGACTTCGCGCGCGGCACAGGGCTGGACGGGATCATCGTCCACGGCGCGCTGAAGAACGCCTTCCTCGGCCAGTTGCTGCACGACTGGATCGCCCCGGCGGGCTTCCTCCGGCGCTTCGGATGCCAGTACCGTGGCATGGACTACCCCAACCAGGAGATCGTCTCGCGCGGGATCGTGACCCGGAAGTACGAGCAAGACGGCCAGGCGCTCGTCGACCTCGACATCTGGACCGAGAACGCCGCAGGCAAGAAGACGACGCCGGGGACCGCGACCGTGATGCTCCCGCGCCGCTAGCGCGACCAACGCAGATCCACACAGCCCCGCGAGGGCGAACCTCCCGAGGGGGAGAGAAGAGGAAACGAACATGGGTGCTCTGGACGGCAAGGTAGCAGTCGTCACAGGCGCGGGTCGCGGCATCGGCCGCGGGGTCGCGCTGCTGTTCGCGCGGGAGGGTGCACGAGTCATCGTGAACGACCCCGGCGTGAACGTGGACGGCTCCGGCGGCGACGTCGGCCCCGCGCAGGACGTCGTGAACGAGATCAAGGCCGCGGGTGGCGAGGCGATCGCGAACATGGACTCGGTCGCCGACACCGCAGCGGCGGAGCACCTCATCGGCAGCGCGCTCGACAGCTGGGGGCGCCTCGACATCCTCGTGAACGTCGCCGGCATCCTGCGCGACCGCATGATCTTCAACATGTCGCACGAGGAGTGGGACGCGGTGATCGCCGTGCACCTCAAGGGGCACTTCAACACGATCAAGCCCGCCGCGGTGCTCATGCGCCAGCAGCGCTACGGCCGGATCATCAACTTCTCGTCCTCCTCCGGCACGATCGGCAACACCGGCCAGTTCAACTACGGCGCGGCGAAGTCCGGCATCGCCGGCCTGACGCGGGTCGTGGCGCGCGACCTCGGGCGCTACGGCGTCACGGTGAACGCCATCGGCCCCGGCGCGGCGACGAGGATGACCCAGTCGGTGCCCGACTCCGCGCGTGAGCTCCGAGCCGCGGCGGGCGTGCAGACCGGCTCGACCATGGGCCGCAGCACGGAGAGCGCATTCACCCGCCTGCGCGACGCTGAGATGGTCGCGCCGATGGTCGGCTTCCTCGCCTCGGACGCCGCATGGAACATCAACGGTCACCTCTTCTACGTGAACGGTGGCGAGGTGTCCCGTGCCCACCACCCCTCGCAGGGCCGCACGGTCTACAAGCGCGAGATGTGGACGCTCGACGAGCTCGACGACGCGGTGCAGAACGTCCTGCTGAAGGACACCGCCAACCCCGCCCCGCCCCGCGACGACGTCGAGGTTCCCGGCCGCGACACCCCCGCGCAGGCGTTGGTCTAAGGAGCAGATGATGGCAAAGCCACTCGCCAACCGTTCCATCGTCATCACCGGCTCGGGCCGCGGCATCGGCGCCGAGGTCGCGAAGCTCGTCGGCGCACTCGGCGCGAACGTCGTGGTCAACGACCCCGGCGTGAACCTCGACGGCTCCGGCGGCGACGCCGGTCCCGCGCAGAGCGTTGCGAACGAGATCATCGCCGCCGGCGGTAGCGCCGTCGCGAACCTCGACAGCATCGCCACCGAGGAAGGCGGGGAGAACCTCATCCGCCAGTGCCTCGACACGTGGGGCCGTGTGGACGGCGTCGTGCACGTCGCCGGCATCCTGCGCGACCGCATGATCTTCAACATGGCCGAGTCCGAGTGGGACGAGGTCATCGCCGTCCACCTGACCGGCTTCTTCAACGTCGTGAAGCCCGCGTCGATCATCATGCGTCAGCAGCGGTACGGCCGAATCGTCGGCTTCTCGTCCTCCTCCGGGCTGATGGGAAACGCCGGCCAGGGCAACTACGGCGCGGCCAAGGCCGGCATCGCCGGCGGCGTCCGCTGCCTCGCGCGCGACCTCGGGCGCTACGGCGTCACCTCGAACGGCATCGCCCCGACGGCCGGCACGAGGATGACGCAGAGCATCCCGGAGGCCGCTCAGAACCTGCGCGCCGCCGCGCCGACGGCCGTGCAGCGCGCCGAGGACGTTGAGCCGCAGTACCCCGCCGCGAGCTTCGTCGCACCGATGGTGAACTACCTTCTCTCCGACCAGGCGTGG
>CANIRU010000069.1 GCA_947470025.1 Chloroflexota bacterium
ACCAGCTCGATCGCACCGGTCGCCATATCGGCGTTCTCGGTACCGTTCCGGCGCAGCGCCACCTCGCCGTGGATCTGCACGACGTACTCGGAGCGCACACCCTCGGCCACCGCGGCGGCGAGCGGCGCGTCCTGCGGTCGGAACACGACCTGCGTGATGCCGGTGGAGTCGCGGAGGTCCACGAACAGCAGGCCACCGTGATCGCGCCGGCGGTGCACCCAGCCGGCAAGCGTCACTCGCTCGCCCGCGTGCTCCGCGCGCAGTTCACCGCAGCCATGCGTCTTCAGCACCACACACCTCGTGACATCCTCGGGCGGCCACCCGGCCAGCCTCGAACGCCGAGTGTCGCACGCGGGCGGCGGAGGTTCGACTGTTCCGGCCCCCTCTCCCCGTTTGGGGAGAGGGTTGGGGTGAGGGCCTTCCCCCCGCCTCACCTAGTCGTTCGAGAAGGTCGAGGTGGGCGTGACGCGGATGATCACGCGCTTCTGCGCGTCGAGCTCCTTGCCGTAGTCCTCGTCGCTCTGGTCCTCGGGCGGGATGTTCGTGCCGACGAGCTTGCGGAGGCGGCGCGTAACGGCGGTGCGCTCCGGACCGCTCGGAATGCACTCGGCCGTCCCGTAGACGATGAGCTGCTTGCGCCCGTCGAGGAGCAGCAAGGCGACCTTCGGCTGCCGCTTCGCGTTGAACCACTTCGCCCGGTCGTGGGCGACGCCGATGATGATCTTCCCGTCCTCAACCCCGTACTGGATGGTCGACACCTGTGGGGAGCCGTCCTTCTTGCCGGTACTGAGCACGGCCCACTTGTGCTCCTTCAGGAACGCTTCCTGCTCCGCCGTCAGTCCTGCCATGTCATGCCTGCCTCGTCGATGCGTGTGCGGTGTCGAAGTGCTTCGAGGCGGCATCGTACCTCGATGGCGGCCCATCGCCCTGCTCCTTCCCAGCTCGGAGTTCGCCCGCTAGAAACGCACAACTCCGCCGGGAGTGTGAGGGGCGCAGCTTCTCACTGTTGGTTCTCTCTTGCTGAACCCCTCCCGCGCCAGGAGGGGCAGGGGTGGGCCGCCCTGCGGTTGAACTTCGCCGCGAGTCGCCACATCGAGGCCGCGCCCGTGCCCCTCCCCCGACCGGCAACGCCGCGCGAATCGCCCGTCCCACGAGCCGCTGGTACCCTGACGCCATGTCGACGCAACACGCCCCCACGCACACCTCGACCGACCGAGCGCGTTCGCTGGCGCTGTACCTGCACATCCCGTTCTGCACGGCCAAGTGCGGCTACTGCGACTTCAACTCCTACGAGGGCCTGCCGGGCCACCTCGTCGCGGACTACACGCCGGCCCTCGTCCACGAGATGGAGTTGTGGGCCCCCGCGGCGCGCGACCTGCGCGTGGACACCGTGTTCTTCGGGGGCGGTACGCCGAGTCTCACGTCCCTCGATGACATGTCCGCCATCACCGCCGCCATCCGCGCGAACTACGACGTATCGCCGGATGTCGAGTGGAGCCTCGAGGCGAACCCGACCGAGCTGACCCGCGAGCACCTCGACGGCCTGCGCGCGCTGGGCGTGAATCGGCTGTCGATGGGCGTCCAGTCGCTCCAGCCGGAGGAGCTCACGCTCCTTGAGCGCCTGCACTCGCCCGAGCGGGTGATCGAGGCGGTGCGCGACGCACGCGCGGCGGGATTCGACAACCTGAACCTCGACCTGATCTTCGGGATCATGGGGCAGCCGATCGAGAAGTGGCAGGACACGCTGGAGCGCGTCCTCGAGCTGCGACCGGAGCACCTCTCCTGCTACGCGCTGACCGTGGAGCCGGGCACCGCGCTGCACTACCAGGTCGCGAAGGGCCAGATCGAGGAGCCCGACCCGGACGTCGCCGCCGACCAGTACGAGTGGACCCGCCCGCGCCTCGCGGGCGCCGGGTACCAGCAGTACGAGATATCGAACTGGGCGCAGCCCGGCCGGGAGTGCCGCCACAACCTCGTCTACTGGCACGCGGAGCCGTACCTCGGCCTCGGCGCCGGGGCGCACTCGTTCTTCCTCGGACGGCGCATGGCGAACGTGGACGCGCCGAACCGTTATGTCGAAGCGGTCAACGAGTCGTGGGAAGAGCGCCGTGCCACCGGGCACGGCGAGCTGCGCCAGATCGCGGGCGGCGAGAGCCCCGACGAGGCGACGACCCGCGCCGACACGATGATCCTCGGCCTGCGCCTGATGCAGGGCGTAGACATCGCGGAGTTCACGGAGCGCTTTGGCGTCTCGCCGGACGCCGCCTTCGGCCCTGCGCTCGCGAAGCACGAGGGCTACGGGCTGATCGAGCGCGTCGACGGCCGGATCCGTCTGACCGAGCGCGGCCTGCTGCTCTCCAACGAGCTGTTCGTCGATCTCCTGCCCGACGACGAGTAGCCGCGTCCTCGCGGCGCGCGCCCGTACACTCCTCGCATGTTCGTCATCGGCACCGCCGGCCACGTCGACCACGGCAAGTCCGCGCTGATCCACGCGCTCACGGGCACCAACCCCGACCGGCTCCGCGAGGAGCAGGAGCGCGGCATGACGATCGAGCTCGGCTTCGCGTGGATGACGCTCCCGAGCGGCCGCGAGGTGTCGATCGTCGATGTCCCCGGCCACGTGCGATTCATGCGGCACATGCTCGCCGGCATCAGCGCGGTCGACCTCGCGCTGCTCGTGATCGCGGCGGACGAGGGCGTGATGCCGCAGACGCGCGAGCATCTGGAGATCCTCGACCTGCTCGAGGTGCGCAACGCCATCGTCGTGCTGACCAAGTGCGACCTCGTGGACGACGACTGGGCCGCGCTCGTCGAGGAGGAAGTGCGGACGGTGCTCGCAGACACGCGGCTCGCTGACGCGCCGTTCGTGCGTGTGTCGAGTGTCACCGGCGCAGGCCTCGACGACCTGCGCACGGCAATCGATGTCGCGCTCGACGCGACGACGGAGCCGCGCGACATCGGCCGCCCGCGCCTCGGCATCGACCGCGTGTTCACGATGGCCGGGTTCGGCACCGTGGTGACCGGCACCCTCCTCGACGGTCGCCTCCGCGTGGGCGACACGGTGGAGGTGGCCCCCAACGGCCCGAGCGCGCGCATCCGCGGACTACAGACGCACCGGCACGAGGTGCAGGAGGCATTGCCCGGCACACGCGTGGCGGTGAACCTCGCCGGCGTCGCCGTCGAGGACGTGGCACGCGGGCAGGTGCTCGCGCCGGTCGGACGGGTGACCGCCGTGAAGGCGTTCGACGCGCTGCTCCACGTGCTGCCCGACCGGCCGATCCGGCAAAACCTGCGCGTCTCCGTCCACGTGGGCTCCGCGGAGGTGCAGGGGCGCGTCCGTGTCCTCGGCAGCCGTGTCGTGAGCATCGATGGCAAGGACGCCGACGAGGTGCCCGGCGGGACGGACGGGTGGGCACAGGTGATCCTCGCCGCGCCGATCGCCGCCGTACCGGGCGACCTGTTCGTGCTGCGGCTGTCAGACGAGACCGTCGGTGGCGGACGGATCGTCGAGGTGAACCCGCCGCGGCATCGACGGCACAGCGCCGCGACGGTCGAACGGCTCGAGGCACGCGCCGCCGGGACCCCGGAGAGCCGCCTGCTCGCCGCCCTCGAACGCAGCGAGCCCGCGACTGCCTCGACGCTCCGGGCTGCGGTCGAGGTGAGCGCGGAGCAGTTCGACGCGGCGATCGAGGCACTGACCACCGAGGGGACGGTCCACGTCCTGCCGGCACCCACCGGCGAGCCGGTGTTGCTGACGCAGGGTGGCCGTGCACGCATCTTCGACGATGCGATGCGCACCCTCGTCGCGTTCCACACGGCCCGCCCGCTGCGCTGGGCGATGCCGCGCGAGGAGCTGCGCGGCGCGCTCCGCCTCCCCTCGCGCGAGTTCGCGGCGATCCTCGGCGGGCTCGCGCCCGACATCGAGGCGCGCGGGGACGGCTTCGCGGAGGCCACGTGGACCCCGACGCTCACGGCAGAGCAGCAGGTTGAGGTCGATCGCATCGAGAGCGCACTGCGCGAGGGCGGCACGCAGCCGCCGCGTCAAAACATCGACATCGAGACGATGGCGTACCTCGAGGGTGCGGGGCGGGTCATCGACTGCGGGGACGGCACGGTGCTGTCACGCGAGGCGTATGCCTCGATCCGCGAGCGCGTGGTGACGCTCCTCCGCGACGGTCGGGAGCTGACGCTGGCCGAGGCACGCGACGCGCTGGACACCAACCGGCGCGCGGCGCAGGCGATCCTCGAGCAGCTCGACCGCGACGGCGTGACGCGACGCCATGGTGACGCGCGTGTCCTGCACGAGTCGCTGCGGGGCTAGCCTGACTGCTCGACGGTCGTCGCGCCTCGACGGCGCCAGAAGAAGAAGCGATCGAGGTCGCCCTCTTCCCACGACACGAGCAACTGAGCCGCGATGCCGATGCTGGAGTACGTCCCGGCGATGACGCCGATCAGGATCACCAGCAGGAACGACTGGATCGTCGCGCCGCCGAGCACGAGCATCGCCGCCACCGTGATGACCACCGTCATCGAGGTATTCAGCGAACGCGCGATCGTCTGGAGGATCGCCGCGTTGACGTTGTCGGCGAGCGGCGCCTGCGGCGCCATCCGGATGTTCTCCCGGATGCGGTCGAAGATCACGATCGTGTCGTGCACCGAGAAGCCGATGACGGTGAGCAATCCCGTCACGAACATCAGGTTCACCTCGAGCCCGAACACCTTGCCGAACAGTGAGAAGAAGCCCAGCGTCACGATCACATCGTGCAGCATAGCCACCACGGCGCACGCGCCGTAGCGCACCGGACGCGGCACCGAGGCGAACGCGAAGGCGATGTAGAGCAGGATGAACACCGTCGCGACGGCCAGGGCGATCGCCGCGTTGCGGACCGCGACACGCGACACGGTCGGCGACACGGTCGCGAACTCGAGAACCTCGAAGTCACCGAGCTTCTCGCGCAGTGCCGTTTCGATCACCGTCCGCTCGCCCTGGTCCTTCGGCGCCTCGGCGGCGGTCGCTGAGACGAAGTCGCGGGTATCGCTCGCCTTTACCCAGCCGGCCGTCGAGCCGACGCCGACCCGGTAGTTCCGCGAACCATCCGAGCAAGTGTTCCGCTGGAACACGTCGACCTTCGTCCCCGCGTCGACCTCGCCGTTCGTGGCGCCGAAGGTGCAGATGTCGTCGCCCAGCGGGGCGCGCAGGGCGACCTTGCCGGTCGCACCCGCCGCGCCGAGCACCACCGTGCCGACCGATTTGGTTGGCTCCGGGCCCACCGGCTTGATCGTCTCCGCAGGCGCCACAGGCTCGGTGAACGACCCCGGGGGCACGTGCAGCTCACGGGTCCGCACGAGGTACTCGGCGGCTGTGATCGACTGGATGCGCGCCTCGCCGTGACCGAGCGACTCGTAGACGCCGCGCACCTGATCCTCGCTCACCGCCTTCTGGAAGCGGAGTTGAGTCGTTGTGCCCGCGGTGAACTCGATACCCGGCCGGAGCGAAGGCGGGATCGCGAGCAGGATCAGCGAGATCACCATGATCCCGCCGCTCACCAGATACAGCCATTTGCGGTTCGCGACGAGGTCGATCATGCCTGCGCCCCTTCGTGAGCCTTCGCTTCGGTGGACGCGATCATTTCATCCTCGGGGACGAACCAGTCGCGACGGCGCGCGATCGAGGTGCCGACAAACAGCCGCAGCAGCACACGCGTGACGGTGATCGCGGAGAACAGCGACACCCCCACGCCCACGGCCAGCGTCAGTGCGAACCCCTGCACCAGCGGCGCATCGAACGTGCCGAGGAACGGGACCTGCACGCCACCGCCCAGGATGTACAGGATCACGCACGTGATCAGCGTCGAGGCGTTCGAGTCGCGGATTGAGGGCCATGCACGCTCGAACCCCGCTTGGATCGCGGTGGTGTACGAACGGCCCGCGCGCAGCTCTTCCTTCATGCGCTCGAAGATCAGCACGTTCGCATCCACAGCCATGCCGATGGACAGCACGAACGCACCGATGCCGGCGAGCGTGAGGGTCACAGGGACCAGTTTGAACAGCGCGAGCGAGATCAGGGTATAGACCAGCAACGCGACCGCGGCGATCACTCCGGGGAACCGGTAGTAGAGGACCATGAACAGCATGACGAGCAGCAGTCCGATCTCACCCGCGAGAATCGACCGCTGCACGGAGCTCGCGCCCAGCGTCGGTGCGACGTTCTGCTCCTGGAGCACGGTGAGCTGCAGCGGCAGCGCTCCCGCGTTGAGCTGCACCACCAGCTCCTGCGCCCGCTCGAGCTGGAGGCCCGAGATCTGCCCCGTGTCGGAGATCACGGACTGCACCACCGGAGCGGAGAGCTGCTCATTGTCCAGGAAGATGGCGACCTGCTTGCCAATCAGCCGCGTGGTGATCTGCTGGAAGAGCTGACCGCCGTCCCCCTGGAACGAGAAGCCGACCAGTGGGAGCCCCGCCTGGTCGAACCCCACGTAGGCGTTCGGCTTCAGAAAGCGCCCGGTCAGCCCGACCTTCTTGCCATCGATGTCGCCGGTCGCCTGCATCCACTGGCCCTGGGTGTCGCACTTGCCGACGGCCTGCGCGGCATCCGGCGAGGACGCCGGCTCGCAGAAGCGCAGCTGCGCCGTACGGCCGAGAAGCGAGCGCGCGCGCTCCGGCGTGAGCCCCGGGAGCTGCACGGAGATGTTCGAGGAGCCCTGCTTCGTGATCTCCGCCTCAGAGAGACCGGAGGAATCGACGCGACGTCGCAGCACACGGATCGTGCCGTCCAGCGCGTCGCCCAGGTCACCCTGGAAGTCCGGCGGTGCGTCGGCGCGCAGCAGCAGACGGGTGCCGCCCTTCAGGTCGAGGCCGAGACGCATCTCGGTGCGCTCGAAGCTGCCGATCTTGATCCCGTGCCCCTTCGGCCACGGGATGGCAGACGGAAAGACACGCCCCGGTTCCGCGGGCCAGACCACGTACAGCGCGGCGAGGGTGACGATCAGCACCCCCAGCAGTGGGAGGAACCGGGCGCGACGACTCATGACCGGACCGCGATGGGGGCGAAGATGCGCTTCACGATATTCGCCGGCTCTTCGTCGTCGTCATCGTCGTCCCAATCATCGTCATCGTCGTCGTCGTCCCAGTCGTCGTCGTCATCATCGTCAACGTCATCCACGTCGTCGTCGTCGTCCCAGTCGTCGTCGTCTTCCCACTCTTCTTCTTCGTCGTCGTCGTCATCGTCTTCGTCGACGGCGTCCACCTCGTCCGCGTCCGGCTCCTCATCGGAGAGGCGGTGACGAGCGATCGAGGTGAGCACACTGCCGGTGCTCTGCGGAAGGCTGGTCGCCGCGTCGGCGATGAAGTCGGCGACCAGGTCGTCGATTGCAAGGTCGGTGAGCAGAGTGTCCATCGGTCGTTCCTCGAAGAAATCGGCGTGGTTTACGGCTGGGTGGTCATCGGACGTCGCGTGCACATCGTCTCCGAATCTAACGCGGGAACGCCTCGGTGTCCTCAGGGTGCGGCCGCTGGACGATGCTGGCAATCGCGGTGGTCGTCCCCCGCACCTGCAAGCCCGGCGCCAACTCGAACATGATCTCCATTGGACGGTCCTCAAAGGTGTTGATGGCCATCACAACGGCATAGAACCCGGCGGTGGTGAGTACCTCATCGCCGGCCTTCAGGCTGGAGATGTCCTTGCGCTGCTGCTTCTGCTGATTGATGACCGGCCGCAGCAGGATGAAGTAGAAGGCGCCCATCACGACCAGCAGGACGAATATCTCCTGCACTAGTCGTCCTGGTCCCGGACATGCGCGCCCGCGGGCTCGAGTTTCACCAGGTCGGTCTTCGCGTCCAGCCGATCCACGTACAGCAGGCCGTTCACGTGGTCAGTCTCATGCTCCAGGCATTGCGCGAGGAGGTCGCCCTCCGACTTCACGCGGATCTCCCGCCCGTCCTCGTCGAGGGCCTTCACGGTGACGGAGAGGGAGCGGGTGAGCGACCCGCGGTAGCCGGGGACGGACAGGCAGCCCTCGTCCAGTCGGCGCTCGCCGCTGCGCTTGATCACGACCGGGTTGATGAGGGCGAACGGCTCCTCGTCGGGCATCCCGATGACCACGACGCGCAGGCCAACGCCGATCTGTGGCGCCGCGATACCCACGCCCTGCGCCTGGTACATCGACTCGGTCATATCCGCGATCAGGCGGCGGATCGAGTCATCGACCCGCGAGACTTTCTTCGCCGGACGCCGCAAGACGGGGTCGCCGAGGTAGCGAATGGGACGGACGGTCATGAGCCCACTTCCGCGAATGCAACGTTGCCCGATTGTACCGTCCACCCTCCTCAACGTCCCGAGGCGCCCCACCGTGCGTCGAGGCGTCCCGGCGCGCTCCGCTAGCTGACCACGAGCGGATCGACGTCGATCGCCCACCCCAGCGGGAGGTCCAATTCCCGCACGATCGCGGTCGGATCCTCGCCGCGCACGATGATGGCCCAGCGGTACCGGCCGCGGATGCGTGACACCTGCGGCGGCGTCGGGCCGAGGACGTCGACGCCCGGCCGCCCGGCCGCGAGCGTTTTCAGCTCGCCCGCGACGCGCTGCGCCTCGTCGCCCGCGTACTGGCGGCTCTCGTGGCTGAATAAGAGCCGCACGAGGCGCTGGAACGGCGGGTCGCCGAGCGCGGCGCGGCGCGCCAGCTCCTCCTCGTAGAACCGGTCGATGTCTCCCGCCGCCGCGGCGAGGATCGCGGGGTCCTCGGGGCGCATCGTCTGGATCACTACGCGCCCGGGGCGCTCGGCACGGCCCGCGCGGCCCGCCACCTGAACCAGCAGCTGGAATGTGCGCTCCGCCGCGCGGAAGTCGGGCGTGTGCAGCGAGTAGTCCGCGAGCACGACGCCGACGAACGTGACCATCGGCAGGTCGAGGCCCTTCGCGACCATCTGCGTGCCGACCATCACGTCGGCCTCGCGGCGCTGGAATTGGCGCAGGATCGCCGCGTGCTGGTCGGCGTTACGCGCGGTGTCACTGTCCCAGCGCACCACGCGCGCCGTCGGGTAGTAACGGCGCACCTCGGACTCTACCTGCTGCGTGCCGGCGCGCATCGCGCTCAGGGGGCGTCCGCAGCCCGCCTCGAGGCACCGGCGGGGCGCGCTCCTTGACCGGCCGCACTGGTGGCAGATCAGCCGTCCGCCCCGCTCGACGCTGCCGTCCGCCTTCTGCAGATCGTGCTGCGACATCGCGACGTCGCACGAGGGACAGTGCGGCGAATGGCCGCGTGAGCACAACAGGAACCCCGCGCGTCCTCGGCGGTTGAGGAACAGGATCACCTGCTCGTCGCGGTCGAGGGATTCGCCGACGCCCTCGATCATGCGGGGCGAGAAGAGCGCCTTCGGGTCGCGCATGTCGACGATCTGCACCTCGGGCATCTCGTTCGACGGGAACTGCTGCAACGAGCCGTCGGGCTGCATCGCGCTGCGGATGCGTCGAGGCAGGTCGACCCGCTCCAGGCGCCCCTGCGCTGCGGCCAGCCACCGCTCCGCATCCGGCGTGGCGGTGCCGTAGACGATCGCCGCGCCGGTCTGTCGACCCAGCTCGGCCGCGACGGTGCGCGCGTCATACCGCGGCTGCGGGTCGTGCTGCTTGTAGGTCCACTCATGCGCCTCGTCGATGATCACGAGACCAAGATCGGGCTGCGGCGCGAAGATGGCGGAGCGCGATCCGATCACCACGTCGTACTCGCCACGCGCGATGCGATGCCACTCGTCATACGCCTCGCCGAGGCTCAGACCGGAGTGCAGGACGCCCACCTTGCCGGGGAACCGCTCGGCAAATCGACGCACCGTCTGCGGCGTCAGCGCAATCTCCGGCACGAGCACGATGCCCCGACGCCCCTGCTCCACGGCGTGGCGCAGCGCGTCGAGATAGACCTCGGTCTTGCCGCTGCCGGTGACGCCGTAGAGCAGCAACCCGCTGCCGTCCGCGCGGTCGATGGCCGCGCGGATCGACGCCGAGGCCTCGCGCTGCTCCGCGATCAGCTCGACGGGCGGACGATGGACGAGGTCGGTCATTTGCCGCAGCGGGTCGCGCCGGTCGAGCACCTCGACGACCCGCACGAGGCGCGCGACGGCAAGGTGGCCCAGCGCGCTGCGGACGTCCCCGCCGACCTCCGCGGGCAGCCCGCGCAGCGGCAGCTCCGGCGTCGCGCCCGTGTCGGCCACGTCCGCGAGCCGTTCGAGGATACCGGCCGCGGCCTCCTCCATCTGCCCGCGCGAGAGCCGACGGATCAGCCGCGCGACCTCGACATCACCGAGCAGGAGTTGCACCTCGTCCTGGCGTTCACCGACGCGCTCAAGCACGCCCTCCGCGATCAGCGTCTCGACCGCCGGCGCACCGCGCGCCTCCTTCGCCAGCGCCATGAACGAGGCACGCCCACCGTGCTCGACGAGCATCCGCAGCGCGCGCACACGTCGCGAGGCACGGCGTCCCTCGATCGCGTCGGCGAACTCGCGCGCCTGCTTCGCGGGCACCGCGAGCCGCACGACCTCGACGACACGCGGGCGCGCACGCGCCGGGGCGAGCGTGTAGTGCCGGTCGGCAAGTCCTCGACGGATCAGCACGGCAAGCGCGGCGTCAAACCCGCGCGCCGTCACCGTCGGCGCGAGCGTGTCGCGCAACTCCTCCGTATCGACCGGCGTCTCCGTGAGGGCGTCGAAGATCACCTGCTGCCGCTCGGACAGCGCGGACGCGGCACCGCCCTGTCCCGTCCCACGCGAAACAGCCGTCCGAGGTCGCTCGCCGGAGCCGGGCGGGAGGAACAGTGCATGCGATTCCCACGGCGGCGCGAGGTAGTAGTCCTGCACCCACGCCGCGAGGTCGAGGCGGTCCGCCGGGATGCACGGCGCCGCATCGATCGGCGGCTCCAGCGGACGCACCTCGTCGCGGTCGTAGCCCGGTGTGTCCATCAGGTCGACAACGACGCCCTGCAGCGTCCGCACGCCCCACGGCACATGCACGACCTCGCCCGCGACGATCGAGCGTCCCTCGGGCACCGAGTACGAGAACGTGAGGTTCGTCGGACGCCCGGAGTTCACCGCCACCTTCACGTAGCGCGCGCGCGTCGAGGTGGGCGTGGACGTCATGCCTCGATGATACGGACGCGGCGGATGGACGGTGGGCTTTCGGCACCCGAGGCGACGAGGTGCAACCGCGGGCTCGGCGGGTAGTGCGGTCGGCGTACCTCGTGAGGTTCGAGGTGCAAACGCGGGGCGCCCCATCCCCCTGCCCCCTTCCCTGCGCGGGAAGGGGGATGAAATTCAAGGGGCTTCGCCCTTTGAGGATCCCGATTTCTGGATAAACCACGCGATTCGCCAACTGTTGGGCTTTCGGGCCGTCGGTGCGTCCGGTCGCCCGGCTCCCCGGGGGTCGCCCTGTCCGAGTGTCCCGGCTGTCCCGGCTGTCCGGCTGCGGTGTGAATCACTCGCGCTAACCTAACGCGGCCACATCGAGTTCCGCCGGGAGTGTGAGGGGCG
>CANIRU010000070.1 GCA_947470025.1 Chloroflexota bacterium
GAGGGGAATGACGCGCAGGGGAAGCAACTCGTTGGTCATCAGGCTCCTGGGGTGCCGGTGAGCAGGGCGGGGATCTGAGCAAAGTCCTGTTTCATCACGGCGCGCAGCGAGCCGTCACGCAGCGCCGCAGCGGGGTGGTACATCGGGATGACCGTCAGGCCGTCGAACGTCTGCGCCTGGCCGTGGATCTGGCTGATACGCGCGCCGGGGAACCATCGCGCCATCGAGAACCGTCCGAGGGTCGCGACGACGGTGGGGCCCACCTCGGCGATCTGCCGCTCGAGGTAGTCGGAGCAGGCACCGATCTCGTCCGGCAGCGGGTCGCGGTTGGCCGGCGGGCGGCACTTCACCACGTTCGTCACGTACACGTCGCGTCGCGACCGCCCGATCGAGGCGAGCAGTTCGTCGAGGAACTGGCCGGACCGGCCCACAAACGGCAGGCCGAGCTCGTCTTCGCGCTGGCCGGGTCCTTCGCCAACGAACATCAGGTCGCAGGGCGCGCTGCCGCTGCCCGGCACGGTGTGCGTGCGCGTCCGCGCAAGGACACAGCGCGGGCAGTCCGCGATCTCCTCGTACAGGCCGACCAGCGGCGCGGGGACCTCGTACAGCGGCACGAGCGCGGCGGGAGCCCCGGCGCGCGGGTCAGCCATGGAGGTGACTACGCGGCGCGCGTGGCTCGACGGGCGTGCGCAGGCGCGACGTTCGAAACGGTGGCCGGGGAGGGACGCCGAGAGATACATGGCATTGAGCGTAGCATCGGGTCGGATTGGATTCAATGTGTATACAGGTGATCACATTTCACCTCGAACAGCCGGCTAATTCCGGCGCACCATCCACGCGAGGCCGATGCCCACGAAGTACAGGATGCAGATCGGCGCGCCCACGAGCGTCTGGGTGACCGGGTCGATGGTCGGGGTGACGATGGCGGCGATGACGAACGCGAGGATGATGGCATACCGCCACCAGCGCAACAGTTGTCGCCAGTGGACAATCCTGAACTTGGCGAGCCCCATCACCAAGAGTGGCGTCTCGAAGACGAGACCCATGATCCCGAGCATCCTCGTCACGAAGTCGATGTAGTTGCCGATGCGCCAGTCGGCCTGCGCGATGTCGCTACCGAAATTGAGCAGAAAGGTCAGCGTGAACGGCAGGATGAAGAAGTAGCCGAAGGCCACTCCACCGACGAATGCTGCGCTGGCCCCGAAGACGATGGGGAAGACCCACTTCTTCTCGTTCCTCGTGAGCGCGGGAGTGACGAATCGCATGCCGTGGTAGACGACGATCGGCATCGCGACGGTCAGTCCACCGAGGAGCGCCACCTGGAAGAACGCGGCGATGTTCTCCATCGGTTCGATGAACTGCGGGCGGAAGTCCGGGACGGACTGGCGCGCGGGGGCGAGCAGCCACCCGATCACCGTGAAGCCGACCTGCGGGACGAAGAAGACCATCATGCAGACGACCACAGAAGCAGCCATCCAGGTGATGCGGTAGCGCAGCTCGAGCAGGTGCTCGAGCAGGGTCATCTCGGCGCCTTCGGGTTCCCGTTGCTCGCCGGGCCTGGGATCGGGGTCGAAGAGGCTTGCAACCATCAGGCGTCCGCCCTTCGTGACTGTGCCGGCGGCTCGTCGAGGGTGCTCGCGGGGATCGGGGTGGGCTCGAGCGGCGTGCTCTCCGGCAACGCATCTGACGCCATCGCAGTCGTTTCCGCCGCGGACGCCTCCGGCGCGAGCGATTGGGTGGCCGTGGTGTCCGTGACGGCGGCCCATTCGTCGTTCATCGGCTCGACGGGGGGCAGGGTACGCGCCTCCTCGACGGTCGAGGTGGCGTCGTGCACAGCACCGGTGAGTTCGGAGTGGATTTCGCGCAGCTCGCGGATCGGGTTCACGCCATCGTTGTTGGCGGTGACTTCCTGCTCAATCTCATCGACCGCGGCGCGGACGTCCTTCATGACCTCGTCGGTGAAGGCACGTGCGGTGCGGATCCAGCGCGCCATCTGCCGCGCGATCTCGGGGAATCGCTGCGGACCGACGATCACGAGGGCGATCAACATGACCAGCCCGAGCTCGGGGATGCCAACGCCGAAGAGTTCCATATCAGGAAATGATACGCCCCGGACGGCCGTGTAGACCTCCGGGGCGCACCGTTGATTCCGCAGTCAGTGCCGCTGGCATTCGCATGGCAGAGCGAGCGCCGAGGCTCGCCCGGGGTGCGTGTGCCCGGTACTGGTTCGTCTAGTCCTCGATGCCGTTGTCGCGCAGGTAGTCGATCGCGTCCTGCACGGTGCGGATCTTCTCGGCGTCGTCGTCCGAGATCTCGAGCTGCTTGCCGTCCTTCGAGAACTCCTCCTCGATGGACATGATGAGCTCGACGAGGTCGAGCGAGTCCGCGTTCAGGTCGTCGACGAACGAGGCGTTCATCGTCACTTCGTCCTCTTCGACCCCGAGCTGCTCGGTGATCAGGGAACGGACGCGCTCAAAAGTAGATGCCACGGGTGATCCTCTCAGTCTGCAGACGTTGGGCCGTCTTCGGGTTCAGGCGACTCGCGACGGTCGGCGGCCTCAAGGGCCACCGCTCCAAGCACTCCATTGACGAAGCGCCCGGACGATTCTGATCCGTAGCCCTTGGCAATCTCGACAGCTTCGTTGATGGCTACGCGTAGCGGAGCCGGGCCAGTATCGAAGAGCACTTCGTAGATTGCAAGGCGAAGCACATTCCGGTCGACCGCAGCCATGTCCTCCAGCGGGAAGGCAGACGCGTAGTGCCGGATCGTGTCGTCGATATCTTCAAGGTAACGGCCCACGCCGTACACCAAATCTTTGGTGAACTGGCGCGCTTCCGGCGTCAGCGTCGACTCGACCAGGTGGCGGTTGAGGACCTCGGGCACGAGGCGGCCCGTGATGTCGGCCTCGAACAGCACCTGGAAGGCGGCGATGCGGGAGCGGCGGCGTGATTGGCTGGTCATGGCTGGTGGCATTGTCGGTTACGCCGTCACCAGGCCGCCATCGACGTTGTACGTCTGGCCGGTGATGTATGCGGCGCCGTCGCCCGCGAGGAACGCGACAATCGGCGAGATCTCCTCTGCCTCTGCGTACCGGCCGAGGGGGATGCGCGCCAGGATGAACTCCTTCTGCTCCTCCGTCAGCCCCGAGGTCATCTCGGTGAGTACGAAGCCGGGGGCGATCGCGTTCACCGTGATCCCACGCGTGGCGACCTCGAGCGCGAGCGACTTTGTGAAGCCGATAATGCCGGCCTTCGACGCGGCGTAGTTCGCCTGTCCGGGGTTGCCGGCCACGCCGACGACCGAGGTGATGTTGATGATGCGCCCCCAGCGCGCGCGGAGCATGTCGCGCAGCACGGCCTTGGACATCAGGAACGTGCCGCGCAGGTTCGTCGCGATCACGTCGTCGAACTGCTGCTCGGACATCCGCATGACCAGCGTGTCCGCGGTCATGCCGGCGTTGTTCACGAGGATGTTCACCGCGCCGAAGGCGTCCTTCAC
Organism: Chloroflexota bacterium; assembly: GCA_947470025.1. GTDB lineage: Bacteria > Chloroflexota > Dehalococcoidia > UBA2979 > UBA2979 > SHYQ01. The sequence continues at coordinate 3,500 of CANIRU010000070.1, forward strand.
TTCCGCGAGGATCCGGTCGACGTCCTCGGACGAACGCACGTCGAGCTGCGAGAGACGGCACTCGGCGCCCAGCGCGCGTACCTCGTCCGCGACAGCGTTGGCCTGCGCCTCGCTGCCGCGGTAGGTGATGAACACGTTCGCGCCGAGACGCCCGAGGTCGAGCGCGATCGCCCGGCCGATGCCGCGCGCGGCGCCCGTGATCAGCGCGGTCTTGCCATCGAGCGGCCCGGCGCTCATGCGCGCGCCTCCTCGACGGTGCCGATGTTGCGCGTCTCCATGGAGCGCTCGATGCGCTTCACCATGCCGCTTAGGGCACGGCCGGGGCCGAACTCGATCACCTTCGTCACGCCGGCCTCGTGCATCGCGCGGACGGAGTCCGCCCACAGCACGGGGCTGGTGATCTGGTCGGTGAGCTCGGCCGCGAACGACGCGCCGCTGGTCAGCGGCTTCGTCGTGACGTTCGAGATCACGGGCGAGGTCGGGTCGGCGAACGCGGTCTCCGCCAGCACGGCGCGCATGCCATCGGCGGCGCTCCGCATCAGCGGCGTGTGGAAGGCGCCCGACACGGTCAGCGGGATTAACTTGCCGCCCGCGGCGACCGCAGCCGCCGAGGCAGCCGCGACGGCGTCTGTGGTGCCGCCGATGGTGATGTTCCCCGGGGCGTTGATGTTGCACAGCGACGTGCCGTGCTCGGCGCAGATCGCGCGCACGGCGTCCGGCTCCATGCCGAGGAGGGCGGCCATCGTACCGGGCTGCGTGTCGCAGGCGATCTGCATCAGCCGGCCGCGCTCGCGCACGAGGCGCACGCCAGCCTCGAACGGCACGGCGTTCACGGCGATCAGCGCGGCGTACTCGCCGAGCGAGTGGCCCGCGACGAACGCAGGGCGGTGCGTGATCGTGCCGGCGTCGACTGCCGCGGCGAGCGCGGCGATCGCGTGCACGACGAGCGCGGGCTGCGTGTTCACGGTCTGCGTCAGGTCGGCCTCGGGCCCCTCAAAGCAGATCGAGGACAGCGAGATGCCGAGCGCCTCGTCAGCGGCGTCGAAGATGGCGCGCGCGGCGGGGATCTGCTCGGCGAGGTCGCGGCCCATGCCGACCGCCTGCGCTCCCTGTCCCGGGAACAGCCACGCGGTATCAGCCGCCACGGGGAGGCGGGAGAGGAACGAGAGGTCGGTCATCGGAAGCGGGGCGGCTAGGTGCGGTCGATGACGCGACCCTTGTGGTCGCGCGCGCCGCCGGCGGTGTGGTTGATCTTCAACCCACCGGTTGCCGGGTCCTTCACGAGGTTCGGCACGGTCACGCGGTGGTGACTGCGGCGCGAGCCCTGCTTCGCGGTCGGGGTCCTACGCTTCGGGAGCGCCATCGCCATCCTCCGTGCCGAGCCGCTCCTGCAGGCGAGCGAGCGCGCTCCAGCGGTCATCACTAGCGGTCGCGCCACAGTTGCACGGCCCGGTGTTCAAATTGTGTCCGCACCGCGGACAGAGCCCCGCGCAATCCGGCCGGCAGAGCGGGCGGAGTGGCAGCGCGGACTCCTCATATTGCCTGACAGCCTCGCTGAGGTCGAGGTGCTGCTGATTGTCGATGCGGAACTCGTCCACGTCCACCTCGACGCGCTTCCCGGTGAGGGGGTCGTGGTCGAAGACATATTCCTCGTCGAATTCGACGGAGACGGGCGTTTCGAACATCTCCAGGCAGCGCCCGCACTGCACGCTGACGGGGAGGAGGTCGAATTCCGCTGTCACCAGCACCCCTCGTTCGCTCCGGATGAGGCGCATCGAGCCGCTGATCTCCTGTGCGAACTCCGCCTCGGGCACGGCGACGGCTTCGCGCTCGACCGCGTAGCGGCGCGCGTGACCGACTGGCTCCTGGAGCAGGGTCGCGACGTTGATCAACACGGGAGTCTCCGAGGAATGGGATGCATCCATCGTACAACCCGCCCGGTGCGATCCGCGGGGAGGATCGTCGCCGCGCCGTGGGGAACAGAGGTTCGAGGACACCTCGGGGTATCCTGCCTGCATGACCGCTGACAGAGCAGAGCGCACCGCCGTCTCGTACCTGCGAGCGCTCACGGGCGACCCGCCGCTCGACCTTGCGGTCCAGCGCCTGACCGTCGAGGCCGCCAGCCGCGGCGAGCACCTCGCGCTCCTCGCGACCTTCGAGGAACCCGACCCCGAGTCGAACAGCGCGTTCCTCGAGATGGTCAACGGACTGCGGGCGCAGCCCGCGGGCACCGAGGTGATCGCCGCGACCGCCGCCGTCTTCGGCGACCGGGTGCGCGACCGGGCCCGCCGCATCCTCCAGCTCGCCGCGCTCCGCGTCCCCGTCCGCCTCGCCGACGGCAGCGCGCCGGGGGCCGCCCTCGTCGCCGCTTGGGACGATCGAGGCCCCGACGAGCGCCGACGCGAGCGCGCCCGCGAGGGGATGCGCCGCCGCGCGTTGCGCGGCGAGGTGCTCGGCCGTGCTCCGTACGGCTACGTCGTGGCCGACCGCCAGCTCGTCCCCGACCCGCGCGAGGCGGCCACGGTGAAGCGCATTTTCGCGATGTACCTCGACGAGAACGAGGGCATCCGGCGCATCGCCCGCCGCCTGAACGACCAAGGGATCGTGACGCGTACCGGACGCCCGTGGACGGCGGGCGCGGTCCGCAACGTGCTCCGCAACGCGGTGTACACCGGCCTCTATCGCCGTCTCGGTGTCACCGTGGCGCGGGCGCACCCGTCGCTTGTGACCACGGCGCAGCACGCCGAGGTGCTCCGGCGCATGACGAGCAAGCGCACCGCCCCTGCGACGCAGGAGCGGCGCGAGTACCTGCTGTCGGGCCTCGTGCGCTGCGGTCACTGCGGTGGCCCGATGATCGGCGCGCGGCGCCCCGGTGAGGGCACCGAGGTCGTCGAGTACGCCTACTACCGCTGTCAGGCCGCGACGAACGAGGGCCGCTGCGCCTACCACACCCGCCGCGCCGAGGCCCTCGAGGCGGAGGTGGTAGATGCGCTCTCGCGCTCGAACGCGGCGGTTCCGAAGAGCACCCGCGCGCGTCGCGCGACGGGCCATGAGGCGCGCCGCGCCGCGCTCGATCGGACGCTCGACCACATGTTGGAGCGCCGCGCGACGGGCCAGTGGACGGACGCTGATCTCGTGCGCCGCGCCGCGCCGATCGTGCTCGAGCAGCTCAGCATGGAGGCGGAGGCGTCGCTCGCCCCCGGCGCGCCGGTCGCGCCCGAGGACGCCCGTGCCCGCCTCGTCGCCGCGTGGGACGACCTCCCCTTCGAGGAGCGCCGCTCGCTCCTCCACCACGCCGTCGCGGAGATCGTCGTTACGGACGACGCCGTGCGCGTGGCTCGGCGGTAGCGCTGCCGCTGGGGTCGCCATCGGGTGACTCGGCACGACGTTCGCGCTTCAGCCGGGTGGCGCACGTAAGATGATGGTGGTCAGGGGGCTGGACGGTCGCCGGCACCTCCTTCGGGAGGGGCGGGAGGAAAGTCCGAACTCCACCGGACAGAGTGCCGGCTAACGGCCGGGCGGCGTGAGCCGACGGAGAGTGCCACAGAAACATACCGCCGAGGCTGCGTCGAAAGACGGGACCCCGGTAAGGGCGAAATGGTGCGGTAAGAGCGCACCGGCGTCGCAGTGATGCGGCGGCCGGGAAAACCCCACTCGGAGCAAGGTCAAATAGGGGAACGCGAGGGGTGTCCGGCCCCGTTCCCGGGTAGATCGCTGGAGGCGGTGGGTAACTGCCGTCCTAGATGGATGACCGTCGCCGCCACCTCGTGGGCACGAGGTGGCGGTACAGAATTCGGCTTACAGGCCCCCTGGCTGCCCAACCTTTGTCGAGGTGAGACACAGAACGAGGGGGCAGCGCCCCCTCGTTTCGTGTTGCCTCGGTCGGCTGTTAGTCGCGGGACTGGATGACCTCGCCGCGCTGGATGATGCGCGAGATCTTCATGATCACCGAGAGGCCCTTCATCTCCGGGTCGTTATTGCGCTCGGCCTCGGCAGAGTTGTCGTAGACCTGCTTGTCGATCGCCTTGTCGTTCGCGACGGTGGCCTCGCCCTGGATCTGGAAGGCCATGCGGGTGGCCGGGTTGCGGTACTGCATCGTGGCCTGGGGGTTCTCCGCGATGCGCTTCAGGAAGCCGCGGTCCGGGGTGCGCATCCACACGGCGATGCTGTCGTCGCCGAACGCCTGCGTCGTGCCGAAGAACCCGAGCGAGGGCTGGCCATCCGCGCCGGCAGTGGCCCAGATGATCGGCACGCCGTCCGTGAACGCGTTGTTAATGGCCGTCTTCATGTCGTCGTCAAGCTTGATCACGTCAGTGTCCTCGTATCTGGTTGTCGCGTTGGGCGGGGTGCCTCAGATCCTCGAGGCACGGTAGATTCTACAGCGGGTCTGGGCAAGCCTCGACCCCGTCGAGGAGCGACCGCAGCAGGGCGTGGCTCTACGATGGCGGCAGCATGACCACCGATTCCACCTCGACCGAACGACCGAAGGCACGCGGCGACTGGCGCGACGGACTCCCCGAGGGGGTGTCACGCGACGGTTTGCCCGCGGCGCGCGCGATCCGCTTCGACTCGCGCGACGTCGAGGCCGGGGACGTGTTCGTGTGCGTCCTCGGCGGGCAGGTGGACGGGCACGCGTACGCGGCACAGGCGGTGCAGCGCGGTGCGGTCGCACTCATCGCGCAGGCGGGGCACGCCGGGGACCTCGGCGCGCTCAGCGTCCCGGTCGTCGAGGTGCCGAACTCGCGCATCACGCTCGCCACGATCAGCGCGGCGCACGAGGGGTACCCGGCGCAGTCGCTCACGGTGATCGGCGTCACCGGCACGGACGGCAAGTCGACCACCGCGTTCCTGATCCTCGCGGCGCTCGAGGCGTGCGGGATCACCGCCGGGCTGCTGACGACGATCGAGTCGCGCATCGCGGGGCGCGTGATCCCGAACCCGACGCGGCTGACCTCGCAGGAGGCGCCCTTCGTGCAGCAGATGCTCGCCGTGATGGTCGAGGCCGGCTGCACGCATGCCGTGATCGAGAGCACCTCGATCGGGCTCGACCTGCACCGCGTGGACGCGTGTGCCTTCGATGTCGCGGTGTTCACGAACCTGACGAGCGACCACCTCGACTACCACAAGACGATGGAGCACTACCGCTCGTCGAAGGGGCGGCTGTTCGAGATGCTCGACGAGCCGCGGCCTGAGAAGGCGAAGCGCGTGCGCCGCGCGGCGGTGGTGAACCGGGACGACCCCGCGTGGAAGTACTTCGCTGCACGCACCAAGTCCCGCGTCGTCACCTATGCCGTCGAGGACGACGAGGCGGATGTGCACGTCGAGGGGCTGATGCTCTGGCCCGATGGCGCGACGTTCGCCCTCGTTGCCGACTCCGACGACGAGTCGGTCGAGGCGAGCATCCAGCTGCCCGGCGCCTACAACGTCGCGAATGCGACGGCCGCGCTTACCGTCGCGGCGGCACTGCGATTGCCCGTCGAAGCCGCCGCCGCCGGCGTGGCCGCCTGCAAGGGCGTTCCCGGCCGCATGGAGCGCATCGAGGGTGCGCCGATCGACGTCATCGTGGACTACGCGCACACGGGAGCCGCGCTCCGCAAGGCCGTTGAGGCCCTGCGACCGGTCGTCGAGGGCCGCATCATCGCCGTGTTCGGTTGCGCCGGGGAGCGCGCGCGAGAGCGCCGCAGCGGCCTCGGCAGCGTCGCCGCCGAGCTCATCGACCTGTCGATCCTCACCGACGAGGATCCGCGCAGCGAGCCGTCCGAGGCGATCATCGATGAGATCGCGCAGGCAATGATCGCGGCGGGCGCGGTCGAGGGTGCCAGCGAGGGGCACAGCTTCGAGCGCATCGTCGACCGTCGGGCGGCGATCGCGCGCGCCCTTGAGATCGCGCAGCCGGGCGACCTCGTGCTGATTGCGGGGAAGGGCCACGAATCGACGATCGAGTACGCCGACGGCCCCCAGCCGTGGGACGACCGCGCCGTCGCGCGCGAGGAGATCACGAAACGGTTCGGCGCGAAGGCAGCAGCGGTCGCGCCCGTGCTCCTGGACGATGACGACGACTTCGACGAGTTCGAAGACACGGGCGACACCGATGACGACGAATAGACGGCTGATTGCGGCGTATTACGGACGCGTTAGACTCGGCCACGTCCGTGACCGTTTGCTGAGAGCCGTGCGAGAGCAGAAGAGGGTGCGATGACGACGATGGACGAGCAGACCTACGCGCAGTACGTCCACGAGGACCTCGCGCACCTCATCCACCCGCAGTACTACGCGCCGGACCACCAGGCGCCGGTGATCTTCGACCACGGCGAGGGCGTCTGGCTGACGGACGTGAAGGGGAAGCGCTACATCGACGCGCTGTCCTCACTGTGGAACGTCGCCGTTGGCCACGGTCGAGGCGAGCTCGCGGACGCGGCGGCGGAGCAGATCCGCAAGGTCGCGTTCACGAACAACTACGTCGGCTTCTCGAACGTTCCGGCGATCCAGCTCGCGACGAAGACGGTGAGTCTTGCCTACGACAACATGGCCGCGCTGTTCTTCACCAACTCCGGTTCCGAGTCGAACGAAGGCGCGTTCAAGACGGCGCGCTTCTACTGGAACCTGCAGGGCCGTCCCACCAAGACGAAGCTCATTGCCCGCGAGCGCGCGTATCACGGTGGCACGCTCGCCACGATGTCGATGACCGGGCTGCCGGTGTTCTGGAAGTACTTCGGCCCGCTGGTGGATGGCATCGTTCACACGAAGAAGCCGGACAACCTCGAATGCGACTGCGAGCCGAACACGGACGGCGAGTGCGCGCACTGGCTGGAGGCGGCGATCCTGCGCGAGGGCCCCGACACCGTAGCGGCGTTCATCGCCGAGCCGGTGAAGGGCGCCGGCGGCGTCTGGACACCCGCTCCGGGCTACTTCGAGCGCATTCGCGAGATCTGCGACAAGTACGAGGTGCTCTTCATCGCCGACGAGGTGATCACGGGCTTCGGCCGCACCGGATACATGTTCGCGCTGGAGCGCTGGAACGTGCAGCCGGACATCCTGTCGATCGCAAAGGCGATCACGTCCGGCTACATCCCGATGGGCGCGTTCATCGTCTCGCACCAGATCGCGGACGCGTTGAACAACGTCCCGAGCGACGCGCGCTTCATGCACGCCTACACGAACAGCGCCCACCCGACGGCCTCGGCGGTCGGGCTGCGCAACCTGCGGATCATCGAGGAGGAGCACCTCGTCGAGAACGCCGCGGCGATGGGCGAGCGCCTCGGTGACGGGTTCCAGCAGGCGCTGGGGAAGTCGGCGCATGTGACCAACCTGCGCCACCTCGGCCTGATCGCGGGACTGACGCTAGTGAAGGACGCGAAGTCGGGCGGGGCCTACGCGCCCGCGGACGGCATCGGCGGCAAGGTCGCCAAGCACATGCGCGAGGAGGGTGGGGTCATCACCCGCTTCGTCGGCGACAACCTCGTCTTCGCGCCCCCGCTGGTGGTGAACGCCTCGGAGATCGACCACATCGTGGAGGCGACCGCGAAGGCGATCTCGGTGGTCACCGGAGCCTGAACATAACCGTTACAGAACCGCTAAGGCTGCTGATCGGTAGGCGTTGACATCCTTGCCCGACCTGCTATCGTTCTGGGCAGGAAAGGGGGTGATGCTAGTGTCAGATGACAGTAGTCGCCAGGTGCGGGAAAACATGGGCATCTCGTCGGAGGTGTCTGAAACCTAACCCCCGTTCCTAGGGTGACGAACTAGGGCGTCCCGGCTTCGGCCGGGGCGCCCTTTCGCTTTCTGTGCTCTGCGGGCCGCGCGGGAAGCCGACCGGTTGTTGGTAGGAGTCATGTCGAGGTTCAACCGCGGTGCCGCCCACCCCTGCCCCTCCCGGCGCGGGAGGGGTTGGAAATTGAAGGGCTTCGCCCTTCAAGCATCCCGGATGCCGGAGCCAGTGAGCCCGTGGCGGTGGGCACCGCATCTCGTCACGGCGGGCAGGTAGGGCGGCGCGAAC
>CANIRU010000071.1 GCA_947470025.1 Chloroflexota bacterium
CGCCCAACTCGGACACCACATCGCCGACGCTCCGCTTGCGCGCAACGGCCGAGACCTTCCGCGTCACCTTGGAGGAACCACACTGCTCGCAGACCGGTGGCTTCGCGCTCTTCGGCGAGCGGACGAGGATCGACGAGATCTGCTGACAGTCGTCGCAGCGGTATTCGTAGATAGGCATGGGTTCCCCTTCCGGCACGCCGGAGGGTGCGTCCTACATGTAGGGGTCGGCGGGCGGCAGATCGGACGCCTTCGGGCGCTTCTTCTCCGTGGCCTTCATCTTCGCCTGCTCGAGGCGGTAGCGCAGCGCATGGCCCGCATCGACGCGCTCGACCGGATCCTGGCCGGCATCGGCCTGTGCCGACAACGAGCCGAAGTCGGAGCCAAGCGCCCCGTCGTAGCGCTTGCCGAGATCCTTCGACCACCGGGCGAAGTCCCCCACGCCCATCGACCCGCCGAGGCGGCCGAGCTCCTGGTTGATGTCGATGTCGTCGATGCGATCCGCGTCAGAGCGGGCCCGCATGACCTTCGACATCACCCGCTTCAGCTTCTTGCCGCCGCACTCCGGGCACACCGGGTCCGTGACCTTGCTGATCGAGCGGAAGAAGACGTCAACGCGCTTCTCGCACTTGGGGCAGTCGTACTGGTAGATCGGCATGGCCGCAGCATATTCCTCGACGAGGCAAAAATCAGCCCCGTAATCAGCCTAGCCTTCGCCCCCGCGGTACGCGGACGGCGCGAAGCGCCTAGCCTTCAACGGCGTTCTGGACATGGTTCAACTGACCGACCTCGCCACCGACCGTGAGCTCGATCGCCACCAGGTCGATGCGCAGGTTCACCGGCAGCTCGGGGTGGTCGGCCGAGTACGCTTCGGCCAGGCCGCGCAATCGCGCGCCCTTGGCCGGCGAGACCGCCTGCACCGCCGCGCCCATCTTGCGAGAGGTGCGGAGCTTCACCTCGATGAAGACCAGCGTCTCGCCGTGGAGCGCAACGAGGTCGATCTCGCCCTCCTGACGGCGGATGTTCTTGTCGACCACCTCGTAGCCCTGCTGCTCGAGGTAGCGCGAGGCAATGCGCTCCCCGGCTTCACCCAGGCGTTGGTTACGTTCAGTCATCGGCGAACCGCCTTGCGAACTGGGGCAAACGACAGTCGGTGGATGCTGCTGTACCCCTTTGCTGAGAGCGCCTCGAGGTGCTCCGGGGTGCCATACCCCTTGTTTTCGGCCAGCCCGTACCCGGGAAAGGTCTCGTCCAGGACGCACATCATTCGGTCCCGGGCGACCTTCGCGATGATGCTCGCCGCTGCAATCGAGGCGCACCGGGCGTCACCCCGGATGACGGAGCGCTGCTCGAACCCGCCTTCGACGACCTCTCGTCCATCAATGATCAACGCGTCGGGGCGCGCGGGCAAGGCATTGACAGCGCGCCGCATTGCGAGACGGGTCGCGCGGAGGATGTTGATCTGGTCCACCACCTGCGGCGAGACCGCTGCCACCGAGCATGCACACTCGTCGAGGATGCGCTCGGCGAGCCGTTCCCGCTGCGCCGCGGTCAGCATCTTCGAGTCCCGCAGCAGCCCGATCCACTTCGCCCGAGACGCCTCGCCGCTCGCCGTCCGAGGGATCACGACGGCCGCGGCGACCACCGGGCCGGCAAGCGGCCCCCGGCCGACCTCGTCGACGCCAGCCACCGAACCGAAGCCCTGACGCCAGAACGACCGTTCGACGGCCCACCCTGGACGGACCACGCGCTCGGTTCCCATGCGCGCATCCTACCAGCGCGTCGGCCGTGGGCGGCCGCAGCGGCGGCTCAACCCGATACGGCGATCACGACCCCACAGGCGATGAGCACCGATCCGACGAGGTAACGCAGACCGAGGATTTCCCCCAGCGCGAAATGCGCGGCCAGCGGGACGATGATGAACGCGAGCCCCATCAGCGGGTACACGCGCGAGATCGGTGCCCGCTGGAGGAGCAGCATCCAGAGGATCGAGGCGATGCCGTAGATCGCGAACGCACCGATCGCGATCGCGATCGGCCGCGGTGCCAGCAGTCCACCGGCTGAGACACTGGCCTCGGCGGCCGCCTTGAACGCGATCTGGCCGACCGCCAGCAGCAGCACGCAACCCAGCGCGGCCAGTTGAAGTCTCACGACACACTCCTCGGAATCGCAGGGCGGGCGTCGTCACCCGCTGTACTGGACCTACTCTACGGCGACCGATTCCTCGCGTATGAACACCAGCACCTCGATGTCTGCGGGTAGCCACGGCAGGATGAAACGAGAGCAGCCAGACGCCCGCGACCAACCCCATCCCCACCAGTCACCCATGCGAGCCGGAAACACGCGCGACCAGCCCGTTTCGAGACACCGAGGGCAACGAGAACGAGTCCACGAGCGTCAAGTCCGTGTGCCGGCCAATCAGCGCCGCAAGACTTCGGCGCGCGAAGTAGCTGACGTGCGGCGAGGCGAACTCCTTCTGCCAGAGTCGCTCGTACGGTCCCGGCAGACCCAGCCTCGCGAGCACGGCGCTGAGACGAAACAGGGCGCCCCGGCTCGAGGGGACGTTCAACACCAGCAGTCCGCCCGGACGCAGCAGCGCCTCGGCGGCGACCGCGGCGGCGGCCGGCTCAGGCAGGTGCTCGAAGACATCGTTGAAGGTCACGAGTTCGAACGGGCCCCGGTCCGCGAGGTCCTGCGGGAAGAACCCGCTCTCCACCTGCAGACCCCGCTCACGGCAGAGCTCCGCGTTGGCATGCTCCGGCTCGACCCCCTGCGCGGCCGCCCCCCTCGCCAGCGCCGCCTCGATGAACCAGCCCCTGGCCGATCCGACATCGAGCACCCTCGCGCCGGCCATCGGATGCAGCCGCTCGAGACGCGTGAGGATGCGCTCGTAGTTCCCGCGCCGAAGCTCCTCGAGCCCATCGACCCCGGTCCCGCCTCCGGATGCCAGCGTCGAGGCCATGAAGCCACAGCCGCGGCACTGGGACACCCATGTCGAGTACGGAGTCATTTCACCGCCGCAGCAGACACACATGCACGCCGTGCTGAGGCCGACACCGAGCATGGCAAACTCCCTCGATGTGCAGACCAACGGGGGCAGATGGACGCGGGCAGTTGCGCGGGCCGGCCGCATTCTACGCGTCGCTCGTGGGGTCCGCACGCGCAACTGACGGGCGTTCCCACCGATCGGCCCGAGGAACAATGTGCGGGAATCCCCGGGCGTCGAGGTTCCTCGACGGGCAGGGGCCGGTGCTACACTCGGATCACCGAACAAATGAGTCGGCAACGACCGACTCCGGACCGGGTCGCACCTCCCCACCTCCAAGCCGGGTGCGTCCCCTCCGCTCGGGCGAAAGCGAGCCAGTATGAATGCACGCTCCACCCGTAACGTCTTCGTCTACCTGCTCATCCTGGTAGCGTTGGTGCTGGTGGTGGTGATGGTCTTCCGACCCGCCACGGCATCCACGGAGAAGCCGATCTCGGAAGTGATCTCCCTCGCCCAGCAGGGCAAGGTCGAGTCGATCGAGGTGAGTACCGACACCCTCCTGGTCAAGATCAAGGATCAGGCGGAGCCGATCCGCTCGCGCAAGGAAGAATCCGCCTCCGTCCAGGAGATCCTGAAGGACGCCAACGTCACCGTTGGCGGCGACAAGGGCGTGCGCGTCGTCGTGAAGGGCCCGAGCCAGTTCGGCAGCGTCGTCGGACTGCTCATCAACTTCCTGCCGATCGTCGCCTTCGGCGCCATCCTCATCTTCATGATGCGGCAGGCGGGCGGCGCCAATAACCAGGCGATGTCCTTCGGCAAGAGCCGAGCCAAGATGTTCACCGGCCAGAAGCCGACCGTGACGTTCATGGACGTCGCCGGTCAGGAAGAGGCCAAGCAGGAGCTGGAGGAAGTCGTCGAGTTCCTCAAGTACCCGGAGAAGTTCGCCGCCCTCGGCGCGCGCATCCCTCACGGCGTGCTGCTCGTTGGCCCTCCGGGCACCGGCAAGACGATGATCGCGCGCGCCGTCTCCGGCGAGGCGGGCGTCCCGTTCTTCCACATCTCCGGTTCCGAGTTCGTCGAGATGTTCGTGGGTGTCGGCGCGAGCCGCGTCCGTGACCTCTTCGACCAGGCGAAGCGCAACGCGCCCGCCATCGTGTTCGTCGACGAGATCGACGCCGTCGGCCGCCAGCGCGGCGCCGGCCTCGGTGGCTCGCACGATGAGCGCGAACAGACGCTGAACCAGATCCTGGTCGAGATGGACGGCTTCGAGTCGAACTCGAACGTCATCGTGATCGCCGCGACCAACCGTCCCGACGTCCTCGACCCGGCGCTCCTGCGCCCGGGCCGCTTCGACCGGCAGGTCACGCTCGATCTCCCGGACGTGAAGGGCCGCCGCGCGGTGCTCGATGTCCACGTGAAGGGCAAGCCGCTGGAGCAGGACATCTCGCTCGAGACGATCGCGCGCCAGACGCCGGGCTTCTCCGGCGCCGACCTCGCGAACCTCGTCAACGAGTCGGCGATCCTCGCCGCGCGTCGCAACCGCAAGCGCATCTCGATGGACGAGATGAACGAGGCGGTCGACCGCGTGATCGCCGGCCCGGAACGGAAGTCCCGGGTCATCACCGAGATGGAGAAGAAGATCATCGCGTACCACGAGGCGGGGCACACCGTCGCCGGGTACTTCCAGCCGCGCGCCGATCCGCCGTTCAAGGTCACGATCGTTGCCCGCGGCATGGCCGGTGGATTCACCCGCCCGCTCCCGCAGGACGACCGCCGCCTGCAGGACCGGTCGTACTACGAGGCGATGATGACGATGGCCCTCGGCGGGCACGTCTCCGAGGAGCTGATCTTCGGGGAGATGACCACGGGCGCCCACGACGACATCGGCAAGGTCACGCAGATTGCGCGCAACATGGTCACCCAGTGGGGCATGTCTGCCCGCATGGGGCCGCGCACCTTCGGACGCCGCACCTCGATGGTCTTCCTGGGCCGCGACATCTCCGAGGAACGCGACTACTCCGAGCGGACGGCGCAGGAGATCGACGACGAGGTACGCCGCGTCATTGACGAGGCGCACCAGCGGTGCCGGACGGTTCTTGCCGCGCACCGCGACAAGCTCGAGATCCTGGCGGCCCGACTGATCGAGGTCGAGACGGTCGAAGGCGAAGAGCTGCTGCGCATCCTGGGCCCGGCGGAGAACCGCCCGGCCCCGAGCGACATCTCGAACTCCTCGGCGCCGCCTCCGCCCGCTACGCCGCTGCCGGCCGCGGGTCGCGAAGAGGAGCCGGAGACGCCGCAGGGCCGCCCGGGATTGGCCTGGGGTCAGCAGACGAACGCGTCGTCCACCGGGGAGTAGCCCCGCTCGACCGCGCCGCAGTTACCTCGCGTTGATCGAGTCGTGCTGGCCCTGCTCACGCAGGGCCAGTTCGACGTCCGGGGACGTCGAGGTCTCGCGGGTTGACGCCAGCGCCTCGGCGGCGCGCACCTCGCGCAGGCGCCGCTCGAAGAGATGCCGGACGACGAAGAACCATGCCATCGCGACGACCACGAGGCCGACGCGCACGACTGGCGATTCCTTCAACGTGCCGTTGTCCTGGAGCAAGGTCGCGCCGAAGGCGTACCCCACCGCAATCCAGATCACGTTGAACAGCGCGGCGCCGAAGGCGTCCAGCGGGAACCAGATGCGGAACGGCACGCGCAGCGCCCCCGCCGCGGCCGGCCCGACGGAACGGGTCACGCTATAGAAGTGGTAGAACGGGATCAGCCAGCGCGCCCGCCCCTCCATCATCGAGGATGCGACGCGGAGCGACTGGGCGAAGCGTGACGCGAACAGCCGCTCCGACCAACGCCGCCCGACCACGTACGAGATCACGTCCCCGAGGATCGTGCCCGCGGTTGCGTACAGGAGCATCACCACGACGTTCCCCGCGTCGCCCTTCGCGGAGGCCGCCCCGCCCAGCGAGATGATCTGCTGGCCGGGGAAGACCATCCCGAGCCCCAGCGTCGACTCGATCAGGGCCGCGATGAAGACGATCGGCGCGCCGAACTGGGTGAACAGCCCGTACGCGGTCGAGAACACCAGGTCGAGCAGCCAGTTGAAGGCGTCGTACGGGAGGGAGATGACGTCGATGAGGCTCAGGTACGGGGCTCCGGTCGAGGTCTAAGAGTGAGACGGATCAGGTTGCTGCTCGGATTGAGCCGGCCGGACATCCTGCGAACAGTGTGCCACAGGATGGTGGCGGATTGACCGACCTCCGAGGGCTCTTTACACTGAACTTTCTACGCAACCCTCGGAAGGCTCATTATGTTCGCGATTATCCGCTCCGGCGGAAAGCAGTACCGTGTGCGCCCCGGCGACAAGATCGCCGTGGAGCGCCTCGACGAGGCTGAAGGCACGGAGCTCACGCTGAGCGACGTCCTCCTGCTCGGCGACGGCGACAAGACGACCGTCGGCGCCCCGCTGGTGTCCGGCGCGTCCGTGAAGGCCCGTGTCGAGGCGCACGACCGCGCGCCGAAGGTCACGTACTTCAACTTCAAGAACAAGACCCGCAACAAGACGATGCGGGGTCACCGCCAGCAGCGCACGCAGCTGGTGATCACCGACATCACCGCGGGCTAAGGGACAGCGACATGGCTCACAAGAAGTCCGGTGGCTCCAGCAAGAACGGTCGCGACTCCGCATCGCAGCGCCTCGGCGTGAAGCGGTCGGACGGCCAGATCGTGACTGCGGGCTCGATCATCATTCGACAGCGCGGCACCCGCGTGCACGCTGGCACGAACGTCGGCGTCGGCAAGGACCACACGCTCTGGGCGAAGGTCCCGGGCGCGGTGCACTTCAGCCCGTACGCCAAGGGCGGTCGCAAGCAGGTCTCGATCATCCCCGCCGAAGCCCCCGCGGCCTAGTCCGGAGCCGCCTCGGACGTGTGATCGAGCCGAGGTATGATCGAAGAGACCCACACGAACATCGAAGGGAGCCACGCATGAAGGCTGGCATCCACGCCACGTACGAAGAGGCCACGGTGAAGTGCGCCTGCGGCCACGAGTGGACGACGAAGTCCACCAAGCCGGAGATCCACCTCGACGTCTGCTCCAACTGCCACCCGCACTACACGGGCGAGCAGCGCATCGTCGACACCGCAGGGCGCGTCGAGCGCTTCCGCCGCCGCTACGAGCGGTAGTCCCGGCGATCGAATCGAGGCTCCTCGGGGCCTCGCGCAGCACACGCAGAGAGGGCGGCCGATTGGCCGCCCTCTCTGCGTCTGTGCCACCGTGCGGTGTCGCTGGAGTGCATCTCGCGTAGGCTGACAGCGTGAGCACACCGACGTACGGCGGGCAGGCAGTGATCGAGGGCGTCATGATGCGTGGCGCGACGGCGATGGCCGTCGCCGTGCGCCGCCCCGACGGCAGCATCGAGGCGCGCTCGGAGCGCCTCGGAGGGGTCCTCACCACCCCGCTGCGCCACGTCCCCCTGCTCCGGGGCGTCCTGGTGCTATTCGAGACGCTGGCGCTCGGCATGCGGGCGCTGACGTGGTCCGCGGCGGTCGCGTCCGACCAGATCGACAGCCATGGCGAGGCGCGCTCCCTGACAGCCTTGGACTGGCTGGTACTCCTTGGCGCGTTTGGGGTCGGCATCGGCGCGTTCTTCGTCGGGCCGGTGATCGTGACGGCGTGGCTCGACCCGCTGCTCCCCGCGCCATGGATGGCGCTGGCGATCGAGGGCGTCCTGCGGCTGGGGCTCCTCGTCGGGTACATCTGGGTCATGGGCCGCGCGAAGGACATCCGCCGCGTCTTCCAGTACCACGGCGCGGAGCACATGACGATCTACGCGCACGAAGAGGGGCGGGAGCTGAACGTCCCCGCGATCCGCCGCTACCCGAAGGAGCACCCGCGCTGCGGGACGTCGTTCCTGCTGACAGTGGCCCTCGTCGCGATGGTCGTCTTCGCGTTCGCGGGTGCGGATCCGCTGTGGTGGCGGCTGTCGTCGCGCATCATCCTCGTGCCGATCGTCGCCGCCGTGTCGTACGAGGTGATCCGGTTCGCAGGCTTCCACCAGGACTGGCCCGTGGTGCGCTGGCTATTCGCAGGCAACCTCGCGCTGCAGAAGCTGACGACGCGCGCCCCGGACGATGAGCAGATCCAGGTCGCGATCGCCGCCCTCCAGCGCGTCCGGGACGAGGAGCGCGCGGCCGTCTGAATCTCAGATCTGTGCCCCCTCCCCCGGAGCAGGGGGGGCTGGCGTCGGGGGGTTCCGCGCCGCCGCCTAGTGCAGCGTGATCGTCATACGGGTCGTGGCGAGCAGCGTCAGCTTCATGCTGCTCCATCCGTGATGCGGTCGGGGTGTACAGGGTCAGTACGCCGAAGATCCCGCCCCGGATTCACCGGGCGGCCGAAATGCTCACCGCATCATAGCCGTAGCGCTGCGCGACGCATCGCGGGAGACTGGCAGGGACGAGTTGAATGCACCGCGATCACGACAGGGGCCCGCCGATGACCACCTCCAACCCGCTCGAAGAAGGCCTCGATCTCACGCTCGACTTCGACAAGCTCGCGAAGGCGGCGGAGTCGCCGGGCATCCTGCCGTGTGCCGTGCAGAACGTCGACACCGGCGAAGTGATCCTTGTGGCCTACGTGAACGAGTTAGCGTTGAAGACCGCCATCGAGCGCCGCATTGCCGTGTTCTGGAGCACCTCGCGCCGCGAACTGTGGATCAAGGGCGACACGTCCGGTGAGACCTTCGCGTTGCTTGAGGTGCTCGTGAACTGCGAGCAGAACTCGCTCGTCTACAAGGTGCGCCCGAACCGCGGCGGCATCTGCCACACGAAGAACCAGCAGGGCGAGCCGCGCAACTGCTACTACCGCTCGCTCGACCTCGACACCGGCGCGCTGGTGAACCTCAACCCGTAGCGTCGAGGCGGCGACCGTCAGGCGGGCCGTCGACAAAACGAGTGACGGCGACGTTCAACCGGGTGGCGGCCCATCCCCCAACCCCTTCCCTGCGCGGGAAGGGGGATGAATAGCGAGGGCTTCGCCCTCGTGCTCCCTTGAGACCAGGGTGCTGGGCACCTCGGTTGGACGCTGGGCTCTCTGAGTCGGGACTGTGAACGCCCGATTCCGCCGGGAGTGTGAGGGGTGCAGCCCCTCACGGTTCGTTCCTCTGTTCCTGACCCCCTCCCGCGCCGGGAGGGGTAGGGGTCGGCCGCCTCACGCTGTGCCGCGATGCCTACTCGCGCACGAGGACAGCGCCCCGCGTCCCACCCCGCCCTCGTCGCGGCTAGATCGGAGCGACGGGGCGCACGGGCACGCCGCGTGAGTCGAGGTACTGCTTGAGCTCGGGGATCGTGATCGTGCCGAAGTGGAAGACCGAGGCGGCGAGCACCGCGTCCGCCCCGCCCTCGGTCAGCGCGTCGTACATGTGCTCGACGGTGCCCGCCCCGCCCGAGGCGATCACCGGCACGTGCACGGCCTCGCGCACCGCGCGCAGCAACGGCAGGTCGTAGCCACCCTGGTGGCCGTCCGTGTCCATCGACGTGACAAGGAGCTCTCCGGCGCCGCGCTCGGCGGCCTCGCTCGCCCACTCGATAGCGTCGCGGCCCGTGTCGGTGCGGCCGCCGTGCGTGAACACGCGCCACTTCCCATCGGCGACACGACGCGCATCGATCGCGACGACGATGCACTGCGATCCAAAGCCGTGCGCGCCCTCACCGATGAGCGTGGGCCGCTCGACGGCGGCGGTGTTCATCGACACCTTGTCCGCGCCGGCCTCGAGCATCAGGCGTACGTCGCCGGTCTGCCGCACGCCGCCGCCTACGGTCAGCGGGATGAACACCTGGTCGGCCGTGTTGCGAATGACGTCGTACACGCTCGTCCGCGCATCGGAAGAGGCCGTGATGTCGAGGAACACGAGTTCGTCCGCCCCCGCCGCGTCGTACTTTCGTGCCAGCTCGACGGGATCGCCCGCGTCGCGCAGCTCGACGAACGAGACGCCCTTCACGACACGTCCGTTATCGACGTCGAAGCAGGGGATGATGCGCTTTGTCAGCATGTCGCTATCCTCGCGCGCCGGGCACGGTCGCCAGCGCTTCCGCGAGGTCGACGTCACCCGTGTAAATCGCGCGCCCCACGATTGCGCCCTCGACGCCGCACTCCGCGAGGCGCACGAGGTCCTCGACGCTGCCGACGCCGCCCGCCGCGACGACCGGGATGCCGAGGTCGCGCGTGATGCGCTCGTACATCGCGAAGTTCGGGCCGTCGGTCACGCCGTCGCGCGAGATGTCGGTGTAGACGACACGCTGCACGCCGAGGTCACGCAGCTGCTCGATGAACGCGACCGCGTCGAGGTCGGTCGCTTCGACCCAGCCCTCGAGCGCCACGCGGCCATCGCGCGCGTCCACGGAGACGATCAGTCGGTCGTCCGCGAACGCGATCGCCTCGCGCAGCAACACCGGGTCCTTCACCGCCGCGGTCCCCATGACGATGCGGTCGAGGCCCGCCTCAAGCGTCGCCTGGATCACGTCCATCGTGCGCATCCCGCCGCCGGTCTGCACCGGCACGTCGAGCGACTGCGAGATGCGGCGCACGATCGCGGCGTTCGCCTGCGCACCGTCACGCGCGCCGTCGAGGTCGACGACGTGGATGCGCCGCGCGCCCATCGAGGCCCACTTCCGCGCCATCGCCAGCGGGTCCTCGCTGAACACGGTCTCGCGCGCGTAGTCGCCCTGCGCGAGGCGCACGCACTGTCCGCCGCGGATGTCGATCGCCGGAATCACGTCCATGTGTTCGCTTACCTTAGCGCCGACACGTCAGGCGCGATCGATCCGCGCTCACGCGCCAGGCGCAGGAAGTTCGCGTACAGCCGCAGCCCCGCGGCGCCGGACTTCTCGGGGTGGAACTGCGTCGCGATCACGTTGTCACGCCCAACCACCGACGGGAACGTGACGCCGAGGTAGTCGGTCAGCCCGATCACGACCTCGGCCTTCGTCGGCGCAGGGTGGTACGAGTGGACGAAGTAGAAGAACGAGTCCTGGTCGATGCCCTCGAACACGGGGTGCAGCGGCAGGCCCGTGTCCGCGTCGGGACGCACGGTCACCGTGTTCCAGCCCATGTGCGGCACCGTCATCCCGTACGGGAAGCGCACGATCCGCCCGCCGAGGACGCCGAGGCACTCGTGCTCGCCCTCCTCCTCCGACACGTCGAAGAGCGCCTGCATCCCCATGCACACGCCGAGGAACGGTCGGCCCGAGGCGATGTAGTCGCGGATCGGCCCGTCGAGGCCACCGTCGCGCAGGTTCCTCATCGTGTCGGCGGCGGCGCCCACGCCCGGCAGGATCAGCGCCTGCGCCCCGGCGATCGCACCGGGGTTCGCGGTCACGTCCGCCTCGACCC
>CANIRU010000072.1 GCA_947470025.1 Chloroflexota bacterium
AACGCAGACTTCGTCCGGGTGTTCCCGAAGGGATTTGCGGGACCAACCGCCATCACGCTCATCGGTAAGTAACTGTGGGTTCTGTCAGAACTCAGGGCTCATCGCCGACCGATTCACCATCAGTACGTTTCGTCCGTTACGCCGCGCTGACTGCAGCGCCACGAGGCGGCGGCGCACGTTCATGCCCCGCACTATACAGCGCGGCTCAGGGGCGGCGGGGGGGGAGGAGTCGGCGGGCCCTGAGTTCTGACAGAACCCAACCAGAGAGTGCCTCTAAACGGGCAACGCGCTCAGCAGCCAGCGTGACGCGGTTGCGGCGTTGCACATGAATCCACTGGCCAAGTCGGTAGCCGTCCTCCGTCTTGAAGCTTCCTAGCACGCGCGCATCGTCATGCGCTTCAACGTATTGCTTGAGGTGGGCGAAGCCTTCTTCCCACGCCGCGTCATACTGCCTTAGCTCCCACGCCCAACCAGAGAGCGCGTCTAGGCGGGCTACGCGCTCAGCACCTATCCGCAACTCACCGCGAGGAGCTCACCCGACCGAGGGGCGGAAGCGGGACGGCGGGGGCGGTGAATGGGGCGCTCGCTCCCATTGGCTCGGCCTAGAGGCCATGATCTAGCTTCCGAGGAGTGGCGCTAAGCCTCGTCCGGGCCGCACCGGACGCCCGGCCGCTCGCACCACGGCGTCAGGCCCCAGCGGCTGAAGCAGCCTCGATGGCGGGCAAACCAGCGGTATCCGACGTCCTCGCACCAGCGCACACCGGGGATCGCGTACACGCCTGCCAGCAGTGCCCAGCGCCCGCCGATCTCGCGCAACGCGCGGTTAATCGCGGCCGCTCCCGCGTACGTGTGACCGTCCCGGTCGATGGCCACGGCCTCCCGGTCGACCTGCGCGCGGGTGAGGTTGAAGGCCGCGAGCAGGCTGGGCGTCTGGCTGGGCAGTAGGATGACGACGGGCGAGCCAGCGAGGTCGTCCCGGCCTCTCGATCAGCGGTCGAGGTCGCACCCCAGCCGGTGGTGCCCTCCAAGCGCCTGCAGCGCGTCGCGGAGCACTTCCACACCCAGGCCGAGCTCCTGACCACGATGCGCCATGAGTTCGAGTCCGAGATGGAGCCGCTCCACGAGCTCCTGGTCCACCAGACCGCCACGATGCAGCGCATGCTCACGAACCTCGAAGAGCGCCTGCGTCCCCTGAACGAGTACGCCGATGGCGAGGAGGCCAACCTCGACGCCCTCGAGCACCGCATGAACGAGTCGGGCTCCGACCACGTCGCGCGCTCGTTCGCGGAGTACCTCGCCGACCAGCGCGGCCGCATTGCCGGGACGCGTGAGCAGATCGACGCGCAGCGGATGCCCTTCCTCCAGTACGGCGAGGAGCAGCGCGACACGGTCGAGGTCGCCCTCTCGCGGTTCGACAGCGACATGGACGCGCTGGAGACCAACCTGGCCGAGCAGCGCAAGGTGATGCTGCGGATGCTGGACTCCATGCGGTCGTAGACCTTCTCTGCCGTGAAGGAGTTCCTGATGTCGCGCCAGGAGGCGCTGGCCGCACTCGCGACCTCCGGCTCCACCGACCCGAACGAGATCGGCCGTGCCGTGCAGCAACTCCGCCGCGCGCTGGAGCCGATGGCTGACGCGCCGCAGGTGCGGCCGGTGCTCGACCGCGTCGACCAGGCGGACCGTCGCCTGGTCGCCTCGGCACCCTCGGCGTCGCGACCGCGGATGGTGCCGCCGAGCGAGCCGGTGCTGCGTGACCTGTCGCCGGACGACGGCGACTCCGGCGAGGCGACCGCATAGCCCTTCGTCCCCTTCGAGGACTGCGACGAGCCCCCGCCGAAACGCGGGGGTTCGCTGCGTCCGGGGCAGTGCGGATGGGTGTGGCCTCGACGTGGCGAGTGACGTTGAGGTGGCCGCGTCGGGCGGCCCATCCCCCTGCCCCCTTCCCTGCGCGGGCAGGGGGATGAAGCGCGAGGGCGTAGCCCTCGCGCTCCCCCGGGATCGAGGGTGCTTCGCACTCGTGGCGATGGGGAGCAGTCTTCGGGAGATCCCCGTCGGCTCGCGGGCGGGATGGGCGTAGATGGGCCGCATGCACCGTTGACCCGCAAGCGCGCCGACGGGCGGAACGCCCGCCGTCGAACCTCGAACGCCGCGAATCACATCGAATCCGGGGCTCACGGGGACGCGCTGCTTTAAGCGGCAGCGCGGGCTACGCGAAGGAGATCGTGAAATACCCCAGAACCAGTAGCACGACGGCGACCGTCACGATGATCAAGGCGACCTGACTGATTGCATCACTCCTTCAACATGCTCACTCCGACCCAACCTACGCCCTGGAGGCGCGACGTTTCGGGACGGTACCGATGCAACGGCGCTACGACCTGTCTCGTTCGGTGGCGGCTCGCAGGGGGGATCGCGCGCCTACTCGCGCGTGGGCTCGCCGAGGACGTGGCCGTGCGTGAGGTCCAGGACGTGCTCGGGGGAGATCTCGAGTTCGAGGCCGGCGAGGTCAAGGGCACGGCCTGCCTCCACCTCGCGCTTGAGGGCGTCGAGGCGCTCCTCGCGCTTGTCGCGGGCGTCGCGCGTCAGCTCAAGCTCTTCGGCGAGACGTTCGCGGAGGATGCGCTCGGGGGCGTCCGCAGCCTGCGGCACGCGCGCCTCGACGACGCGCGAGAGGAACGAGTAGCGCGTGCCGCCAAGGTAGTGCAGCGGGCGCGTCTCTTCCGGACCCAGCAGCCATCCATCATCGAATGAGTCGGGGTCGACCTGCACCGCCGCGATCAGCGCGACGAACAGGATGTGGTCGCCCAGCGGCATCACCTCGACGACCGTGCACTCCACCCACGCGGCACAGGCGGCGAGCAGCGGGGCGATCACCTTCTGTGGCTGGAACGTCTCGAGCTGGGTCGCTTCGACCTTGTCGACGCGGTCACCGTGCATCGAGCCGAGGTACTGCACGTGGTGGAGCAGCGGGCGCGTCGGGAAGTTGAGAGCGAACTCCTGCGAGTGCTGGATCATCTCCGCCGTGTGCCTCGACCGCTCGACCGCGATCGCGAGCATCGGCGGGTCGGTGGAGATCGGCATGTGCCACGCGAGCGGCATCACGTTGGTGCGGCCACGCCAGGCGGAGGTGAGCAGGACGACCGGTCCGCCGATCAGGAGCCGCGCGGCGGCGGCCTTCGGGCGATCCTCGATGTGCTCGGGGGTGGGGCGGATGAGTGGGTCGTTGGTCACGATGCCGAGTATAGACACGGCACCGTGACCAACACCCGAGAGCCCCCGCTTGAGGCGTGCCTATTGCCCGAGGTGCAGGCGGGCGACCGTCTCCGCGCGGGCACGCTCGGCCTCCGCCGGGGTCAGCGTGGAGTGACACGCCTCGCAGACGAACGAGGAGGCGCGATCCTCGTGGCCCATGTCCTCGATGGCATCCCACCGGGGCGTCATCGCGCCGTGCGCGCATTCGGCGGCGGGGGAGGGGGACGGCGCGCCCTGCGCCTGGTGGCGATCATCAGGCTCCGGATGTCGGCCAAGCAGTCGATCCAGGACAGTCATGTGGGTCTCCTTTCCTGTCGCCCCACCCTAGATCGGCGAGCCAGACGAGGGCCTACGCAAAACCACATCCGTGATGTGACTGCAACGCGGGGCTCGGTGTGGGCGCGATGGCACGGCAAGCCCGAGGCACTGGCGGAGAGGCTGATCACCTCGACAGGCGTACAATGGGCGGCACCGCCCCGGCGATGCGCCGGGGGCCCGAGCGGGCCTCGAGCGGGCCTCGAGCGGTTCTCATCTCATCGATCCGACCGGGAGCACCATGACCAGCAACGGCAGCACCAACGTCACCTCCTCGCACTCGTCCGACACGGCCACGTGGACCGTGAAGGCCGGCCTGGCGCAGATGCTGAAGGGGGGCGTGATCATGGACGTGGTCACCCCTGAGCACGCCGAGATCGCGCAGGAGGCTGGCGCATGCGCCGTCATGGCCCTGGAGCGCGTGCCCTCCGACATCCGCGCGGCCGGCGGCGTCGCCCGCATGAGCCACGTGAAGATGATCAAGGAGATCCAGGCGACCGTCTCGATCCCGGTCATGGCGAAGGCCCGCATCGGTCACTTCGTCGAGGCGCAGATCCTCGAGGCCATCGGTGTCGACTACGTCGATGAGTCCGAGGTGCTGACGCCCGCCGACGATGTCCATCACATCGACAAGCACAACTTCAAGGTCCCGTTCGTCTGCGGGTGCCGCAACCTGGGCGAGGCGCTGCGGCGCATCTCCGAGGGCGCCGCGATGATCCGCACGAAGGGCGAGGCCGGCACGGGCGACATCGTCGAGGCCGTGCGCCACATGCGCTCCCTCTGGTCGGACATCCGCCGCATCCAGGGCATGCGCGACGACGAGCTGTACGTGGTCGCGAAGGACATGCAGGTGCCGATCGACCTCGTACGCCAGGTGCGCACCCTCGGCAAGCTGCCGGTCACGAACTTCTCCGCGGGTGGTGTCGCCAGCCCCGCAGACGCGGCGCTGATGATGCAGCTCGGTGCGGAGGGCGTGTTCGTCGGCTCCGGCATCTTCAAGTCCGGCGCTGAGTTGGACGACGGCACGGCCTCCGGCCACAAGAAGATGCTGGACTCGCAGCGCGCGATGGCGACCGCCATCGTGAAGGCCGTGACCCACTTCAACGACCCGCAAATCCTCGCCGAGGTCTCGATGGAGATCCCCGACTCGATGCGCGGGCAGTCGGTGTCCTCGATGGCCCCGTCTGAGCTCCTCGCTGGTCGAGGGAACTAAGCGGCCACCGGCATGACGCCCGCCACCTTGGGATCTCGGGCGCCCGCCTCCCCCGGAGAGCGCGCCCTCATCGGCGTACTGGCGCTGCAAGGCGACTTCGCGGAGCACATCGCGTCGCTCAACGCCTGCGGCATCGAGGGCATCGATGCCGTCGAGGTGCGCACCCTCGAGCAGCTCGCAGCCGTAGACGGGCTGATCATCCCCGGCGGCGAAAGCACGACGATTGCCCGACTGCTGATCGCCTTCGAGTTGATGGAGCCGCTGCGCGACCGCATCCGCGCCGGCCTGCCCGCGTGGGGCACGTGCGCCGGAGCGATCATGCTCGCGGTCGAGGTCACGAACCTCGACCGCCCCCCGATCGCGGCGATGGACATCACCGTGGAGCGCAACGCGTTCGGCCGCCAGATCGATTCGTTCGAGGCAGACCTCGACATCGCGGGGATGGAGGGGCCGCCGCTGCGCGCCGTGTTCATCCGCGCCCCCGTGATCACCCGCGCCGGCGCGGGCGTCGAGGTGCTGTGCCGCCTCGACGACGGTCGCATCGTCGCGACGCGGCAGGGGCGACTGCTGGCCACCTCGTTCCACCCGGAGCTGACGGCGGATCACCGGATGCACGCGCTGTTCGCGCGCATGGTGCTGGCCGCGAAGGCATCCTCGGCGGTGGAGACCACCTGACATGACTACGCGCGCCCCGCGTCCCACTGACCTCGTGGCCCTCGTCACGTTCGACGAGGAGGTGCGCGAGAACCTGGCGGTGACGCGCGAGCGCATCGCGCACGGGAACGGCGCGGCCACGCCACTGGCGGCGGCCTTCGCGCAGTGGCTCCACCTCGGCAGGCGGACGTGGGTCAGCGTGTCGGGCCGCCAGATCCGCGGCATCGCGACCGCCCGCGAGCTGGGCGCGAAGCATGCCTGGGAGATCGACACGCTGATCGAGGCGGACGACGCCCACGACCGCGAGGTCCTCGAGGATCTGTTGCGGCAGGCGATCGTGGCGGCGGAGGAGGCGAGCGTGACGCACATCCTGCTGCGCACGCCGGAGGACAGCATCGCCACCGAGGCGGCACCCCGCGCCGGGTTCTCGCGCGTGGAGGCGGAGCGGCTGTGGACGGGGCGGCTCGCACCCACCTCGACCACGACCCGCACGGTGCGCACCTGGACGGAGGACGACATGTTCTCCGCGTTCCAAGTGTACTGCCGCGCGGTGCCCGTAACAGCACGACAATCAATGGCCATGACAGTGGACGAATGGAACGCCGTTCGAGACCGTCACTGGCAGGATCGCGGCAACAGCGCCCTCCTCGCAGAGCACGAGGGGCGCGTGGTCGCGACCGCACGCTACGCGAAGAGCACGGGCCAGTTCACGTTGACGGCGGAGCCGGACGCCCACGCGGCAGCGGATGCGCTGCTCGCCGCGATCGCCCGGCGGACCCGGGGGGCGGAGCGACACATCGCGCTCGTCGCGGCCTCGGGCACGACAGAGGACGCAGCGTTGCGACGCGCGGGGCTCGAGGTCGAGCCGACCGCGTACGCGCTGTTCTGCAAGCGGGTATTGCAGCCCGTGCGCGAAGAAACGTATGCGCGTGCCGGCATCCCGATCACCGGGGGCTAACACCGGGCGCGCAGAGAGCTGCGGAAGCAGCGCGGGGGAGGTCGATCCGGCCGAATGAATGACACGCGCGACAGCCTGAACCACGACACCGATGACGATGCCGAGCTCGCACGCGAGCTGGCTGCGCTCGACGCACTCGATGTCGACGACATCGAGGATGACGACGAGCTAGACGATGACCTCGATGGTGACTTCGACGACTTTGACGACGACCCGGACGCGGACGACCTCGCACACGCCGGGGCGCTGAGTGCGCCGATGGCGCGCGAGCAACGGCTCGCCGCCACAGCCCAGCTCACCGAGGAAGAGCGCACCGAGATCGAGCTGCTGGTCGGCATCATGCCGCCGCGCATCTCGGAGGCCGTGCGCAGCGAGGGCCTGTCCGGGATCATCGAGATCGTGCTCGACCTCGGACGCATCCCGACCGCGCGCTACGGGACGGGCGACGTCTACCTGTCGGCGACCGAGGTCACCGAGCAGGAGCTGACGCAGGTCGTCGCGCAGGTCTCCGAGTTCGGCGAGGACAACCGCGCCGGTATTCCTCGGACGCTGCACCGCATCTCCGCGATCCGCAATCGCCGCGGCCACATCATCGGGCTCACGTGCCGCATCGGCCGGTCCGTGTCCGGGTCGGGCGGGATCATGCGCGACCTGATCGAGAGCGGGAAGAGCATCCTGCTCCTCGGCCGCCCCGGCGTCGGCAAGACGACGATGCTGCGCGATGTCGCGAGGATGCTCGCCGACGAACTGGGCAAGCGCGTCGTGATCGTCGACTCCTCGAACGAGATCGGCGGCGACGGCGACATCCCGCACCACGGCATCGGCCGCGCGCGCCGGATGCAGGTGCGATCGCCGCACCTCCAGCACGAGGTGATGATCGAGGCCGTCGAGAACCACACGCCCGAGGTGATCGTGATCGACGAGATCGGCACGGCCCTCGAAGCCGACGCCGCGCGCACGATCGCCGAGCGCGGCGTGCAGTTGGTCGGCACGGCGCACGGCACGACGCTGTCCAACCTGATGCAGAACCCGACGCTCTCCGATCTGATCGGCGGCATCGAGTCGGTCACCCTCGGCGACGAGGAGGCGCGACGGCGCGGCACGCAGAAGACGATCCTCGAACGGCGCTCCCCCCCGACCTTCGAGGTGCTCGTCGAGATCCAGGGCTTCCAGCGCCTGGCAGTCCACGAGGACGTCGCCGAGACGGTGGACGCGCTGCTCCGCGGCTACGAGGCCGAGGCGGAGATCCGCGTGATCGGCGGCGACGGCGGCATCGAGACCGTGGAGCGCATGCCGCTCCGCACGACGCCCGCCGAGCCGCTCAACGCGCGCGAGGAGCCGGAGCGTCGCCAGACGCTGACGGCGGCACCCGGCGGCCCGCAGCGGCGGCTGCTCCCGTTCGGCATCTCCCGCGCGCGCCTCGAGTCCGCGATCGACCAGACGCGGTCGGGCGCGAGCATCGTGGACAGCGTGCGCGACGCGGACGCGGTGTTCACGCTGCGCCCGTACTACCGCCGTCGCAGCGGCCCGCTGAAGCAGGCCGAGGAGCGGGGCATCCCGATCTACGTGCTGCGCAACAACACCACGCAGCAGATGGAGCGCCAACTCCTCGCGCTGCGCGGCGAGGGCGACGCGAGCGATCCGACGACCGCCGCGCTCCGCGAGACGGAGGAGGCGATCGCCGACGTCTCGACGCGCGGCGCGCAGAGCGTGGAGCTCGCGCCGCAGAGCGCGTACATCCGCCGGCTCCAGCACGAGCTGGCGACCCGCCACGGCCTGCGCACGGTGTCGAAGGGCAACGAGCCGTTCCGGCGCGTGACCGTGATCGGCGAGGCCGCCCCTCCGAGCCGCGGCCTGCCGTGGGGCAGTGACGCCCGCGAGCACCGCGCGCGATGATGGCGCGATGAGCAACGACCGAGGCGTCTTCGTCACCCTGGAGGGTGGCGAGGGCGCCGGCAAGACCACGCAGATCACGGCCCTCGCACGCCTCGCATCCAACGCGGGCGTCGAGGTCGTGACGTGCCGCGAGCCGGGCGGCACGCCGCTGGGCGAACGCCTGCGCGCCGCGCTCTTCGCCACCGCGGAGGGCGAGACACCGCCCGCCCCCGCTGCCGAGCTGCTCGTCTTCACGGCAGCACGCGCACAGCTGGTGTCCGAGGTGATCCGGCCCGCCCTCGAACGGGGCGCGCTGGTGATCTGCGACCGCTTCGCCGACTCGACGGTGGCCTACCAGCACTATGGTCGCGGCCTCGATGCTTCCGTGGTGGATGCGGCGAACCGCGCGGCCACGCAGGGGATCGTGCCCGACCTGACGCTGCTCCTCGACCTGACGCCGGAGCAGGGCTTCCAGCGCGGCGAGCGCGGCCTCGACTACCTCGAGCGCGAGGACATCGAGTTCCACCGCCGGGTGCGGCGGGGGTTCCTCGAACTGGCGGCGGCGGAGCCGGAGCGGTGGCTGGTGCTGGACGCGACGCGGCCGGAGATGCAGATCACGCACGCCGCGTGGGAACGCGTGCGCGCCTTGCTGGGCGGGAAGTAGCGCGAGGTCGAGACCGACGGGGCGCGGGCCTCGAGGCTACTCGGGCGTTCGCGGTGCAACCGGGGGTCGGCCCACCCCTGCCCCTCCCGGCGCGGGAAGGGTTCTGAAAAGAGAACCAAATGTGAGGAGCTGCGCCCCTCACACTCCCGGCGAAATTCGATGTGGTCGCGGCAATTCGGTGCGAGTGGTTCGCACGTCAGCACCGAGATGCCGGGTGCCGCGGGGCTGTCGCGTCCAAAGCTCGGCGTACTGACGCAATGCGATCCGTTCCGAACCCACGCCCCTTCGAGGGGGAGAGGGCCGGTGAGGACTCTCCACGAGGTGCGAAGCATCCTCGGTCTCGGGGGAGCGCGAGGGCGGAGCCCTCGCCAGTCATCCCCCCTTCCCGCGCAGGGAAGGGGGCAGGGGGATGGGGCGACCTACTTCGCGCCTCGAACCGGCGGTGACCTCGAGGCCCGCGCCCGGTCGCTTCTCGCGGCCGCCCGAGGGCTAGGAGATGCGCTCGAAGACGGCGGCGATGCCCTGGCCACCGCCGATGCAGAGCGTGACGAGGCCGTACCGGCCGCCGGTGCGCTCCAGCTCGTGCATCAGCTTGAGCGTGAGGATCGTGCCGGTCGCGCCGACGGGGTGCCCGAGGGCGATCGCGCCGCCGTTGGGGTTGGTCTTGTCCAGTGGCAGGTTGAGGCCCAGCGAGCACGCCGCGGCCACCGAGGCGAACGCCTCGTTCAGCTCGATCACGTCCATGTCGTCGATGGTGAGGTTGGCGCGCTGGAGCGCGGCATGGCTCGCCGGGATCGGGCCGCTGCCCATGATCGCCGGGTCGACGCCGGAGACCGCGCGCGACAGCATCCGCAGGCGCGGGCGCAGCCCGAGCTCCTTGGCCTTCGAGGCGGTCGTCACGACCACTGCAGCCGCACCGTCGTTAATGCCCGAGGAGTTGCCGGCGGTCACGTCGCCGTCCGCCTTGAAGACGGGGCGCAGCTTCGCGAGCGACTCCATGGTCGTCATGCGCGGGTGCTCGTCCTTGTCGAAGACGACCGTCTCGCGGCCCTTCTTCACCTCGACGGGCACGATCTGCGCGTCGAAGTAGCCGGCCTCGATGGCGTGCGCGGCGCGCTCCTGCGAGCGCAGGGCGTATTCGTCCTGCACGGTGCGCGACAACTCGAACTTCTGGGCGAGGTTCTCGGCGGTGATGCCCATGATCATCTGCGCGTTGGGGTCCGTGAGCAGCGCCTGCACACCGTCCTGCAGCACGCCGTCGCCGTAGCGGTAGCCGCTGCGCGCCTTGTGCAGGTAGTACGGGATGCGCGTCATGTTCTCGGTGCCGCCGGCCACGACCACCTCGGCGTCACCGGACTGGATCCAGCGCGCGGCGTTGGCGATGGCCTCGAGGCCTGAGCCGCAGGCGCGGCTGACGGCGAGGGCGGGGGTCTCGATCGGCAGGCCGGCGTTCAGCGATGCGTTACGTGCGAGGTAGGCGTCCTCGGCGGCGCCGCCGACGTTGCCCATAATCACCTGGTCGACGTCCTTGGGGTCGACGCCGGCGCGGCGGACGGCCTCGCGGATGACGATGGCGCCGAGCTCCGTGACGGAGGTGTCGGCGAAGGCCCCGCCGAAGGTGCCGATGGCCGTGCGGGCGCCATCCACGATCACGATGTCATCCATGCGGGGTCTCCTTCTGCGGCCCGTCGAGGGCGCGCGGCTGCCTGATGCTGCGGGGCGTGGGTTGCCGCGAGGTGGGCGACCCATCCCCCTGCCCCCTTCTGTACCCCGATCGGAGCAGCGCTCCGCGCGGGGCGCGGGAAGGGGGATGAGATCCGAGGGGGCACAGCCCCCTCGGGCTCCCCCGGATTGAGGCGGCTACGCGCCTCGGGCGGACGGAGCAGAGTGCGGCGGCGCAGCGAACACGCGGCGCGCCAACCCCTCGAAGTGTATGCCGCGCGGGGGTCGGGTTCACGGGCGTGCGGGTCCGTATCTGACGCCACATGTAGACTTGCCTACATGGCTGACCGAACCGTCTCTGTGCGCGTCCCGACGACTTCCGCGAACCTCGGACCGGGGTTCGACAGCCTCG
>CANIRU010000073.1 GCA_947470025.1 Chloroflexota bacterium
CGCGCCGACGGTAAGGCGGACGACCTGGTAGAGCGCGAAGAAGATGGGCGTCTGGATCACCAGCGGGCCCAGGCAGCCCAGCGGGTTCACGCCGGCCTCGCGGTAGAGACGCATGGTCTCTTCCTGTCGGCGGCGCGGATCCGTGTACTTCTTCTGGATCTCCTGCATCTGGGGCTGGATTTCCTGCATCGCCTTCATGGAGTGGAGGCTCCGGAGGGTCAGCGGGAACGTCAGCGCCTTCAAGAGCACGGTGAACGCGAGGATCGCGAGGCCGTAGGAGCCGGCGAGGAGCGCGGTCAGCACGACGATGGTGTTGATCAACGGCGTCTCGAGGACCGTGCGCCAGATCTTGCCAATCGGGAAGCCGCTGCCACCACCGGTCGGGGTGACGCTGGAGGACTTCACCTCGCCGTTGGCCGGGTCGACGCGGATCAGCTTGTAGTCCGGGGTCGTGTAGACCACACCCGAGTCAGTGAGTGCGCCGCTGGCATCGATCTGAGCGCCATCGACGGCGCGCGACCACTTCTCTGTGCCGTCGGCCAGGTTGAGACCGATGATCTCGCCGGTACGGGACGCGACGATCAGCGTGTCGCCAGAGATGAGCGGCGTGGCGCGGAACTCGAGGCCGGTGCGCGAGAACGTCCAGCGCATCTTGCCGTCACGGTCGAGGGCATACACGGAGCCGCGCATGCTGCCGGCATAGATCGCCTGAGCGGTGACCGCCGGCTGGCCGATGAACCAGCCATCGCCAGCAAATTGCCACTTCTCAGCGCCCGTCGCCGGGTCGAGGCCGTGGATCGTGCGATCGAACGACGGGAGGACGAGGAGGTTGCCCTGCACGATCAGGTCGGCGGCGGCGGCACCGGCACCCTCGTGCTTCCACTCGGTGGCGCCGGAGTCCGCGTTGACCGCGACCACCTCGCTGCTGTCCAGCGTCGCGATGAACAGGCGGTTGTCCTGCACGGCAGGCGCACCCCACACGCGGCCGTTCGTGGGGCGCGAGGTCTTGGTGATGTTGCCGTTGGCGACGTCCAGCACGTGCAGCGTGCCGCTCTCCGCCGAGACATAGAGGCGGTCGCCGCGAAGGATCGGGGTCGCGACGACCTGCTCGTTGAGGTCGACCCCCCACTTCTCGCTGATCGCGCCGCCATCGAGGCTCAATCGCGCTACCCGGCCGTGGTAGCCGACGACGTAGGCGGTGGTGCCGTCCACGATCGGTGCCGCGTAGAGCGGCGTGGGGTGCTGGGACTCCTGGCCGAGGAAGTTTCGGGTCGGCGGGCCTTTGACCTGGAACTCGGCAACCTTCGAGCCGTCGGCGGCCAGCGCGGTCACCATGCCGACCTGGGATTGAATGAGCAGCGTGCCGCCGGGGCCCTTTACCGGCTGCGCCCAGCCCTGTGCGGGCGCGCCGGAGCCGGTACAACCGGTGGCGACCACCGCGGCGACTAGGAGCGCGAGGGCGGTGAGGCCGAATCGATGTTTCACGTGAAACATCATGCGACCTGGCCATCGTGCGTGTGCGCGCTGGCGGGTGCCTCTGGGACAGGGTCGTAGCCGGTGCCACCGCCCGGACGGCAGCGCGCGAGACGGCGGACGGCCAGCCATGTGCCCTGGGCCGCGCCGTGAACCTCGATGGCCTCCGCGGCGTAGTGGGAGCACGTGGGCTCGAAGCGGCACGCAGGGCCGACGCCGACATGCAGACCGGGCGAGACGTATCGCTGGTAGAAACCGATCATCGCGAGCAGAGACGTCTTCACGACGCTCGATTCCCCATGAGGACGCCCAGTTTCTCGCATGTGCTCGCGATTGCGCGCTCAAGCTCGTCGAATCGAGCTTCTGCGCACGTGGGTTGGGCGACGATCACCACGTCCCAGCCGCTGTGCCAGCGGGAGGAGCGGACGATCATTCGCAGCTGTCGTTTCACGTGATTGCGCACCACGGCACCGCCGACACGTCGGCTGACCGCGAAACCCAACCGTGTGTCTGGCCCATGTGTCCGGCGCGCCACAGCCGTAAGCAGCGCATGCCTCGCACGACGCCCGGTCCGCATGGTTGCCGCGAAGTCCTGGCGCCGCCGGAGCCGCTCCGGAGCGTGCCGCTCAGGTGCGGCCGACTCTCCGGGGGACTGGCGTTGCGAGCCCTGCTTCACGTCACCCTCCTCGTGGCCTTCGAGGCCGACGAGCGTGTGGGGGAGGTGGTGAGGGTCAGGATGATGCGTGCTCGATGCGGACGCTCGGGCGCGTCGGGTTCTAGACCGTCAATCGTGCGCGACCGCGCGCGCGGCGGCGCGAGATGATCTCGCGACCGTCTTTCGTTGCCATGCGCGCGCGGAATCCCAGCTTGCGCTGGCGCGGCTTGCGCTTGGGCTGCCAGGTCCGTTTCACCGTTGCTCCGATCGCTCTTCTTAGCCGACCAAGTATAGGCAACCACCGGGGGTGGGGCAACGCACCTACCGCGAGGTTCGCACGGTGGGTGCGACGGGGCGGGGAACCGGGCGAGGCGTGGTTGCTGGCAAGGAACGTCGAGGTGGCAACGCGGGGCGGCCCACCCCTACCCCTCCCGGCGCGGGAGGGGTTCAGAACAGGAAGTGAGAGAACCAACTGTGAGGAGCTGCGCCCCTCACACTCCCGGCGGATCTCGGTGTGGCTCCGTGATGTTCAGTGCGAGTGATTCGCGCCGTCGCAGGAGTCGAGATCCGAAGCACCTTCGTCTACTGAGCGAGCGAGGGCTGCCGCGAACTCGATGTGCGCGATAGACTGGCGGTGATTCGCAGCACGTCGAGGAGGCAGAGATGAAGCGACTGTTCAGCGCGGCCATGTTCGGCGCCGGGATGGCGTTGCTTCCGCTGATCGCGCTCGCTGCCGACCCGCCCGGCGGGCACGCCGGCCCGGTGTCGACGGCCGGAGGGCGCGGCGTCCCGCTCCCCCACGACATGTCGACGATCGTGCTCGTCACGCTGCTCGCACTGACCGCGCTCTTCGTTACGCTCACGCTCGGCTACCTCTACCGCCGCGAGCGTCACCTCGACTGGGCGTTCCAGGCACCGGCGGTGCCCCACGACGACGCGCACCACTAACCGATCGCGACATGCGCGAGCACAAAACAGGCCACCGGATGGGTGGCCTGTTTGCTTGTGGTTGCTGGGGAAGCGGGGAATCGAGGCTAGAGCTCGGAGACGGCGCTCTCTTGCTCCAGAGCGTTCATGATCTCGACGCGGCGCTGGGTGACGCGGGTCATCTTCGTGCGGAGTTCTTCGCGCAGCACCGTGAGGTGCTCGACCTTGTGGTCGACGACATCGAGCTGCTTCGTGAGCGCGCCGAGGATCTGGTCGGAGCGCTGGAGGCGCTCGTTCAGCTCGCGGTCGGGGCGGCGCGTCGCGCTCATCTGCTGCAGCAGGTCTTCGGCCTCGACCATGTCCTTGATCTCGGACAGCGTGAAGCCCAGCAGATCCTGCAGCTGCTTGATGTAGCCGATGCGCGTGACGTCGGTCTCGGAGTAGAGGCGGAAGCCGCCATCCATGCGCTCGGGCGGTCGGAGGAGACCCTTCTCCTCGTAGAAGCGCAGGGTGCGCTGGGTCACACCGGTGCGATCCGCAACCTCGCCGATCTGGAATCGCGCGATCGCGTTCTCGGTGTCGGCGGCTTCGGTGTCCGCGTTCTGGGCGTCGGCGTTGGCGTTCATCGCGGGCATCCTATGGACGCCGGACGATCGGCGTCAACAAACATTCTCCCACGCGTGAATGTGAGAGGTCGCAATCCTCGACATCACGTCGAGGATTCGCGGGCCGCTAGTCGTCGTCTTCGTCGTCGTGGTCGTGCGAGGTTGACCGCGTGGCGCCGATGATCGGCGAGGTGCGCTCGTCGCGGCGCTTCGCGGCGGGCACGGCGTCAGCGGCCTGCACGGCCGCGCGGATGTCGGAGGCGCTGCCGGAGACGAGGACGGCGGGGGCGCCGGCGTCACGCCAAGCCGCCAGCGTCTCGGTGTCGGGCACGGCGTTCGCGGCGACGAGGAGCGACGCGCCGGTCATGCCGGCGACGCGGCGGAGCGTGAGCTGGTCGCGCACGGTGGTCGCGCCCACCTCGCCCGTCACGACGACCGCGTCGAGCTCGAGCGCGGCGACGGAGCGTAGGCGTTCGGTCTCCTGGTCGGGGCCGAGGAGCAGGATCCGCCCGATGTCAGTCGGGGTGAGCGAGCTGGCGTGCGCGCGGCCGTCGTCGAAGAGGAAGAAGTCGGCCCCGGCCTGCTGCGCCGCGGACACCTCGGTGCCGGTCGCGTCCTCGAGCCAGACGCCGATGAGCGCGTTGTTCGCAAGCTTCAGACCCTCGAGGGCGGAGGCGGAGCCGCGCAGGACCACGGCGTCCACGCCCGCCTCGGCGGCGGCGGTCGCCGCGGCGGCATCCTCGACCTCGGCGACGACGAGCATGTGGCGCGTGGAGCGCTGGGACATCACGGCGCCAAAGCCGAAGCCCGCGGGGGCCCGGCCGATGTCACGAATGCGATTGCGGAACTTGCTCATGGGGGGAGCCCTTCGCGCGGCCGTTCCGATCCCGTCAGGAAGATCGGGGCCGGAATCGATCGTGTGAGGGAAGTAACTGGAGCCGCCGGTGGGACTTGAACCCACGACCTGCTGTTTACGAAACAGCTGCTCTGCCACTGAGCTACAGCGGCGGACCCGTCCCAAGAGTATACGGAGCCGCGGGCTCCTCGCTCAAACGGGGGCGCAGGGGCAAGCGGAGCGGCGATACCGGCAGTCGCGTCGAGATGGCGGCGTGGGGCGGATGCAGACCCTCGCCCGCGCTACCCGCGGATCAACTTGAGCAGGGTGCGCGCGAGGATGGCGGTGGCCGCGGAGGCGAAGGTGATCGCGGCGATGCGGATACTGGTCTGATCCTCGATCGGGAGGATGCGGACGCCGGTCGGGGCGATCTCGATGACGGCGATGGCGCGGGTGCGCGCGCCGCCGCCGGCTCCGCCACCTCGACCGCCGGGGGTGGCGGCGTTCCCTTCCGAGGCGCCCCAGCCCGCTCCGAAGCCGTAGCCGATGTCGGCGACGGGGATCACGGTGCGGTCGCCGGAGGTGACCGGTGCGCCGAAGCAGGCGGATGCATTCGCGCGGTCGGGGATGCTCAGTACCTGCGCGACGGCGTCTTCACTGGCCATATGCGGTCTCCCTGTGCCTTCGTACGCGTCCGGCGATCGCGAGCAGCGCGACCGACGCGAGGATCACGGCGCCGATGCGGCGCGCGAGCTGCGTCCACGGATCGGTGGTTCGGATGGGCAGATCGTACTGCGCCTGCTGCTCGTGCTGCTCGTGCTGCTCAGAGGCGGGGCTCACCTCGATTGCAACGGGGCGCGTGCGGCCGAGGCCGATGGAGAGATGCCATCGACGCCCGGCGGTGAGGCGGACACTGCGCCGCTCGACGCGGGCATGCAGGTCGTGGCCGTGGTGCGTGCCCAGCGAGACACGGTCGACCTCGGTCGTGACAAGGCCGCCGAATCCCCTCGATGAGTGCATGACTAAAGGTCGCGCTCGCGGAACACCCAGAACGACGTCGCGATCGCGGCGGCGGTCAGCGACGAGAAGACGAGAAAGATGCGCACGAGGTCCCAGACGGGCGTCTCTCCTCGGAACGTGTTGGGGAGCCCGGTGACGACCGCCGTGGTGCTCATCCACGTCAGGCCGAGGAACTGCAAGACCACGCCAGAGAGCAGCACGACCAGTAGCAGGCCGAGGACATCGAGCAGCACGTTGGAGAACAGCGTGGAGAACGTGATGCCGAGCGCGCCGAGGAAGGTCAGCAAGAGACAGACGATCATCAGCCCGACGGCCACACCGCCGATCGAGGTGTCGGGCGCGGCATAGCGGATGATCAGGTAGGCGAACGGGATCATCACCAGCATGTAGATCACGGCCGTGAAGCCGAGGCGCGAGATCACCTTCGCAGCCATGTACTCGCTGCGGGTCACGGAGCGCGAGAGGATGCCGTCCGCGATGATGCCGGACTCGCCACTCACGGCGCTGCTTGCGAGCACGGCGACCGCGAGCCCGCTGATCGGGATCATGACGGCGGCGAGGTACGCGGCCAACGTCTCCGACGCCAGCTCATCCTCGTTTGCGGCGACTGCGACCAGGAAGAGCGCCGGGGCGATCAGCAGGGGCAGCCAGATTCGAGTGATCCACGACCGCGTGAGCAGTCCGAGGTCATATCGAAGGATGGCCAGGAATGCCTGCATCGATCTCTTCCTTCACTCCACCGACTTCTTGCGTGGCGGCCCACGCCGCGGCCCGGAGGAATCCGCGCGTGCGGTCCTCCTCGAGGCGGCGCAGGAACGCCTCCTCGATCTCGTCGGCGCCGGTATTGATGTGCAGCAGCTCGACGCCGGTGCGGTCGATCAGCTGCAGGACGCGCATGAGGTACTCGGTCAGCGCGTGCGTGCCGAGGAACGTGAGGCGGAACTCGGCGCCGACGCGCTCGTAGCGCACGGAGCCGATCTCATCCAGCGTGTGGATCTGCTGCTCGAAGGCGGTGGTGTTGCCCTCGATCTCCACGGAGATCGTGCCCTGCCGCGCGAGGCGGCGCATGTCCGCCATGGGGCCGGAGTAGATCATGCGGCCCTGGGAGATGATGCCGACGTCCGAGCACACGCGTTCGACATCGGACAGGATGTGCGTCGCGATGATGATCGTGCGGTCGCGGCCGGTGAGCTCGCGGATCAGTTCGATCGTCTGCTTGCGGCCGGCGGGGTCGAGGCCGGACGTCGGCTCGTCGAGGATGAGCAGCTCCGGGTCGTTCATCAGCGCGGCGGCGATGCCGAGGCGCGTCATCATGCCGGTGGAGAAGCCCTCGATCTTCTGCGCGGCGGCGTTCGTCAGGTCGACGGCCTGCAACAGCCGGGCCAGCTGCACCTTCGCTCGATCCTGCGACAGGCCGATCACGGAACCGACGAACTCGAGGAAGCCGATCGGCGTCATGTATTTCGGAAACGACGGATTCGTCGGCAGGTAGCCGATGCGGCGGCGGATGTCCGCGCGCTCGGCAGTCATCGGCTCGCCGAGCACCTGCACCTGGCCCGCGGTCGGCTTCTGTAGGCCGAGCAGGATGCGGAACGTCGTCGACTTGCCGGCGCCGTTCGGGCCGACGAGACCGAACACGGTGCCCTTCTCGACGCGCAGGTCGAGCGCGTTCAGGGCGATGTAGCGGTTGTGGTAGATCTTCGTGAGATCGGTCGTTTGGACGACGTGCATCGTGAACCCCAGACCCTGCAGGATCAGACCACCCGCAGGAGGTGACGCGCGCGGCTCGAGGCTGGAGGATACGCGAGGTGCGCCGCCGCCGGCGCAAGTCACGGGGAGTGCCGCTCCGGCCCATCATAACGTCAAGGCACGTCCCGACGAAACCCGCCTCGAACAGGGCCTGATCGACCTCCATCATGCCCCGAGCGGGCCTCGATGTGTCGGAGATGTCTCGCGCGGATTCGTGCGCACCCCCTCGTATCCCGGCACGTCCACGCCTACACTCCGCAAATGCAGCGAGTGCTGGTCGTATCGCGCGATAGCGAAGTTCTGCGATCCGTCGAGGCCGCCGCGCGGCCCGATGGCCGAACCGTGCGCGCCGAATCCTCGGTGGACGCGGCGCTGATCGCCGTCCGCGACTGGCGTCCGGCGCTGCTCATCGTCGATCTGAACATCGGTCTAACCGGCGGCGGGCTGTCCGCACTCTTGCGCGACCCCGCGGTCGCGGAGGGCACGGCGGTCATCGCCATCGTAGAGCCCGAGCAACTCTCGATCGTCGGTGCAGGTGTGAAGGTGGACGACTTCGTCCTGTCCCCAGTGGACGACCCGGAGCTGCGCGTCCGCATGTCGCGTCTGATCTTCGAGCGCACCGGGCAGGGCGACGGGCACGTGATCCGTCACGGCCCGCTCGTGATCGACCTCGAACGCTACAAGGTGACGGTGGACGAGGAAGTCGTGGACCTGACGTACAAGGAGTACGAGCTCCTGCGCTTCCTGTCCTCGAACCCAGGTAAGCCGTTCACGCGCGAGGCGCTGCTCAACCAGGTGTGGGGCTACGACTACTACGGTGGGTCGCGCACCGTCGATGTCCACGTGCGACGCATCCGCTCGAAGATCGAGCGGGGCGAGCCGTTCATCGAGACGGTGCGGAACGTGGGCTACCGGTTCGTCGACACGCCTCAGGCAGCCAACGAGGGAGCGAGGCGATAACCGACGCGCGTGACGGTATCGATCACGTCTGCCTGGTCGCCGAGCTTCGCGCGGATGCGCGAGACGATCACGGCGAGGCGGCGGCGGGCATCCGGCGTGGTGTCGCCCCAGAGCGACTCGGCCAGCTGCTCGTAAGAGATGACGCGGCCGTCCTGCTCGGCAATCGCCCACAGCGCATTGAATTCCAGGAACGTGAGGCGCACGGGGTGTCCGTGCGCGGTCACGAGGAACCGTTCGCGATCGATCACGAGGTCGCCGGCATGGATCATCGCTGCGCTCCGAGTTCGAGGGGCCGGGGACGTGTGACGCTTCGTGATCCCGGCAGGGTCGGCTTGGTGGGGTGAGCCCGCCTACGTATCCGCGTTACGTCTCCTTCGCTACAGCGAGTGTCATGGAGCTAGATTTCTTGTTCGCGTCACGTCCGTGAAGGTTGAATGTCCCCCATGTTTCTGACAGATGTCACGAGGCTCGAGGCGACGAGGCACGAGGGGGTCCGGTGACCACGACGATCCAGCAGTTGAACGAACGCATCGAGGCGTCCGGGGTGTCGCGCATCGACCTCCGGGTCACGGACCTGCTCGGCCGGTGGCACCACTTCGCGTTGCCGGCCGACCAGCTCACCGAGGTGGCGGTCACGCGCGGAGTCGGGTTCGACGGGTCGAGCCTCCGCGGCTTCCAGAACATCGACGCGTCGGACATGCTCCTGGTCCCCGACCTGGATAGCGCGGTGATCGACCCGACCGAGGCGATCACGACGATGGCGATCGTCTGCGACATCGTCGACCCCGTGTCCGGGGCTCGGTACTCGCGCGACCCGCGCTATGTGGTCGCGAAGGCGGAAGTGCACCTCGCCGCGAGCGGGGTGGCCGATACCGCCTACTTCGGGCCCGAGCTGGAGTTCTTCGTCTTCGACGACGCGCGGTTCCAGCAGTCCGGGAACACGGCGTTCTATTACGTCGACGGTGTGGAGGGCGACTGGAACACCGGCCGCGACGAGGCTCCGAACCTCGGCTTCAAGATCCCCGCGAAGGAGGGCTACGCCCCCGCGCCGCCGTTCGACGCCCTCGGACCGCTGCGCTGGGAGATGGCGGATGCCATCCGCCGCGCCGGCGTCGAGGTCGAAGTCCATCACCACGAGGTTGCCGCCGGGCAGTGCGAGATCGCGACGCGCTTCGCGACCCCGCAGCGCAAGGCGGACGAGACGCAGTGGTACAAGTACCTCGTCCGGAACATCGCGCGCGCGAACCATCGCGTTGCGACGTTCATGCCGAAGCCGGTCTTCGGCGATAACGGCAGCGGGATGCACACCCACCAGTCGCTGTGGAAGGACGGCGTGCCGCTGTTCTACGACAGCAACGGGTACGCAGGACTCTCGCTCACCGCGCGTCATTACATCGGCGGGCTGCTGACACACGCGCCGGCGCTGATGGCGTTCTGCGCGCCAAGCACCAATTCATATAAGCGGCTCGTGCCCGGGTTCGAGGCTCCGGTGAACCTCGCCTATTCCGCGCGCAACCGCTCGGCGTCGGTGCGCATCCCGACGTACTCCGAGGCGCCCGCGCAGAAGCGCATCGAGTTCCGCCCGCCGGACGGCACGGCGAACCCGTACCTCGCGTTCGCGGCGATGCTGATGGCGGGCCTGGATGGCGTGCAGCGCCAGATCGACCCGGGCGACCCACTCGAACGGAACATCTACGAGCTGAAGGCGGACGAAGCGGCCCGCGTGCCGCGCGTCCCCGCGACGCTCGAGGCGGCGCTCGACGCGCTGGAGGCGGACCAGGCGTTCCTGCTCGCGGGCGACGTGTTCACGCCCGACCTGATCGAGCGATGGATCGAGATCAAGCGGGGCGAGGTCAGCGCGCTTCAGCAGCGGCCGACCCCCTACGAGTACGAGCAGTATTTCAACGGCTAGGCGAGTGGCCCGGAGGTCTGGAGGGCGGCGCAGGTATCCTGCGCATCGAGCCCGCTAGCGCCCGTGTGGCCACGATACATTCCGGAAATATACCGGGCGGTAGGATTGATCGATGAACGAGAACGATATGGGTGACCTCGACTCCCGGCAGCACGTGCTGCAGGCGTGCCGCGACCACGACGTGAAGTTCATCCGGCTGTGGTTCACCGACATCCTCGGGATGCTCAAGTCCGTGGCGATCACCGCCGAGGAGTTGGAGCACGCCCTGCTCGACGGCGTCACGTTCGACGGCTCCGCGATCGAGGGCTTCGCGCGGCAGGACGAGGCTGACATGATCGCCGTCCCGGACGCGGCGACGTTCCAGATCCTCCCGTGGCGCCCGCGCCCGCAGGCGGTCGCGCGCATGTTCTGCGACATCCGGCAGCAGAACGGCGAGGAGTTCCTCGGCGACCCGCGGCAGGTGCTGAAGCGCGTCCTCGCGGACGCCGCGCAGCGCGGGTACACGTTCTACGTCTCGCCTGAGATCGAGTACTTCTACTTCCGCGACCAGCACGGCACCGAGCCGTTAGATCAGGGCGGCTACTTCGACCTCACCCCGCTGGACGGCGGCAGCGATCTGCGCCGCGAGACAGTGCTGACGCTGGAGGACATGGGCATCGGCGTCGCGCTCAGCCACCACGAGGGTGCGCCGAGCCA
>CANIRU010000074.1 GCA_947470025.1 Chloroflexota bacterium
TGGAAGCGCGCTGGCAGGTACGCCACTCCGAGGTCGTGAGCGACCGTCTGCACCGCGCGGAGAACTTCGCGCTGCGCGCCGGCATGCTGCCGGACGACGGCCCCGAGCGCGTCGTGCGCGGCCTGTGGGTCGAGGCCAACGCGGCAGCACGTGCGTTCACCTCGATCGTCGGGGAGCGCGCGGCGGACGCCCTGCCGGCTGCCGGTGAACTGATCGCCGCGCTCTGCCGCATCGGCTGCTTCGTGGACGACGGCGCGTTCCCCGCGACGGAGTGGCTGCTGCCAGCGGCGCGCCCCACGCGCATCGGCAAGCGCATCGGCCAGTGGATGGATGGCGTCGTGCCCGCGCTCGGTGGCGACGAGGCCGCCGCGCGGCGCGTGTCGAGCAGCGTGGACCAGGTGCTCGCCGAGGTGCAGGAAGTCCTGGCCGAGCGGTACCGCGGCCGCCCGTGGCTCACCGAGCCCGAGTCCTACACGCTCCGCACGCCCCGCTAACCTCACCACATGGACGCGAGCGACCTCGACTGGCTCCGCAGCGATGCCGGCGAGCGTGCGCTCGCCCTCGCCGGGGCTCGATTCGCCAAGGGTGCCCGGGAGCTCTCGATCCTCGACGGGCTGCGGCGCGATCACACGCCCGAGCAGGCACGCGCCGTGCTCGCGCTCCTCGAGGGCCGTCGCTCCGCACGCGCGAAGTTCGAAGATGCCGCACGGCTCTTCTTCGACCGCGAGAGCGCTGAGCAGGCCAGCGCCGAGGTGGTTGCTCGCCACACCGCCGCGCGGTTCGCCGGTAGCACGCGCATCGCCGACCTCGGCTGTGGCGCGGGCGGCGACGCGCTCGCGCTGGCCGTGCACGCGCCCGTGCTCGCCGTGGACCGCGACCCCGCCCGCCTCGCCCTCGTCGCCGCGAACGCCGAGGTGCGCGCGCTCCCGATCGAGGTCGCCGAGGCCCGCGTGGAGGACTTCGCGCTGCCGTCCGATGTTGATGCAGTGTGGCTCGACCCCGCGCGCCGCGACGACGGCGGCCGCGTCCGCGACCCCGAGCAGTGGTCGCCACCACTGTCCGTGGCGGTACGCATCGCCTCGTCCGTCCCGCGCGCGGGGATCAAGGTCGCGCCGGGCATCGAGCTCTCCGCCCTACCGACAGGCGTCGAGGTGGAGTTCATCTCGCACGAGGGCACACTGGTCGAGGCGGTGCTGTGGTTCGGTGCGGCGGTCTCAGCCCCTCGACGTGCCACCGTGCTCGCGGCGCACCTCGAGGCTCGAGGCGCGTCGATCGAGGGCTCACCGGACACCGGCGCGACGCCGATCGGCGCGCCGGGCGCGTACCTCTACGACCTCGACCCGAGCGTGGGCCGCGCGAGCCTCGTCGATGTCGTCGCGCCGATGCTGCACGCGTGGCGGCTCGACGAGCACACGGCGTACCTCAGTGGCGACGAGGTGGCCGACTCGCCGTTCGCGCGGCGCTTCCGCATCGAGTCGTGGATGCCGTTCGCGGAGCGGCGGCTACGCGATGCGCTGGTCGACCTCGGTGTTACGCGCGTCGAGGTGATGAGGCGTGCGTCGCCTGTGGACACCAACGCGCTGGAGACGCGCCTCAACCGCGCGCTGGCCTCGAGCGGCGCGCGGGCGGGCGAGCAGCGCGTGCGCACGGTGGCGCTGACGCGGATGGGTGACGCGCACGTGGCGATCGTGTGCGAACGGGAGCGGTGAGGGGTTCCGACTCTGGACTAGACGGCGCTGCGGACGGTCGGCTCGGCAACTTCGCTGCCGAAGAACTCGTACAGCAGGCGATGGCGGAGGGCGTCTACGCCGAGGCCGGTCGTGGCGGAGACGTACAGCGTCTCTGTCTCCATGCCGAGCGGGTTCGCCTCGTCGAGGGTGGCGAGGTCGGCCTCGGTCTCCACGGGGGAGCCGTCGGGCAGCACCATGCCGTCGACCTTGTTTACGACGCACAGCACGGGCGTGTCCCCGATGCCGAGGTCCTCGAGCGTCTCCTGCACGGTGTCGCGCTGAGCATCGACGGCGGT
This sequence comes from Chloroflexota bacterium, assembly GCA_947470025.1. GTDB lineage: Bacteria > Chloroflexota > Dehalococcoidia > UBA2979 > UBA2979 > SHYQ01. The sequence goes on from CANIRU010000074.1 coordinate 2,027, forward strand.
CGCCGTGCCGTCGATGACGTGGACCAGCAGGTCGGCGGTCTTCAACTCCTCGAGCGTGGCGCGAAAGGCGGAGACGAGCTGCGTCGGGAGTTTCTGCATGAAGCCCACGGTGTCGGTGAGCAGGAACGCCTCGGACGTGCCGGAGCCGATGCGGCGCGTCACGGGGTCGAGCGTCGCGAAGACAGCGTCGGCGGCGTAGACGTCCGCGCCGGAGAGCGCGCGCATCAGCGAGGACTTGCCGGCGTTCGTGTACCCGACGAGGGCGACGACGGGCATCGCCTGCCGCTCGCGGCGCGTGCGCTGGAGCGCCCGTTGCGCGGCTACGGTCTTGATCTGCTTCTTCAGCTTGGCGATGCGCAGACCGATCAGCCGACGGTCCGTCTCCAACTGCGTCTCACCCGGACCGCGCGATCCGATGGCGCCCTCCATCCGTTCGAGGTGCTGCCACTGCCCGCGCAACCTCGGCAGGAGGTACTCGTGCTGGGCGAGCTCGACCTGGAGCGACGCCTCACGCGTCTGCGCGCGCGCGGCGAAGATGTCGAGGATCAGCGCCGACCGGTCCAGCACCTTCACCTTGAGCGCGTTCTCGAGGTTCAGCTGCTGCGAGGGGGACAGCGCGTCGTCGAACACGACCAGCGTGTAGCCGCTCTCCTCGCGCGCCGCGACGATCTCCTCGACCTTACCGGAGCCGATGTACGTCGCGGGATCGATCTTCACGCGGCGCTGGGTCATCGCCCCCACAACGATGCCGCCTGCCGTGTCCACCAGCCGGCCGAGCTCGAGCATCGACTCGTCGAGGGGCATCCCCTCGCGCACGCCGCGATCGACGCCGACGAGGAACGCACGCTCCTGCTTCGTGGCGGTCTGGTGCGAGGTGCCGTGCTTGCCGCTGTTGCGGGAGTCGCCTCGACGGTCGCCGCGTCGGTTGGAGTACTCGTTCTTGTACTCGTAGGGGGCGTCGTCTTCGGGCGTGTCTGGGATGTCAGAGGGGAATGAAATGGGCCGGTCTCCTGCTACCTGTATCTACCTACAGTGTACGCACCGAGACCAGCCCGCCGATTCAACCGCGCCTATCGAAGCCGTCTACAGGACCTTCTCGCCGCGCGCGTAGGCGGAGAGGCGCTTCAGCGCCTCCTCGAGGCGGTCGTCCGGAACGGTCAGCGAGATGCGGATGTAGCCCTCGCCGGACGCGCCGTAGGACATGCCGGGGGTGACGACGACGCCCGTCGCGTCGATGAGGCCCGCGGCGAACTCGGCGCTCGAGCGCTGGCCCTCGGGCAGGCGCGCCCACACGTAGAGCGACGCCTTCGGCGGGTCGAGGCGCAGACCGAGTTCGCGCAGCACCTCGACGACGCGGTCCCGGCGGCGCTGGTAGATGGCGTTGTGGACCTCCATCGTGTCGCGCGGGTCGTCGAGGGCGGCGATGGCCATCTCCTGGATCGCCTGCGGGATGCCACTGTCGAGGTTGGTCTTCACGCGCGTGAGCGCATTGATCACGGTGGCGTTGCCGACGGCCATGCCGACGCGCCAGCCCGTCATGTTGAACGCCTTCGACAGTGAGTTGAACTCGATCGCGACATCCATCGCGCCCGGTACCTCGAGGATGCTCGTGGGCTCGTAGCCGTCGTAGACGACGTCGGCGTAGGCGAGATCGTGCGCGATCACCACGTCGTTCGCCTTCGCCCACGCCACGGCGCGCTCGAAGAACGCACGGTCACAGACGGCGCCGGTCGGGTTGTTGGGGTAGTTCAGCCACAGGATCTTCGCGCGGCGCGCGGCCTCCGCGGGGATCTCGTCGAGGCGCGGCAGCCAGCCGTCTTCCTCGCGCAGGGGGAGCTTCACGGTCTCGCCGCCCGCGAACATGGTGCCGATCTCGTACACCGGGTAGCCGGGGTCGGTGATCAGCGAGACGTCGCCGGGGTTGATCAGGCAGAGCGGCAGGTGGCCGATGCCCTCCTTCGAGCCGATCAGCGGCACGACCTCCTTGTTCGGGTCGAGCGTGACGCCGTGCCTCTTCTGGTACCAACGCGCGATCGCCTGGCGCATCTCCGGCAGGCCGTCCGACTCCGGGTAGCGGTGGTTCGCCGGCTTGTCGGCGGCCGCCTTCAGCACGTCGATGAGATACGACGGCGTCGGAATGTCGGGGTCACCGATGCCGAGCGAGATCACATCGACGCCCGCCGCGCGCTTCGTCGCGATCATCTCCGAGATGCGGGCGAACAGGTACGGCGGGAGTTGCTGCACACGCTGGGCGAGTTCCATCGATGAGTCTCCTGCGGGGAACGAGGTCGTTGCTTACGAAGCCGCGGACCTCGCGGCCCGCAGGTCTGGATCGAGGCGGGCCGGGCATTCCCGGGCATGAGCCTCGAAACGAATTACCGCCAGTCGCCGAAGCGCGCCTTCACGCCGCCGACTCGACGCGTCTCGCGGGCCGCGGCGATTGCGGCCTCGTCGACCGATCGGCGGAACTCGATACCCGAGCGCAGGTGGCGGAAGCCGAGGCCCGAGGCGACGCGCAGCCCCTGGGTGATGTCCGGGCGCACGCGCAACACGGCGCTCGTCGCGTCCTTCGACGCGAGCTGGTACAGCGCGGCGGCGAGCACGAGCTTGCCGTACCCGTTGCCCCAGTGCTCGGGCGCCACGGCGGCGGTCAGCACGCGGCCCTCGGCGCGCTCGACCTCGCCGTTGAGCGCGAAGCCCGCGATCTCGCCGTTGGCCGCGAGGACGCCGGCCCACGCGGCCGACTCGACCAGCGCGTCGAAGGTGCGCTCGCCGTCGGCCTTGTCGCCGTAGGCAGCGAGCCAGATCTCGCGCAGGCGGTCGATGTCGCCGTCGCCCGCGCGGCGCATCGAAACGCCCTCAGGGAACTCGGGCACGGTCGCGGCGTCGAGCGCCGGGTTCGCCATATCCATCCACTCCGCGAACAGCGCGAAGTCGGCGTCTCGCAGCAGCGGGTCGAACCAATCGCGGTTGACGACGTTGATGAGGTCCATCACCACGTAGTCCGCGCGGTCCGCGGTGATCTCCTTGCGGAGCTGGGCGAAGTGCTTCGGGAAGAGCGCGCGCATCTCCTCGATGTTCGCGTATGCCCAATGCAGGCGGAGCTGGCCCTGGTCGGGGATCAGCAGCATCTCGCCGCCCTCGTCGTGGGCGTAGAACGCGCCGGGGGTCTCCACCAGCGCGCGCCAGTCACGCGGACGGACGGGGGCGTTGCGCAGCGTCCACGGGGAGGCCGATTCGATCAGGCGACGAGATTCGTTCAACGGTTCCACTCCGACTCGAAGACGCTCACGGCGGGGCCGGTGAGGCTGACCGCATCGTGGCCGTTCCACTCGATTTCCAGCGTGCCGCCCGGCAGACGCACGTCGACGCGATCGTCGACCTCGCCACGCAGCCGGGCCGCAACGACGACGGCGCACGCGCCGGAGCCGCAGGCCATAGTCTCACCCACGCCACGTTCCCAGACGCGCATCTCCATGTGCGAGCGGTCTAGGACGCGCGTGACCTCGTAGTTCGTGCGCTGCGTGAACACCGCGTGGTGCTCCATCAGCGGGCCGATGCGCGAGAGGGCGTACTCCTCGGGCGCCACGTCGATGAACTGCACGGCGTGCGGGTTGCCCATCGACACGATCGCGACGTGCTGCGTGGAGTCGCCCTGCGCGTCGGTCGTCGTGACCGGGAGGTCGAGGACGGGACCGGCTGCCCCGATCGTGACACCGGAGGCGCGGGGATCGAGGCTCGGGACGGCTGCGGTCACCTGCACGCGTTCGATCAGGTCGTCGGCGCCGCGGAACCCCTGCACCGGCATGATGCCGGGCCCGGTCTCGACGGTCATGCGGTCATCGGGCCGGTCCACGAGCCCACGGTCGATCGCGTACTTCGTGAAGCAGCGGATGCCGTTCACGCACATCTCCCCGTCCGAGCCATCCGCGTTGAAGATGCGCATCTTGAGGTCGGCCTCGGTCGAGGGCTGCACGAGGATCAGGCCGTCCGCACCGACACCCATGTGGCGATCACAGACCTCGATGGCCAGCTCCCCCCACGCGGCGTCCGAAATGTCGAGGCGGTCGGTCTCGACCACGACGAAGTCGTTGCCGGCGCCGTGCATCTTCCAGAACTCGAATGGTGTTGGGATCGGGCTACTCATCCTCGTATCCTACGGGTCGGTGAGCCGCTCTCTCAATAGCGGCCACGGCGGCCGCCTCATCTGCCCCGTCCACCCACTCGATCCGGGGGTCGTCCTCGCGGAACCAGGTGGCCTGCATCCGGATCAGGCGGTGGGTTGCGATCCGCGTGCGGCGAATGGCTTCGGCGGTGTCGCACTCCCCGTCGAGGACCGCGAGCGCCTCCCGGTACCCGATCGAGTCGAGCGCCGGGTAGCCCCGCCCGTGGCGCTCCACGAGCAGCCGGGTCTCCTCGACCAGCCCGGCCTCGAACATCGCGGCCACGCGGGCATCGGCGCGCGCGTGGATCACCTCGCGGGGCCAGCGCAGGCCTACAACGTGCCAGGCGAAGCCGGGGTCACGAGGCGTGAGCGGTGGCACCGGCTTCCCGGTGACCTCGACGATCTCGAGCGCGCGGACGACACGCCGGACGTTCTGCGGGTCGATCCGCTCGCCCGAGGCGGGGTCGAGCGCGACGAGGCGCGCATGCAGCGCGGGCGCGCCGTGCTCCTCGGCGTACGCCTCGAGGCTCGCGCGGAGCGCGTGGTCGGGCGGCACCTCCGGCACCTCCCACCCGTCGAGGAGCGCCCAGACGTACTGGCCGGTGCCACCGACGAGCAGCGGCAGGCGCTCGCGCTGCCAGATGCCCTCTATGGCCGCGCGGGCCTCCCGGAGCCAGTCCGGGAGCGACCAAGGCGCGTCGGGCGCGACCGTGCTGATGAGGTGGTGCGGGACGGCGGCGAGCTCGTCGGCGGTCGGCGCCGCGGTGCCGATGGCCATCTCAGCGCGCAGTTGGCGCGAGTCGGTGGAGACGATCTCCAGCCGGACGACCTTCGAGGCGGCGACGGCGATCGAGGTCTTGCCCGACGCGGTGGGGCCGACGAGCGCAACCACCCGACGCGGAGACGTGTCGGGCATGCCGGTCGCCTAGGCGACGAACGCCCGGCAGATCGCCTCGAACGACGCGCCGTTGAGCGAAGCGCCACCGACGAGGACGCCGTCGACATCGGGGCACGCTGCGTAGCCCGCGGCGTTCTCAGCGTTCACCGAGCCGCCGTACTGGACGCGACACGCGTCCGCGCTGCTGTGGTTGAAGCGTTCAGCGAGGATGCGACGCACCAGCGCGCAGCGCTCCTGCGCGTCGTCAGCGGTGGCAGCGAGGCCAGTGCCGATCGCCCACACCGGCTCGTACGCGACGATGAGGTTATCGGGTAGTGCCTCGAAGCCCTCGAACGCGCCGAGGAGCTGACGACGCAGCACCGCCTCGGTCTGGCCGCCCTCGGCCTCCTCGCGCAGCTCGCCGATCGCGAGCGTCGGGCGCAACGCAGCGTCGAGGACAGCTCGCAGCTTCCGGTTCGTCTCCGCGTCCGTCTCACCGAACACGTGTCGGCGCTCCGAGTGGCCCACGAGGACGTCGGTGGCAGTCGCACCGATCATCACCGGGCTGATCTCGCCCGTGAACGCGCCCTTCGGCTCCCAGTAGACGTTCTGCACACCGACGCGGAGGCCACTGCTGCACAGCATGTCGGCAGCATCTGCGATCCACGGCGCAGGCGGGAACACGATCACCTCGACGCCCGCGATGCCGTCCAGGCGGGCGCGCACATCACGCAGCAGGTCCTGCGCCTCGGAGCGCGCCGTGTTCATCTTCCAGTTACCGCCGACGACCGGTATGCGCGCCATCACGCACCGTACTTCGCGAGGCGGCCGGCGTGCGCGAACGCGATGGGCAGCACGTCCTTCGCGAGGATCGTGCCGATCTCACCCATCGCGGCCTGCGACTCGGAGAACCTCGTCGCGGTGTCCGTGCGCACGTGGTCGCCCCACATCAACAGCGGCACGGTGTGCCACGAGTGCGCCGCCATGCTCGCGGGCGTCGAGTGGTCGCCCGTGACGACGAGGACGTTCGGCTTGAGGTCGAGCAGGCCGGGCAGCGCGCGGTCGAAGGCGGTGATCGCCTCCTGCTTGCGCTGGAAGTCGCCGTCCTCGCCGGCGCTGTCGGTGTACTTGTAGTGCACGAAGAAGAAGTCGTAGTCGTTCCAGTGCTGCTTCACGAGCGCGATCTCCTCTTCGAAGGAGTGAGCACCCTCGATGGAGTCCATGCCGCAGAGCTTCGCGACGCCGCGGTACATCGGGTACACGGTCACGGCGGCGGCGCGCAGTTTCCACAGCTCGGGGAACGGCGGCATGTCCGGCCGCGGCGACCAGCCGCGCAGCAGCACCCCGTTGCCCTGCACGCGGCCCTTGAGCATCGCATCGGCGGCGGTCACCCACTGCCGGACGAGGTCCGCGGTGCGCTCGCCCGCAGGCGTGATCGCGGTCGCCTCGATCGGTGCGACACCCTCCCGCTGCGGGTCGGTCTCGGTGAGCTGGTCACTCAGGCCTTCGCCGCGCAGGACGAGGACGAAGCGCTGATCCTGCACCGGCTCCACGAAGAGTTCGACGCCGGGCAGCTTGATCGTGCTGAGCTGCTTGCAGACCTCGGCGGTCTGTTCCGTGGGCATGCGGCCCGCGCGGCGGTCGGTGATCAACCCCGACCCATCGAGGTTGCAGAGGTTCCCGCGCGCGGCGATGTCGTTCGGACCGAGCTCGAAGCCAATGCCCGTGCCCTCCAGCGCGCCTCGACCGATCTCGTACACCAGAGGGTCGTACGAGAAGAGCGCGATGTGACCGGGGCCGGAGCCGGGCGTAATCCCAGGGCCCACCGGCATCGTGCGGCCGACGCTCCCCTGCTCGGCGAGCCGGTCGAGGACGATCGTGTCGGCCTCCTCGAGCTCTGTGCGGCCTCGAGGGCCGGGCAGGCCGCCGAGGCCGTCGAGCACACAGAGGATCACCTTCGTGTCGGCGGGCTGGGAGAGTCGTCGGATCAGGTCGAGGTCCACGGGAGTCCTCCGTCGGTGCGTGCGGTCGAGGCGGGTGTCGTTGGGGGCGCGGGCTACTTGTCGCGCAGCACCGCGACGCCGGGAAGCGTGATGCCCTGGAGCATCTCCAGCGACGCCCCACCACCGGTGGAGACGTGCGAGATGCGGTCGGCCACGCCAGCGCGCTGCACGGCGGCCGCCGTCTCGCCACCGCCCACCACCGTCACCGCGTGCGGGAGGAACGCGAGGATGCGCGCGATCTCGATCGTGCCGCGGTCGAACGGCTCACGCTCGAAGAAGCCGACCGGGCCGTTCCAGACCACGGTGTTCATGTCCTGCAGCGCCTCACGCGTGTCCTCGATGGTCTGGCGGCCGATGTCGAGGATGCGGAAGCCCGGCGGGATGCGGTTCACCGAGACGGTGTTCACGCGCTCCCCGCCCGGGTCGGCGATCACCACGTCTGTGGGGATGATCAGCCGCAGGTCGTCGCGGAGCGCAGCGGTGCGCATCACCTCGAACGCGTCGTCGATGCGGTCGTTCTCGACGAGCGACGCGCCGACGTCGATGCCCTGCGCCTTGAGGAAGGTGTTGGCGATGCCGCCGCCCACGATGATCAGGTCCGCGTTTCGGGCGAGGTTGTTGAGAATGCCGAGCTTGTCGGCGATCTTCGCACCGCCGAGGATGATCGCGAACGGTCGCTTCGGCGTGATCACCTGCTCGAGGTACTCGAGCTCGCGCTCCATCAGCAGACCGGCGACGGCCGGCAGGTGCCGCGCGATCCCCACGACCGAGGCGTGCGCGCGGTGAGCGGTGCCGAAGGCGTCGCACACGAAGATGTCCGCCAGCGAGGCGAGCTGCTTCGCGAACTCCGGGTCGTTCTCCTCTTCCTCGGCGTGGAAGCGCACGTTCTCCAGCAGGATCACGTCGCCGGGCTGCATCGCCGCCGCGGCGGCCTCGGCCTCCGGACCCACGCACGAGCGGACGGCTTTCACCTCTTGCCCGAGGAGCTTGCCCAGGTGTTGCGCGACGGGCGCGTTGCGCAGCTCCTCCACGACCTTCCCGCCAGGGCGACCGCGATGCGAGCAGGCGATGATCTTCGCACCGCACTCCTGGAGCGCACGGATCGTGGGGAGCGATTCGCGGAGGCGCATGTCGTCCAGGATCTGGCCATCGTCGAACTGGACGTTGTAGTCCACGCGCAGGAAGACGCGCTTCCCCGACACATCGATGTCTCGGATGGTCTGCTTGTGCATCAAGATCCTCCGGCGAGGTCGCCCGGAAAAGAGAGTGCGGTCGCCGGGGAGGCAGCGGGGAACCGGCGGATCATATGGTGCGCCACAGGTCGGGGCAACGAGTCGTGTGCTTCGGCCGCCCGCCGCCGGCTCAGGAATCACGCCCCACGAGGATCCGCGCGAACTCGGCGCAGAGTCCGGTCGCTCGCTCGTCCACGCCAGCGGCGCGGAGCGCATCGAGGGCCGCGTGCTCCTCGACGACCGCCATCTCCTCGGTGATCGCGCGGGCGTCTGCCGCCTCCACCAGCGCGCGGAGCGCGGGCACGTCCGCCGAGGACGGCGAGCGGTCGGCGTAGGCGGCGCGCAGCCGCTCCCCGCCCGCGTCCGCGAGCGCCACGATCACCGGATAGGTCATCTTCCTCGAGGCGAGGTCATCGCCCACCGGCTTTCCGGTCACGGCGGGGTCGCCCCAGATGCCGAGGACATCGTCCACCGCCTGGAA
>CANIRU010000075.1 GCA_947470025.1 Chloroflexota bacterium
CGACGCGCGCGCGCAGCTCGCGCATCGAGAACGGCTTCGTCAGGTAGTCATCGGCGCCGGTCTCGAGGCCCTGCACGCGGTCGGCCTCGGAGTCGCGCGCGGTGAGCAACAGGATCGGCACGGGCATCTCGGCGCGCAGGATGCGGCACACATCGAGCCCGGACATGCGCGGCAACATGACATCGAGGACAACCGCGTCCGGCTTCCGCTCGCGCGCCAGCTCAAGGCCGCTGATGCCATCGGCGGCGGTCAGCACCTCGTACCCATCGCGCCCGACGCTGTAGGCGACGGCCTCGAGGATCGCCGCGTCGTCCTCCACCACCAGCACGGTCGTCATGGCCTCGCCTCCCGGCGCAGCACCATCGGTCCGATTGCAGCGTATGCAGTGTCACACGTCTCGGTGATAAGGGACGCGCAATGAAGGGCCGGCGAAGACGACGCCGCTAGCCGAGGGCGGGGAGCGGCACCATCTCGTACCCGGCGTCGCGCAGCCCCTTGATGATCGCGGGGAGCGCCGCCGAGTCCTGCGACTGGCTACCGACGTGGAAGATCAGAATCGCCCCCGGCGTGGTGAGCCGCAGCGTGCGCTCCACGATCCTCGACGCGGAGAGGCCATTCCAACCCGCCGAGTCCACCGCCCACATCGCCGTCACGGTGTAGCCGCGCGCACCCGCATCCGCGAGCACGGAGGCGTCCATGTCGCCGTAGGGCGGGCGGAAGTACGGCAGCGTGGAGACGCCGGCGATGCGCTGGATGATCGCCTCCGTGCGGTCGAGCTCGTCCCAGCGCTGCGCGCGCGTCATGGGGCCGCGGCCGGTGGAGAGCCCGGTGAACGAGTCATGACTCCACGTGTGGTTGACGAGGTGGTGACCCTCAGCGGCCATGCGCTTCACCAGCGCGGGGTTCGCCTCCGCCCACGCGCCGGTGAGCCCGAAGCTCGCCTTCACGTGCTCCCGCGCCAGCGTATCGAGGATGTCCGAGGTGAACCCGGCGTCCGCCCCGGCGTCGAAGGTGAGCGCGACCCGCTGCCTCGAGGTGTCGCCATGGGTGATCGCGCGTGAGCCCCCCGCGCCGTCAGTGCGCCCCGGCACGCTCGAGGTGGCCGCCTGCGCGGAGAGCGCCCGAGGGGTAGTCGTCGCGGGCGGGGCCGATGTCGGGCTCGACGCAGCGGGTGTGGACACGGGCGTCGAGGCCGGCGTGGCGGTCGGCGTCAGGGTTGGGGACTCGACGACGGTCGTGGGCGACGACGCCCCGGCCGGCGTCACAACTGGCGTCGAGGCGAGGGCCGCCGTCGGGCGCACGGGCAACGTGCACGCCGTGGCGCTCGCGAGCGCTACGAGCGAGAGCAGTGCGGTGGGGGCAATCCGGTGGAGGCGCATCAACGTCCCTTCGATGCGAGGTGGTCGAGGATGCCGTAGGCGACACCACGAGCCATCGCGTTGCGTGCGCCCTCATTACGGAGGAGCGCGGCGTCTTCGGGGCTGCTGATGAACAGCAGCTCGACAAGCGCGCCCGGCATCTCGGTCGCGCGGCTGGTGATCGTCTGCTGCCCGGGCGCGAAGCCGAGCGCCTCGGGCGTGCCGCCGCGGCGGTACACCTCGTCGCGGTCGGTGACGCGCGGCGGGCCGAGGACGAACAGCGGGAAGCAGCGCCCCTGGAATGCCTTGAGGCAGGTGTCGTCGATGACGCCGCGTGCGGCGGTCGGGTAGCCCTCGGCGCCCAGCGCCGCCGTCACGCCGTCGAGGAGCGCGCGCGCGAGCGCCTGGCTCTCCGCAGCGAAGGGGCGCTGCGCGTTGTAGTAGACCTCGTACCCACGCACGCTCGGGTCGCCGGCGCCGTTCGAATGCAGCGAGACGAACAGGTCCGCCCTGGCAGCGTTCGCGATGTCGATGCGCGCCTGCAGGTCGTTGCGCGTGCCGCCGTAGCCATCCGTGCGCGTTGGCTGCTCGCCGGGCGGCGCGGCGCGCACGTCCGCCTCGCGCGTCAGGATCGCCTCGACGCCGCGCGTCCGGAGCAGTACCGCGATGCGCACCGCCATGTCGAGGTTCGACTCCTTCTCGACGACGCCGTGCGCGGCAGCGCCGCTCTCATCGACGGCGTGGCCCGGATCGAGCACGACGACGGGCGCGCGCCGCGCCACCGGTGTCGCGGTGGGCGCCGACGTTGACGTGGGCGAGGGCGTCGGCGGCCACACCGGCTCACCGGCGGCGGATGCGGTGGGCGAGACGATCGAGCACCCCGTGGCGACGAGGAGCAGCAGCGCGGATAGCACCGTCGAGGTACCTCGGACCAGAGCGGGGCGCACGGCTAGGTGCCCGACCGCGCGGCGCCATCGGAGGACGCAACGCTGTTGGGGGCGGGCCACGCGTAGGACTGGAAGCCCCAGTTCAGCAGCGCCGTTCCGTCGTACGCGCGGTCCGGGGAGCGCAGCACCACGGCGATCAGCCGGTGCCCATCGCGTGTGACGGTGCCGACCAGCGTCTGGCGCGCCGTGCGTGTGTAGCCGGTCTTCACGCCATCGACACCGGCGAGGCGGCCATACAGCGGATTGAGTGTGCCGAGCTGGTACGTGCCCAGGCTGCCGGTGACCACGCGGTACTTCGTGTTGACGATCGTGCGGAAGTCCTCGCGCTGCATCCCGGCGCGCGTCACCACCGCCAGGTCGAACGCCGAGCTATAGGGGCCGCCCTGGTCGAGGCCATGCGGGTTGGTGTAGCGCGTATTGATCATGCCCAGTTCGGCGGCGCGCTGGTTCATCAGCGCGACGAATGCCTCGGTCGATCCGGAGATGTGCTGCGCGATCGCGAGCGCGGCGTCGTTGCCGGACGGCAGCATCAGCCCGTACAGCAGGTCCTCCAGCGTCAGTCGCTCGCCGGGCACGAGGCCCATGACCGTGCTGCCGCGCATCGTGCGGCTGTCGACGCTGACCTCGACCTGGTCGTCGAGGTGACCCCGCTCCAGCGCGATGAGCGCCGTCATGATCTTGGTCAGGCTCGCCGCGGGCAGCCGGGCGTGCGGGTCCTTCTCGTAGAGGGCGATGCCGCTGGCCTCGTCGATGAGGATCGCGCTGTCGCCCGAGATCGCGGGCGCGCTGGCCGCACCGGCGACGAGGCTCGGCGTCGGTCCCCACGACACGAGCCGAGCCGGAACGGGCGCGGCGACTACGGGCGCAGCGACCTCGGCGGAAACGGGTGCAGAGGCGGGCTGGGGGACAGAAGCGTCGGCGAGGCGAGTCGACTGCGGGGCGCAGCCCAGCGCGCCGGCGGACAACGCCAGCAACGCCATCGCGGCGACGATCGGTCGAAGAAGCAGCAGTCGCGTCATGACCCAAGCCCTGAGTGGCGCGGCGGAAGTCGTATCAGTCAACACGATACCGGCGGCGGGTGCAGCATCCGGCGTGCAAGTCTTCGCGCACGAGCGATTTACACCGAACCTTCTCCATCTTGGGGCTCATGCCGGGATACCCGGCTGGCCCGCTCCAGACCTCGGGCTTCGACTTCTAGACGAGCCGACCGCCGCCCTCGGACGGCCCGCCGTCGGGTGCGCCGTCACGGGCCGCGCGCAGGAACGCCTCGACGCCGTCGAGGACAGCCACGGGGTCGATCTCCTCGCCGGCGACTGGCGGCGGCGGGGATGCCTCGTCCTGCTGCTGTTCGAGGCCACGGACGACCTGCTCCAACTCGGGCTGCGTCGCGAACGCGTCGATGAGCGCGACGTCCGCCTCCGCGATGTGGCCCTCAACCTGCCGGAGGTCAGTGCGGCTGCCTACCGCGCGGTCGATCGCGGTGACCAGCGCGCGGACGGTGTACGGGTTCGCCGGGCCCTCGACGTAGAACGGGGCGATCGCAGTGAGCGAGAAGCCGCCGCGGCCGCGCTCGCGCTCCTCGACGGCCATCGCCATCGAGAAGGCCGCGGGGCCCTGGTAGCGCGGCGCCCGCGAGGGCAGGCCGAACTGCGCGGCGACGAGGTCGTCGGCGCCGACGAGATGCATCGGGATCGGGCGCGTGTGCGCCGCCCCACCGGGGTAGGCGTTCACGAGCATCGTCTGCTCCACCCCCAGCGCCTCGGCGACGGAAGCGAATGCCTCGCCGTAGCCACGCCAACGGAGGTGCGGCTCCGCGCCGACGAAGAGCACAATGTCGCGGTCGACGCCCTCGGGACGGGCAACGGAGAAGCGCGCCTCGGGCCAGTCGATCACGCGCTCGCCATCCTCGCGCCGGACGGTCGGGCGGAGGGCGGTGAAGTCGAAGTAGCCGTCCACCTCGATGTCGGCGACCGGCTGCGCGTCCCAGTGGTGCGCGAGGTAGGCGACGGCCGCGACCGCCGACCCTCCGTTGCGCCCATCGAAGGCGGCGATCAGGAGCGGGCGCTCCAGCGGACGAAGGTCGCGAAGGATACGAACGTCAGGGTGCACGTGAGTTCCTCCACCAAAGACTGCCGAGGAGGACAGTTTAGCACTCTCGGTGGGAGAGTGCTAAGTCCCGTATTTGGACGTTGCGCTCCTGCGAACGTGGTACATTGACGGCAGCACAGCACACGGGGTGGTCGAGGCGAATACGTCTCGGCCTGAGATCAGACCCGCGAACCTGATCCGGGTAATTCCGGCGTAGGGATAGTGTGCGCTGAGGCCAACCGCCCCTGCGCCCGAACGTCTGATCGCCCGCTCCACACCGGAGACCCTGCGTCGCCGTGCCTGCCACCGCGGGAGGGTGACATGGACACCGTGCTGACCGTCGCAGGCTCCGACAGCGGAGCCGGAGCGGGCATCCAGGCCGATCTCAAGACGATCTCCGCTAACGGGGGATACGGGCTCTCCGTCCTCACCTCGGTGACGGCGCAGAACACGCGCGCGGTGACGGCGGCGCTGTCGCTGCCCCTCGACATCATCGAGGAGCAGTTCGCGGCGGTGTTCGCGGACTTCACGCCCGCCGCCGCCAAGAGCGGGATGCTCGCCGACCGCGAGCGCGTGGAGCTGGTCGCGCAGCTGATGCGCCGCTACGACACCCCGCATTATGTCCTCGATCCGGTGATGGTCTCAAAGTCGGGCTTCGCTCTCCTCGAGCGCGAGGCGATCGAGGCGCTCCGCACGTTCCTGCTCCCCCTCGCCGAGGTGGTGACGCCGAACGTGTACGAGGCAGAGCTGCTCGCGGAGATGCCGATCCACACGATCGCCGACGCGCGCATCGCCGCCACGCGGATCCTCGAGCAGGGGCCGCGCGCGGTGGTGCTCAAGGGCGGGCACCTCGAGGAGCGTCCGGGGACCGACCTGCTGCTCTCCGCGAACGGCGCGCGGCTCTACGAGGGCGAGTTCATCGAGAGCACCAGCACGCACGGCACCGGCTGCACGTTCTCCGCCGCGCTCGCAACACAGTTGGCGCACGGGCACAGCCTCGAGGAAGCCGTGGGGATCGCGAAGGCGTACCTGACGGAGGCGATCCGCTCGGCGCCCGGCCTCGGCACCGGCTCGGGGCCGACCGACCACTTCTTCTACCTGCGCCGCCCGGACTGCGCGACGTGGATGGCGCGCCTCGGCGTGACCGACTCGACGAAGGCCGTCCGATGACCTCGCGACATTTCAACAACCGCGTCCCGCGCCTCCAAGTGATCACGGACCAGACAGTGCAGACGCGCCACAGCCACGCCGCGCTTGCGGAGATGGCGGCGCGCGGCGGCGCGGACGCGGTGCAGTTCCGCGAGAAGCGCCCGTGGACGACGCGCGAGCGTATCGAGGTGGCCCGTGCGTGCCTCGACGCGTGTACCCGACATGGGACTGGGCACGGCGCGCTGCTGCTGATCGACGACTTCGCGGACGTGGCACTGGCGGTCGGCGCGGGCGCGCTGCACCTCGGGCGGAACGACCTCGACGTCGCGACCGCGCGGCGGATCGTCGGGCCGGACGTGGTCATCGGCGGCACGGCGAACTCCTACGAGGAGGCCACGCGTGTCTGGGCAACGGACATCGACTACATCGGCGTGGGGCCGATCTACGGCACGCAATCGAAGGCGAACCCCGCGCCGGACATGGGCCTCGATACCCTTGCGCGCATCTGCGCGGACTCGCCCGTGCCGGTGGTCGCCATCGGCAGCATCACGGCCGAGCGTATTGCCGAAGTGATCGCCGCGGGCGCGTACGGCGTGGCCGTGCTCTCCGCCGTTGTCTCCGCGGACGACCCGGTCGAGGCGACCCGGCGCTGCCGCGAAGCCCTCGACGCCGCGGTCGCGGCACGAGGTGCACGCGCATGACCTCCCTCCCCGGACAGAACACCTCGATCACGGATGTCGCGGTGGTGGGCGGCGGCATCATCGGCCTCGCGGTCGCGCACGCGCTGGCGCACCGCGGACGTCAGGTGACGGTGATCGAAGGCGCGCGGATCGGCGAGCGCGCGGCGGCGGGCGTAGCGGCGGGGATGCTCGCCCCCTCGTCCGAGGTCGACCTCAGCGACCCGCGTCTGACGGAGCTCGCGCTGGCGGCACACGCGATGTACGGGCAGTGGACCGCCGCCCTCGAGGCGGAGACGGGCATCGACACCGGGTACGACGCGACCGGCACACTCCTCGTCGCATTGCACCGCGACCACCTCGCGCTGATCGATCACCTGCATGACTTCCAACGGGAACGCGGCCTCGCCGCCGAGCGGCTCACCGGCAAGCAGGCGCGCGACGAGGAGCCATACCTCGCACCGGGGATTGCGGGCGCGCTGCGGATGCCGGACGCGCAGGTGAATCCTCGTTCCTTGCTCGCTGCGCTCCCCGTGGCACTGGTCCGGGCGGGGGCGACCATCCTCGAGGACACGCGCATCACCGCGATCGCGCCGAGCGACGGCGGCGGCTACGAGGTGAGCACCGAACGCGACGGTGTCGTTTCCGCGATCCACGCGACGCAGGTGGTGGTCGCGGCGGGCGCCTGGTCGCGCCAGATCGCGTCGCCGATCATCGGAATGCCGGTCGTGCCGCTGCCGATGCGGCCCGTGAAGGGAGAAATCCTACGGCTGCGCGGCGAGCGGCTGATCCGCCACGTGGTGCGCACGCCAGACGTCTACCTCGTTCCGCGCGCGGACGGCGAGTTGGTGGTCGGGGCGACCATGGTGGAACTCGGCTTCGACGCGCGCCCGACCGCCGGCGGCGTCCACGACCTGCTGCGCGAGGCGCGCCGGGCGGTGCCCGGGATCGCGGAGCTCGAGCTGGCCGAGGTGGGCGTGGGCTTCCGCCCGGCGCTGCGCGACCACCTGCCCGCGATCGGTCACGTGGACGGTGACGGTCTGTTCGTCGCGACCGGCCATTTCCGCAACGGCGTCGAACTGGCGCCGATCACCGCACGCCTGCTCGCCGCGCTGATGTGCGGCGACCAACTCGACGCTGGCGATGCCGCGCTCCTCGCACCGTTCGCGCCCGACCGCTTCGCGCCCACCACAACTCAGGTGTCGCGATGACGACGATCACGGCGCAGATCAACGGCGAAGCGCGCGCACTGCGCGTTGGCACCACGCTCGCAGACCTCGTGCCTCCCGAGTGGAAGCAGGGCGTCGCGGTCGCGCGCAACGAGGAGATCGTGCCGCGTGCGGCGTGGGCGACGACCCCGGTGGCCCCCGGTGACGCGATCGAGATCGTCCGGCCCGTTTCTGGCGGATAGACGGGCGGATAGGAGATAGCGATGACGAACCTCAACCCGCGCGCCCCGCTCCCCGGCGAGGAGCCCTGGGAGATCGCCGGCCTCACGCTCAACTCGCGGCTGCTGCTCGGCACGTCGAGGTACCCGAGCATGCAGGTGCTCCTCGACGCGCTCGATGCATCGGGGACGGGGCTCGTCACCGTCGCGCTGCGGCGCGTCGACCCGAACGTCGGCGCGGACGGCGAGAGCCTGTACGACGTCCTCGTGGAGCGCGGGCTGCATCTGCTGCCGAACACCGCGGGCTGCTTCACCGCGAAGGAAGCCGTGCTCACGGCCGAGCTGGGCCGCGAAGCGCTGAACACGTCGCTCGTGAAGCTCGAGGTGATCGCCGACGAGGAAACGCTGCTCCCGGACGTCGAGGAGCTCCTTGTCGCAGCGCGTGAGCTGGTGTCGCGGGGGTTCCAGGTGCTGCCGTACACCACCGACGACCCGATCATCGCGCGGCGGCTCGAGGAGATCGGGTGCGTCGCGGTGATGCCGCTGGGCGCGCCGATCGGCTCCGGCCTCGGCATCCGCAATCCACACAACATCCAGATGATCAAGGAGCGCGCGGGCGTGCCGGTGATCGTCGACGCCGGCGTAGGCACCGCCTCGGACGCCGCGATGGCCTTCGAACTGGGGGTGGACGCGGTCCTGATGAACACGGCCGTCGCGCAGGCGCGGCAGCCGGTCCGCATGGCGCGCGCGATGCGCGCCGCCGCGATCGCGGGTCGCGAGGCGTACCTGGCCGGCCGCATGCCTAAGCGCTTCTGGGGCGAGGCTTCGTCGCCGATGGACGGCCGCGTGACCACCGGGTTCCACGCTGGACAGCAGGCCGCGTGGCCCTAGCAGGCGCTTCGCACGCCTTCCCCGCGCGGCTCCTCGTCGTCGCGGACCGCGACTATGTCGGTGACGACGAGCGCTGGCTCGCGCTGCTCGGCGAGGTCGCCGCTGCCACGTCAGGTCGTCCCGTCGCGATCCAGGTGCGCGCGAAGAGCGCGAGCCGCGTCGAGGCCGCCGCCCTCGCGGCGCGCGCGCGCGACATCGTGCCGCGCAACGTGCTGCTGCTGCTGAACGGCGACACCGCGCTCGCGGAGCGGCTCGGCTATGCGGGCGTGCATTGGCCCGAGGCCGACATCCCGGCAACGCGTCCCGCGCACCCCCTCGCCTTCCGCAGTGCCGCCGCTCACTCCCTCGCCGCCGCGCGCCGCGCGCGAGTCGCCGGAGCGGACGTCGCGGTGTTCGGCGCCGTGTACGCGCCGGGGTCGCATCCCGGCGAGGGCATGGGCCTCGACGCGCTGCGCGATGTCACACAGGACGCGGGGCTGCCGATCATCGCGATCGGCGGCATCCAGCCAGAGCACGTAGCGGACTGTATCGAGGCGGGCGCGGCCGGGGTTGCCGTCGTCTCGGGGATCCTCGGCGCAGCGGACATCGAGCAGGCGGTGACCCGCTATCTCGACGCGATCGAAGCTGCCATCGAGTCACGCATGGAGAGGGCACGGTCATGAGCACGCAGGGCACGCCGATGACAGGACGACGTTGGTCGAGGCGCGCCGCGCTCTCGCTGGGGGCGATAGGCCTCGGCGCTGCCGGCCTCGCGGCGATGGGCTGCACCGCGCGACCGGAGGACGGACGCGCCGTCGGCGGCGAGCGCCTCGAGAAGGTGCGTCTCGCCCTCGACTGGACGCCGAACACGAACCACACGGGCTTCTTCGTCGCCGACCGGCAGGGCTGGTACCGCGAGGCGGGCATCCTGCTCGAGGTGCTCCCGTATTCCGGCACCGCCGCAGAGACGCTGCTCGGCGCGGGTCAGGCCGACTTCGGCATCGCGTTCCAAGACTCACTCGTCTTTGCGCGCGCCTCGGGCCTGCCGGTCGTGTCGACGCTCGCGATCCTGCAGCACATCGCGACGGAGATCGCCGTGAAGGCATCGCGTACCGACATCTCGTCGCCGAAGCAGCTCGACAACAAGACGTACGCCGGCTTCGGCCTGCCGTACGAGGAGCCGACGTTGCAGCAGGTGATCCGCAACGCGGGAGGCACCGGCAAGTTCGAGGTCGTCACGCTGAAGACCGCCGCGTACGAGGCGCTCTACGCGGGCGCGGCGGACTTCACCGTCCCCTTCGTCACGTGGGAGGGCATCGAAGCCGACCTGCACAAGCAGGCGCTCAAGACCTTCAAGTACACGGACTATGGCTTCCCGGACTTCTACCAGGTCGTGCTCGCGTCGAACCAGGACTGGATCGCGAAGCACAAGGACCTCGCGCGGCGATTCGTGCGCGCCACCACCCGCGGCTTCGAGTTCGCCGCGAAGCAGCCCGGCGAGGCGGGGAAGCATCTGATGGAGGCGAACCCGGGCGCGTTCACGGAACCCGCCCTTGTGGAGCGCAGCGCAAAGATGCTCGCCGAGAAGTACTACCTCGACGAAAAGGGGAAGTTCGGCACGCAGACGCTGGAGAAGTGGACCGCGTACTCGAAGTTCCTGTACTCGACGGGCATTCTCGTCGACGGCAAGGGCAAGAAACTCGCGAAGGAACCCGACTGGTCGACGTTCTTCACCACCGACCTCGCGTAGCGCGGACATCGACGTGACCCGCGCGATCTCCCGAGTACTCCCGGCGCTGCTGCTGGCGGCGGCGATCCTCGGCGTGTGGGAGCTGTACGTGCGCGTCGCCGAGGTGCGCCCGCAGGTACTGCCCCCACCGAGCCGCGTGGTTGAGCAGGGCTGGGCGTTCCGCGAACTGATCTGGTCGCACGTCGTCCCGACGCTCGGCGAGACCGCGATCGGGTTCACGCTCGCGATCCTCGTCGGCACGATCGCTGCCGTCGGGATCGACTTCTCCTCGACGGTGCGGCGGGCGCTGTATCCGATGCTCGTGGCGTCGCAGGCGATCCCCGTGGTCGCGGTCGCGCCGCTGCTCGTGCTGTGGTTTGGCTTCGGGATCGTGCCGAAGGCACTCGTGGTCGCGCTGGTGACGTTCTTCCCGATCACGGTCGGGTGGGTGGACGGCTTCGCGGCGACGGAGCGCGCGGCCTCGAACCTCCTGCGCTCGATGGGGGCGTCGAGGTGGCAGGTGTTCCGGCTGGTGCGCG
>CANIRU010000076.1 GCA_947470025.1 Chloroflexota bacterium
ATGCGGCACGTTCTGCCGCGCGCAGCACGAGCACGGGTGGCGCTGCCTCGACGCCTGTCGAGCAGGGAGCGCCGGCAGAGCCGTTCGCGCCGCCCGATGCGGGCGACGTGTCGGACGAGGTCACGCAGGTCCGCGATCGCTGGGAGGAGATCGTCGCCGCGGTGCGTCGCATCGACCGTCCGGCAGGCGCGCTGATCAACGACCCATCGCTGGCCTTCCCGAAGGAGGTCGCGGGCGGCGTGCTGCACCTCGGCTTCCGGTTCCCGGCACACGTCGATCGCGGCCTCCGCTTCGCGGACATCATCGCGAAGGCCGTCGCGGAGGTCCTCGGCTCTCCGATGCAGGTGGTGGGCGTCCACTGGCCCGAGCTGGAGCACGCGGGTACGGGCGCGCGGAAGCGTTCCCCCGGCGCCGCGCCGAAGACGAGCCACCTGGTCGAGGAGGCACTGAAGCACGGCGCGCAGCCGATCACCGCACCGACCGAGGGCGGCGAGTGAACGCCAGATGAATGAAGGCCGTGACCCGTTCATCCCGGGCGCCTCGTCGCCGATCGCGCGCCTCGTGGAAGCGTTCCACCGGCTACCCGGCATCGGCCCGAAGTCCGCGCAGCGCCTCGCGTACCACATCCTCCGCTCGCCGGAGGCCGAGGCGCAGGAGCTCGCCGACGCGCTGATCGAGGTGAAGCGCAGCATCGTCTTCTGCGCGCAGTGCCAGAACCTCACCTCGCGCACGCCGTGCGAGATCTGCACGGACTCCTCGCGCGACCGTCACTCGATCTGCGTGGTCGAGGAACCGCTGGACGTACTCGCGATCGAGCGCACCGGGGGCTGGAGCGGGCTGTACCACGTGCTGCACGGCGTGATCTCGCCGTCCGATGGCGTGGGGCCCGAGGACCTGAAGATCGGCGAGCTGCTGGCGCGCCTCCGCGATCTCGAGACCGAGGTCACGGAGATCATCGTCGCCACGAACCCGAACCTCGAGGGCGAGGCGACCGCGATGTACCTCTCCCGCCTGCTGCGCCCGCTCGGCATCAAGGTTACGCGCCTCGCACGAGGACTCCCGGCCGGCGCGGACCTCGAGTACGCCGACGACGTCACGCTCGGGCGCGCGCTGGAGTTTCGCCAAGAGGTGCTGTAGTGCCCTCGCGCATCCCGCGCGTCATCCGCACGAACGCGATCGTGCTACGCCATCGACGTCTCGGCGAAGCCGACCGCATCGTCACGCTGCTCACCCCGCTCCGAGGCAAGATCGACGTGATCGCGAAGGGCGTGCTGCGCTCCAAGAGCCGCATGGGCGGGCACCTTGAGCCGCTCACGCTCGTGGAGGTGGTGCTCGCGCACGGGCGCAGCATGGATGTCGTCACGCAGGCACAGACGATCGACGCGTTCCCGGCAGCGCACGAGGACCTCGACCGCCTGAGCGCCGCGATGTACTTGCTGGAACTCGCCGACCGCATCACCGTCGAGCACGCCGAGGCCGAGGGGCTGCACGACCTGCTGCACGCGGCCCTCGTGCGTCTCGCACGGGGTGACGGTCAGCAGGTGGTGCAGCGCACGTTCGAGCTCGCGCTGCTCGATGCGACCGGGTTCCGCCCCGAGCTGACGGACTGCCTGCGCTGCTCGAACCCCGTCCCGGCCGAGGAGGCCTGGTGGGCGCCGGTCGAGGGCGGCGTGCTGTGCGCCTCGTGCGCGCGGGCGTACACCGACGCCCAGCCGATCGATGCGACCGCGCTGCGCGTGCTGCGCGCATTCCAATCGCAGACGTACGAGGAGGCCGGGCGCATTCGCCTCACTGACGAGCTCGCCGCCCGCATGGAGTCCGCGATGCACGCGTTAATGCGCAGCGTCGTCGAGCGCGACCTGAAGAGCGCGCAGTTCGTCTCCGCCGCACGCCGCGCCCGTGTCGCCGGTGAGGCGCGCGAGGACGCCGGCGCCGACAATGCCGCGAGCGAATCAGATACCCTCGACGACCTCGCGGAGTAGGCTGGACTCGCAGTCGAGGAGACGCGCATGACCGTCCGCGGTATCGATCCGGTCGAGCTACCTCAGGGCGAGCGGCTTGCGAGCGCGCTGGCCTACGTCGTCGGCGCGATCCCGGCGCTCGTGAACCTCGACCCGTACGTGAACATGGTCGGTACGGTGGTGTCGAAGAGCGTCGCGGACGGGGCGACCCTGGTGGCGTTGATCGCGATCATCGGGCTGTGGTTCAGCTTCCAGGGGCGCGAGCGCGGCTTCGTGCGGGCGCACATTACGCAAATGTGCGTGATCGTCTTCCTCGCGGGCATCGCCGGTTGGGCCGCTCCGGCCGAGGACGTGTTCGGGACGGGCGCGGTGCCATTGATCGTGGGAGTCATCGCGCTGGCCGGGATGCTCGCGCTGGCGTGGCTCGCGTGGACCGGGCAGGCGCCGTCGCTGCCATGGATCGGGCAGCGTTCGCGTCGTTGGGGGCGCTACGACCGGCGCGAGAACACGTAATCGAGGATCCCCTCGAGCGTGTCGCGCACCTCGCCGCCGGGCAGGGTGCGCAGCGCGGTGCGCGCTTCTTCGCCGTAGCGCACCGCAGTCTGCATCGACTCGTCGAGGAGGTCGGACTCCACGATCTCGCGAATCGCGCGGTCGATGTTCGCCTTGCGCCGGGTGCCCTCGAACGCTCGCTTCACCGGGTTGTCGTCCGGCTTGCGCTGCATGTAGAGGATCGTCGGCAGCGTGAGCGTGCCGCCCGCGAGGTCGGAGCCAACTGGCTTTCCCATGACGGCCGGGTCGCCCGTGAAGTCGAGGATGTCGTCCACGATCTGGAACGCGATGCCGAGGTGCAGGCCGTACACGCGCATCGCCTCGACCTGCTCGGCAGGCACGCCCGCCACCATCGCGCCGCCCTGCGCGGCGGTGCCGAACAGCGACGCGGTCTTGCCGGTGATCCGGTCGAGGTAGCGCTGGACGTCCTCGGAGTACTCGAAAACGGTCATGTCCTGTTTCAGCTCGCCGTTTGCCATGCTCATCAGCGTGCGAGCGAAGACACGGACGACCTGCGTGCTATCGGTCTGCGCGATGAAGTCCGCGGCGTGCGCGAACATGTAGTCGCCCAGCATCACTGACGCCGCGTTGCCGAAGAGCGCGTTCGGAGTCGGCTCACCTCGACGCTCTTGCGCCTCGTCGATCACGTCGTCGTGGACGAGCGTCGCTGTGTGCAGCAGCTCGACACTCGCCGCCAGCGGCACGAGACGGTCGAGGTCGTAGTTTCCCAGCCGTCCGCCCAGCAGCGCGATCGCGGGGCGCATCATCTTTCCGGTGCCGGCCAGCGCGTTCTCCAGCATCTTCTGCAGGAACGCGAACTCGACGTTGCTCGCGATCGACTGGAGCGCCTCGGACACGCGGGGCAGGTCGCCGGCGACCGGGCCATAGAGGGCGTGCGCGCTGGCACTTGCCGAGGTGTTGCCGGTGGTGGGAGTGGAGGTCATGTGCGCCTTCGCGGCTACCGCAGATCGAACAATCGCGCCGCGTTCGCTGCCGTCGTGCGCGCGACCTCGTCCGGTGCGCAGTCACGGAGGCGTGCGATGAAGCGCGCCGTCTCCACCACGTACGCAGGCTCGTTCCGGCGACCGCGATGCGGCGCGGGAGTCAGGTACGGGGAGTCGGTCTCGATCAGCATACGCGCGAGGGGGATTGAGCGCGCCACCTCCTGCCCCCGAGGGTTGTTCGGGAATGTCACCGTCCCGGGCATCGAGATCAGGAACCCGATGTCGAGGTACCTCGACGCCAGCTCCGCGTCACCCGCGTAGCAGTGCATCATCCCGATCTCGCGCTCGGCGCCCAGGTACGGCCCGACGGCGTGCGACCACGCCTCGAGGATCGCGAAGCAGTCTTCGTCGGCGTCGCGCGCGTGGATCACGACCGGCAGTCCGCGCTCGCGTGCGAGGTCGAGTTGCCAGCGGAACGCCTCGGACTGCTGTGCTGACGATGGGCCCGGACGCGAGTAGTCCAGCCCGATCTCTCCGACGCCAACCGCGTGCTCCGCGACGCGCGCGATCCCCTCCCGCTCCTCGTCCAGCCGGTCGGCGTACTCCGGGTGCAGCCCCACCACCGCATGCACGCGCGGGTCGCGCCGCGCCAGGTCGAGGCATTGCTCGCTGGACGCTGTGTCCACGCCCACCTCGATCATGCCGACGAGGCCTGCGGCCCACGCGCGCGCCATTGTCGCGTCGTAGTCCTCGTCGAACTCCGGCGTCGACCACGTGTGCGTGTGCGCGTCGAACGCGCCGGGCAGCGGCTCAGGATCCTGGGCGATGCGCGCCCTCATCGCGCGGCCCGGAAGCTCGAGGTGCGGCGGGGCGCGTGCGCGGTGCCTCGAGGCGATCGACGTGCGAGTGCCGTGTGCGCCCTCACCCCCCGCCCTCTCCCGCTTCGCAGGCGAGGGGGCCGGAGCGTGTGCGTGGTCACGCTTTCAATGAGTGAGCCGCGGTGGTCCGTTCCGCCGGGGGGGAGCGCGAGGGGCGGAGCTCCTCGCATCTCATCCGCCCTTCCCGCGCAGGGAAGGGGGGCAGGGCGGATAGGCCGTCCCGCGTGAGCACTCGAACCTTGCATGAGAAACAGCGGCACGCGCACTACCGCGCGAGCCGCGCCTCTTCTTCCTCGACGACCGAGTCGTCGAGCTTCTTGAAGAGCGGCGCCGGCGCAGGGAGGGCGGTGCCTGCGAGGACCGGCGACCGCCGCCAACCCGCAGCCTCAACGGTGCCCGCGTGGCCGAGCATCGTCCACGCCGTCTGGCAGGAGAACGGCAGCACCGGCTGGAGCATCGTCACGAGGCCGGAGATCACGTTGAGCGCGACGTAGAGGGTCTCCGCCGCGTGGTCTCGGTCCGTCTTCACGGCGCTCCACGGCGCGCGCCCGTCGAGGTACTGGTTCGCCGCCTGCGCGACCTCCATCGCGGCCGTCAGCGCGCGGCGCAGCTGCACGCGGTTGATGTCTGCGCCGACGGCCTCGAACGCCTCGTCGCAGCGCTCGAGGAGCGCCAGCGATTCGGGCGACAGCGTCGCGGGAGGGGGCGGGACGCGTGCCTCGAAGTTGCGGCCGGTGATCGTCAGCACGCGGTTCACGAGGTTGCCCCAGCGCGCGACCAGCTCGTCGTTGTTGCGGCGCACGAACTCCGTCCACGTGAAGTCGGAGTCGCTCGTCTCGGGCGCGTTCGCGGTCATCATGTAGCGCAGCGCGTCCGGGTCATAGCGTTCGAGGTAGTCGGGCAGCCAGAGCGTGCCGCCGCGGCTCTTCGACGCCTTCGTGCCGCCCATCGTCAGGTACTGGTTGGCGGGTACGTCGTACGGCATGTTCAGGTCGCCGTGCCCGAGGATCATCGCGGGCCAGATCACGGTGTGGAACGGGATGTTGTCCTTACCGATGAAGTGGTACGTCTTCGAGGTGTCGGAGGTCCACCAGTCGCGCCACGCCTCCGCGTCGCCGGTCGGGTTCGCCTCGGACGCCGCCCACTCGACGGTCGCGGACAGGTAGCCGATGACCGCCTCGAACCAGACGTAGATGCGCTTGTCCTCGTAGCCCTCGAGGGGGATCGGGACGCCCCACGTCAGGTCGCGCGTGATCGCGCGGTCCTTCAGGCCCTCGCGAAGCATGCCGAGCGTGAAGTTGCGCACATTGGTGCGCCAGTCCTCCTTGCCGCTCACCCACTCCTGCAGCTGCTCGGTGAACGCGGACAGTTTGAGGAAGAAGTGCGACGAGGCACGCCGCTCCGGCGTCGCGTTGGAGAGCTTCGACACCGGGTTGATCAGTTCGAGCGCGTCCAGCGTGGAACCGCAGTTGTCGCACTGGTCGCCACGTGCGCCTTCGGCACCGCACACGGGGCAGGTGCCCTCGACATAACGGTCGGGGAGAAACCGCTGCGCGACCGGGTCGAACAGCAGCTCCTGCTCCGCCTCGTACAGGTAGCCGCGCTCGAGCAGCCTCGTGAAGAAGTCCTGCGCGACCTTGATGTGGTTCGGCGTGTCCGTGGAGGTGAAGATGTCGAACGAGATGCAGAAGCCGTCCCACGTGTCGAGGAATGACTGGTGGTACCGCTGGAAGACCGCCTCGGGCGTGGTGCCTTCCTGCTCGGCGCGGACGGTGACGGGCGTGCCGTGCGAGTCCGAGCCGGAGACCATCAGCACGCGGTTGCCGACCATGCGCTGGTAGCGCGCGAAGATGTCCGCGGGCAGATACGCGCCGGCGAGGTGCCCTGCGTGGAGGTGGTTGTTGGCATACGGCCACGCGACCGCGACGAGGATCGTCTCGGGGGCGTGATCAGGCGGAGGGGCGGAGTTCGTAGCGTTGGTCATGGAGCCGGAATCGTAGCATGGGCCTCGGACAGGGGCTGCGCCGGGATTTCCTGTCTCTGGGTGTCCTGCTCCTGCGTAGACCGTGTTCGTACGCACAAAACGTTGACCTAACTCAGCGGTACGGATTGACCGACTTGTCCCCCAGCGATAACCTGAATCGCACTCTCCAAGAAGCCCAAGACAGAGGCATCCATGCCGGGCCGTTCCTTTTTCCGAAGCCACTCGACGGGATACCGCGGGTAGGCGTGCGCCAGTTGACCAACCCCCTCCGCCCGAGGGGGTTTCGCGTAGTAGGGGGTGTGAAATGGTACTTAGCGAGCGACCTCAATCTTCGGCATCTGCGTCCTTCACGGCGACGCGGAAGACGCTCGAGCACGCATACGGCTTTGACGATGTCGCCATCGTTCCCGGTGCAGTGACGACGAATCCCGAGATGGTCTCGACCGAGTTCCACCTCGGCGAGCACACGTTCCCTGTTCCGATCCTGGCGTCGTCCATGGACGGTGTGGTGGATCCGAAGTTCGCGATCAACTTCAGCAAGCTCGGCGGCCTCGCTGTCCTCAACCTCGACGGCGTGTGGACACGCTACGAGGATGCGGAGGCGGTGCTTGAGGAGATCGCGGCGGCGGACCTCGAGACGTCGACCAAGATCATCCAGCGCGTGTACCAGGAGCCGGTGAAGGAACACCTCGTCGGCCAGCGCGTCGCGGAGATCAAGGCGGGTGGTGGATTTGCCATCGTCGGCAGCACCCCGCAGAACACGAAGAAGTTCGGCCCGATCGCGAAGGACGCAGGCGTCGACTTCTTCGTCGTTGCCTCCACGGTCACTACCGCACGCCACATGTCCCGCTCGCTCAAGGGACTCCAGCTCGACGAGCTCGTAAAGCAGATGGCGGGCGTGCCGATCATCGTCGGCAACACCGTCGACTTCACCGCCACGATCGAGCTGATGGAGACCGGCATCCACGCCGTCCTCATCGGCGTCGGCCCCGGCGCCGCCTGCACCTCGCGCGAAGTCCTCGGCATCGGCATGCCGCAGGTCACGGCGACGATCGAGACCGCGCACGCGCGCGACGTCTACTTCGAGCGCACCGGCCGCTACGTCCCGATCATCACGGACGGCGGTCTCCGCACCGGCGGCGACGTGTCGAAGTCGATGTGCGCCGGCGCTGACGCCGTCATGATCGGCTCGCCGTTCGCCGGCACCATCGGCGCGCCGGGTCGAGGCTTCCACTGGGGCATGGCGACTCCGAACCAGGAGCTGCCGCGCGGCGTGCGCGTGAAGGTCGGCCAGACGCACAGCATCGAGACGCTGCTCTTCGGCCCGACATCGAAGACCGACGGCACGGAGAACCTCGTCGGCGCGCTCCGCACGTCGATGGCGACCTGTGGCGCGCAGACGATCCAGGAGTTCCACGACGCACGCATGATCATTGCCCCGTCCATCAAGACCGAGGGCAAGATCTACCAGATGGCGCAGACGCGCCCGGCGGGCATCTAGGCATGGTGGCAGCGAAGCGACCCGCCTCGAAGCCCGCCGCGAAGCAAACGGCTGCGAAGCCTGCCGCCAAGCGCGCCGTGGCCAAGCCTGCAGCGAAGCGACCGGCAGCGAAGTCCGTGGCAAAGCCGGCCGCGAAACGACCGGCTGCCAAGCCTGCTGCGAAGCGTCCCGTCGCCAAGCCGGCGACGAAGCGTCCCGTCGCCAAGCCCGCTGCGAAGCGTCCTGCGGCCAAGCCGGCGGCGAAGCGACCCGCGACGAAGCCCGCTGCCAAGTCGGCAGCGAAGCGCCTCGCAGCCAAGCCTGCGGCGAAGCGCGCCCCTGCGCTCGCCATGTTCGAAGACGCCTCGGCCCCGC
The DNA here is from genome assembly GCA_947470025.1 of Chloroflexota bacterium. Taxonomy (GTDB): domain Bacteria; phylum Chloroflexota; class Dehalococcoidia; order UBA2979; family UBA2979; genus SHYQ01. The sequence goes on from CANIRU010000076.1 coordinate 8,175, forward strand.
TGGACGAGATCGATCCGATCGACACCACCAGGATGCCGATCGCGGAGCCTCGACTGGGACCGAGCCGCATCGTGTGGGTGTTCCGTGTTGACGGCCCGATCCCGATGGCGATCGGGAAGTTGTACGTCGTTCGCGAGGCGGATTCCCCGCTGCATCTGCTTAAGCCGCGCCGTCGCCTCGTGCCGGGCCGCTACGAGCTGATGTTCGCGCGGTACGGCCACCGCTGGCCCGTCACCCTGACGAGTGCCGAGGATGGCCACCCTGACGAAATGCTCGTCCTCGGGCGTATCCCGCTGTAGTTCTTGCGGGCGAAGCGCGGGATACCCGCGCCGCCCGCACCAGACCTTCGGGCCTCATGCACTCGGGTACCCGTAGCGCACCTCGACGATGCGGCGGATGCCGCGCAGGTCGCGGTGGATGCGCACGTCGAGGGGGCCTCGGCCTGCCGCTGTGAGAGCGGTCGTCACGAGCTCCTCGACGAATCCCGCCTGGCCCGCACCCAGCTCGAAGATCGCGGCGGCGCAGTCGGGGGCGAGGTGTGCGGCGAACTGGTCGGCGAGGCGCGCGATCAGCTCGATGCCGGTCGGGCCACCCTCGACGGCGATCTCGGGCTCGGAGGCGCGAATCTCGTCCGGCAGGCCCTCGTAGTCGTCGGTGGGGACGTAGGGCAGGTTCGCGCACAGCACGTCGATGGGCTCCGACAGCGGCTCGGCGAGGTCGCCGGTCAGCAGCACGACGCGCTCCGACAGCCCAAACTTCCGCATGTTGCGCGCCGCCCACTGGAGCGCCTCGCCCGACACGTCGACGCCCCAGACCTTCGTCGAGGGGGCGTGGTGCGCGACGGTGAGCGCGATCGCGCCCGACCCGGTGCCGATGTCAGCGACCCGCACGAGGCGCTGGTGGCGCGGGTGCTCCTTGATCGCGGCCAGTGCGGCCTCGACGAGCGTCTCCGTCTCCGGGCGGGGGATGAGGCAGCCGGGGCCGACCTCGAACGTCAGGCCGTAGAACTCGCGGCGGCCGAGGATGTACGCCAGCGGCTCGTGCTTCAGGCGCCGCGCGAGCAGGGCCTGGAACGCCTCGACCGACGCGGCGCTCGGCGTACCGGCACCCCGCGCGATGACGTGCGCGCGGTCGAGGCCGCTCGCCTCGCCGTACAGCAGGTCAGCCTCGAGACTCGCTTCGTCGAGGTCATCGGAGCAGTGGGCCGCGAGGAGCTGGTGCGCCGCGTCGCGCAGGATGGCGCGCAGCGGGGGAGGGGCGTCCGAGGTCACGCCTCGTGCTCGCGGCGGTCGAGGACCTCGTACAGCAGGATGGCGGTCGCGATGCCGAGGTTGAGCGAGTCGGAGCGGCCGCGCATGGGGATGCTCACCATGCGGTCGCAGAGCGTCTGCTGCTCGGTGGTCAGGCCCTCGCGCTCGCTGCCCATGAGGAGCACAGTGCGCGCCCCGTAGTCGGCCTCCCGGTAGGTCTCCGGCGCGCGGTCGCTGGCGCCGACGACCGTGGCGCCCTCGGCGCGCGTCCACTCGGCGAACGCCTCGAACGACGCCCGCACAAGGCGGCGCGAGAACACCGCGCCCATGCTCGCGCGCATGGCGGCGGGGTCGTACGGGTCGGTGCTGGTGTCGAGCAGGATCACGCCCTCCGCGTCCGACCCGTCGCACGTGCGCAGGATCGTGCCGAGGTTACCCGGGTCGGCGACCGACGCGAGCGCGACCCAGCGGTCGCCCTCGGCGAGGCGGATGTCGGGCAGCGAGAGCCACTGTTGGCGGATGATCGCGCCGAGGCCCTGCGGCCCGTCGCGGTCGGACAGAGACCGGAAGACCGCGTTCGTGACTTCCATGATGTCGATGCCCTCGACGCGCGCCACGTCGACGGCGTCGCGCGCGAAGTCGCTCGTCAGCAGGTCGGGCGCGACCACAAGCGTGTCGATGGTGGCGTTCAACTGGAGCGCCTCGACGGTCGGGCGGATGCCCTCGACCCAGGCGAGGCCGCTGTGCTCGCGCTCGCGGCGCGCACGCAGCCCACGGATAAGCTTCACGCGCGCGTTGGCCGTGCTCGTGATGATCTCGTTGTTGCGGAAGGGCGCGCCGCCCGAGGTCATGGGCGGCGGCTCAGACGCCGACAGCGGCGAGGAGTCGCGCCTGCTCGTCAGCGGCGACCGCATCGATCAGCGGGTCGAGCTCACCGTCGAGGACGCGCGGGATGCCGTGCGTCGTCAGGTTCACGCGGTGGTCGGTGATGCGGTCCTGCGGGAAGTTGTACGTGCGGATCTTCTCCGCGCGGTCGCCCGTGCCCACCTGCGACTTGCGCGACGACGCCTGCTCGGCGTCCTGCTTCTGTCGCTCGATGTCGTAGATGCGCGCGCGCATGACCGCTTCGGCCTTCGCGCGGTTCTTCGCCTGTGACCGCTCGTCCTGGCACTGCACGACGACGCCGCTGGGCATGTGCGTCATGCGCACCGCCGTCGCGACCTTGTTCACGTTCTGACCGCCCGCGCCGCCGGAGTGAAAGATGTCGATGCGCACGTCGTTCCAGTCGATGTCCACTTCGACCTCG
>CANIRU010000077.1 GCA_947470025.1 Chloroflexota bacterium
CTCCATCTCGCCGAGACCCTGGTTCGTGGTGACCACCGTGTGCAGCCGTGCCAGGTGGCGGTGGTTCAACAACTGGTACAGCTTCTCCTCCGCCCACGGCGTGCTCTTCTGCGCGCCGAGGTCGTCGAGGATCAGCAGCGGCACCTCGCGGATCGTCGTGAGCAGCGCCACCGCGTCACCCTCGCGGCCGGGGCGCAGCGCGTCGAGGAGGTCCGGCACGTTGACGAACGCGACGCGGTCGCCCGCAGCGAGCCGCGCGTTGCCGATCGCGGCGGCGAGGTGCGTCTTGCCGCAGCCGGTGCCACCCATGAGCACGAACCAGCCCTCCGGCGACTCCGCCCAGTCGCGCGCCTTCAGGAACGCGCCGCGCAGGCTCGCGCGCTGCGCGGTGTCGAGGTTCAACCCGTCCGGATCGAAGTTCTCGAACGTGAACGCCGTCACGCGGTCGCGCGTCATCGCACCGATCGCGAGGTAGCGCGGGGCGCTCTCGCCGCCGACCTCGACGATCTGCGACATCGCGGGGTCGGTCAGTCGCGCGGCGATGCGCGCGTCGGCGTCGTTCGGCGACTTCGCCGTGGTGAACACGGTGGGCAGCGCCGCGTTGAAGCGGTGCGACACCACCTGGAAGAACTTCTCGCGCGCCCACGGCGTCTCCGCGTAGGCGTCGAGGTCGTCCAGCACGAGCACGGGTGCGGTGCGCACCTGCTCCAGCAGCTCGTCGTACTCCACCTCGGCGTCCTCGCCGTACGAGGAGCGCAGGTGATCGAGCAGGTCAGCAACGGTGAGGAACATCGCGGCGTTGCCGCGCTCGATCACCCGGTTCACGATCGCGGCGGCGATGTGCGTCTTGCCGGCGCCATGCGGGCCGGTCAACACGAGCCACCCTTCCGGGTTCGACGCGAAGCGCTCCGCGATCGCGGTCGCCTCGGCGTAGCGGGCCTGGAGGCCGGGGTCGTTGGTACGTCCGCGCTTCACGAGCGTGTTGAACGTGAGCCGCGCGAGCGCGCCGATGCGCGAGTACCGCACGAGGCGCGAGCGGCGCTCCGCCGGGTCCTCGCGCGTCGCACATTCGCAGGGCACGGGGCGGCCGAAGCGCGGGTCCTCGGGGTCGCTCGTCACGCGCACGAAGCGCGCGCCCTCGCACAGTGGGCAGAGGCGCGGGTCGCGCTCCGGAACAGCGGCCGAGGTGGCTGGGGCGGCGCTAGTCATATCCTCGATGGATGAGGTGCTCGTAGGGGTTCGCTTGGGATCGCCCAGGATCTCGCCCAGTGCTTTCATCGCTTCTTCCCTCAGTCTTCCACCGCTCGAGGATCGCCTCGGCGTAGCGCCACGACCGCGCATTGCGTGTCGACGCTTCACGCAGCGCGTCGACGATCCACTCTTCGGGGTACTGTTGCTCCGCCTCCGCGATCGCGGCCGCGACCGCCGGGGTGAGCATCCCGATCTCCTGCTCGTACACCGCCGCCGGCCGCGTCGGTCGCGGCGCGACCTCGATCACCGCCGCGCGCACGCGCTGTCCGTCGAGCGCCGGCACCTCGAGGCTCCCCGCGATCACGCGGTCACGCAGCCGCACGCCGCCGTCGTTGTGCACGAAGCACAGCGCGTCGCCATCCTCGAGCGGCAGCACGAGCAGCACGCCGCGCGCCCCCGCCGCTTCGAGGCATCGCCGCACCGTCGAGGCGCCCCCGTTCTGCGCGAACATCCGCGCCAGGGGTTCCTCAGCGGCCATCTCGCTGGCGCGCATCGCGAGCATCGGACGCCCCGGCCGCGTGATCGCGTACAGCGCGTACAGCGTCACCCGCAGCTCGTCGGCATCCTCGATCTCCGGCAGCACCTCGGTGAAGAACTGCGCCGGCAGCGTCGAGGCCCGCGCGCCCGCGCGAAACCCCTCGAACGCCGCGCTCACCGCGCGCCCTCGAGGTGAGTCGCGCCGAGGAGACTGCGGGGGGCGGAGCGCGTCATGAGTAGTGCCGTCGAGGTGGCAGCGTGGGGCGGCCCATCCCCCTGCCCCCTTCCCTGCGCGGGAAGGGGGATGAATGGCGAGGGGCTTCGCCCCTCGCGCCCCCCATCCGGATCGTGCGGCTCCGCGCACGATCGGATGCCGCTTCTAGGAACGCACGATTCCGCCGGGGTGTGGGGGGCGCAGCCTCCCACGGTTGGTTCTCTTCTTCTGAACCCCTCCCGCGCCGGGAGGGGTCGGGGTGGGCCGCCCCACTCGTCACCTCGAACCCCACGCACGCGCAGCGCCACGCTCACCGCGCAACCGCCACGTCGAGGTGCGCGAGCAGACGTTGTATGTCGAGCAGCACCGCGTCGGCCTCGTGCACCACGGACGCAAGCGAGGCGATCTCGGCGCGATCACGCGTGCGGGCCACCTCGACGAGCCGCTGACGGATCGCGGCGACCGCCTTGCACGTCTCGCGTCGTCGCATCGCGCGTCCGCCGGAAGGGAGGATCCCCGCAGGCACTAGTCGAACCCTCCGAAGCCGGGCTCGGGGCGGAGCAGCAGGTCCTGGAAGGACGCCGTGCGGTTCACGAAGCGCACGGTGACGGTACCCGTCGGTCCGTTGCGGTGCTTCGCCACGATGATCTGCGCGAGGCCCTTGGGGTGCGCGCCACCCGGCTCGTCCGGGTGCTGGTTCTGCCAGTCCTCGGGCGTCGTGTAGACGTCCTCGCGGTAGATGAACATCACGATGTCCGCGTCCTGCTCGATGGAGCCGGACTCACGCAGGTCGGACAGCATCGGGATGTGCGGCGAGCGCGTCTCAACCGCACGCGACAGCTGCGCCGCCGCGATCACCGGAACGTTCATCTCACGGGCGAGCTCCTTGAGGGCACGCGAGATGCCGCTGATCTCGTTCGCGCGCGTGTCGGCGCGGCCCGCGCCGTGCAGCAGCTGGAGGTAGTCCACGATGATCAGGTCGAGCCCGTGCTCCACCTGGAGCCGCCGGCACTTCGCGCGGATCTCCGGCACGCTGAGCACCGCCGAGTCGTCGATGAACACGGACGCCCCGCCGAGCAGCCCGTGCGCGCGCATGACGCGCGACTCCTCCTGCGGCGTGTGCCGGCCGAGGCGCAGTCGCGCCATCTCCACGTCGGCCTCGGCGGAGAGCATGCGCTGCGCCAGCGTCTCGCCACCCATCTCCAGCGAGAACATGGCGACGCTGCCGTGCTGCCCGACCGCGGCGTTGCGCGCGAAGTTCAGCATGAGCGAGGTCTTCCCGACACCGGTGCGCGCCGCGAGGATGACGAGGTCGCCGCGCTTGTAGCCGCCACCCAGCAACTCGTCGAGGTCCATGAACCCGGAGCGCACCGACTCGTGCAGTTCGCCCTCGTCCTCGTCAGACCCGGCTTCGAGGAACTCGTCCAGCAGCTGGCGCAGCCGCTTGAAGTCGCCGGCCGCCTCCGCGCTGCGGATGCCGAGCAGGAGCTCCTCGGCGTGACTCAGCACACGCGCCACGTCAGGGCCGCCCTCGTACGCGAGCTGCGCGATCTGCGAGGCCGCGGCGATCAGCCGACGGTAGAGCGAGTCGCGCGCGACGATGCGCGCGTGGGCCTCGACACCGACCGCGGTGAAGTACTTGCTGGCGATCTCCGCGAGGTACGGCTCCCCGCCCGCGGCGTCGAGGCGGCCCACCCGTTCCAGCTCGTGCGCGACGGTGGGGATCGTGACGGTATCGCCGCGCTCGGACAGCGCCAGGCACGCCTCGTAGATCCAGCCGTTCTGCTCACGGAAGAAGTCGCCGGGCTGGATGATCGGCAGGACGCGCGGGTAGGCGTCCTCGTCCAGCATGAGCGCGGCGATCACCGCCTCTTCGGCAGCGATGTCGTGGGGCGGCAGTCCGGTCGCCGACCGAGGTCGTGCGTCCTGCCGCAGTTGCGCGGGGCGATCTCCGAGTACCACGCGGCCTCATCCCATCCGGCATCACAGTGTCAACATCGGGCGACGCAGCGGGGAGGACGTGCGCGTCAGCGAATGCTCGGCCAGCGGGCGCCTCGACGCATCGGGCTTGCCCACGCACTTACGAACCACTGGTGTTCATTCATGCGTGATCTGTGAACACATCGCCGAGGTGTCACGTGAAACACGATCGATGCCGACCCGAGGTGCGGGGCCCACACGGTCGCGCGTCACATGACGCAGCCTCGACGGTCCGCGCATCGCGTCGACGGATCGCGTTGGCGAGGCGTCGGGGCGACACGAACCGGGAAACACAAAGGACGCGATCACTCGCGTCCTTCGTTTAGCGACCAGCGGGGGACGGGGCTGCCTAGTTGGCGGCCTCGTCCTCGGTGGAGTTGCCCGGCTCCGACTCGCCTTCGGCGGGCCGTTCTTCCTCGTCCGCATCCGAAGATGCAGCCGGGGATGAGCTACCTATAGTGCGCGCCTGGATAGCGGCGAGAGCTGCCTCGGCCTCCTCGCGGAGAGCCGTGAGCAGCGCTTCGGCTGCCGCCTCCGCACCTTCCGGTGCGTCGGCGTCTACTACCACTACCTGGACTGCGGGCTGAACGCTACGCGACAGCCGCAGAACCACGGAGTACACCCCGGTATGTCGGATCGCCTCGGGCAGCAGTACACGACGCCTATCCAGTTCTTCGCCCAGAATCTCCCCAGCCTTCTGGGCGATGTCAACATTCGTGACAGAACCGTACAGACGTCCCTGCTCTCCAACGCGTACAGCCATGACGAGCGGGTGGCCCTCGAGCTTGCCGACAAGCCCAAGTGCCCGCTCATCCTCGAGCCGCTGCCGGTTCTCCTCGATCTCCCGCAGCCTTTCGGCGCGGGCGAGAACATCCGGTGTCGCCGGTGCGGCTAGGCCGCGCGGCAACAGGTAATTTCTGGCGTATCCAGGAGCGACGGTTTTCACCTCGCCCATAGAAGCCGAACCCTCAACGGTCTCCAGGAACACGACCTTCACGTCAGATGACCCTCTCGGCGTGTCGGAGCCGGAACTGCCGCCAACATTAGGGGCAGCGCTCGCGACGAATTGCCAGTTATCAAGAAAAGGCTGAACAGACTCTGCGATCGGGGGCCAACTTGTCGGAGTTTGTCCCAACCACAGACCGTCACGGGGGCTGCGGCTGTGTATATCACAGTCGCATTCGCCGCAGGTGACAGGTTACGCGCCCAGCATCCCTTGCCGCAATCCATCGTCTTGCGCTGCCGCCCGCCGAGGCGACTCGCTCTATCGAGGAGGATACGAACAATCGTTCTCCCTTGTCAAACGTTTGTTCGTATTATTGGCTAGGATCACGCCGATCACCCTCACTGGACTGCGTCGGGCCGGCTACCTGCGCTTCGGTGCCTGGCGCTGCGCCGCGCGGATATGCGCCGCCTCGTTCTCGCGCGAGCGGTCGCGGACGATCCGCTCGAGGAGCGCGGGCGGTAGGGGCGCGTCCGGCGGGAAGTGGATCGTGGCGCCGGAGACGGTGTGCGGCGGCGTGATCGCGGAGCGCATCGAGGCGAGCAGCTTCGCCTGCATCACGAACAGGCTGCACCGTGTCCCGTTCGTCCCGAAGCCGACCAGCGGGCCGTAGTGAATCAGCGTCGGGATGCCGGCGCTCATCAACTCGGTCGCCTCGGGCTGGAGGGCCTGGAGCGAGTCGCGGAGCGCGTGGAGCGCGGCGCGCTGTGGCTCCGGCACGGCGGCGAGGTACACGTCGACCTCGGGGGAGCGGGCGACCCCATCCATCAGAGGATCCGGCACTAGCGGACCCCGACGGCTTCCTGCTCGGCGCGCACGAAGGCGACGATGAGCGCGATCTGCTGGTCGGTGAGGCCGGGAACGGGCGGCATCGGGCCGAAGTTCCAGTGGTGCGGCCGGACGCCGTTCTTCACGGCGATGGCGAACGCGGCGTCGGCGTGATGGCCGCGCGCATACACGGCATCGAGGAACGGCGGGCCCAGCGTCGTGCCCTTCAGGTCGCCGCCGTGACAGCGCGCGCAGTTCGCGGCGTAGAGCCCCCGTCCGTCGAGGTTCGCACCGGCCTCGTCGCCACCGGTCTTCGCGACGGGCGCCGGTCCGCATGCAGCGACGAGAATCGCGGTGCCCACAATGACGAGGCGCAGCAGGATGGGCGGCGTCAGCATCAGCCCCCCACCATCAGCCGCGCAGCGCGATCTCGAGACCGCCGTCGTAGACGGCACGCGCTTCCTCGAGGGCGACATCGATGCCGGCGTTCGGCGCGCCGAGGCGCACGCGGTCGCCGCCGGCGATGCCGAGCACGGTCGCGTCGATGCCGTCCGACAGCGCGAGCGCGACGAGCCGCGCTGCCGCGTCGTCGTCCGCGACGGCGACGAGGAAGCGCGACGGCGCTTCGCCGAAGAGCGCGCCGTCCCGGCGGCCCTCGATGTGTACGCCGGAAGCGTCGAGGCCGGTGCCGCCGAAGATGCACATCTCCGCGACCGCGACGGCGAGGCCGCCGTCTCCGCAGTCGTGCGCGGCGGTGAGCAGCCCCTGGTCGTGCGCTTCGAGGACCAGCCGCTGCACGCGCGCCTCGAGGCCGAGGTCGATCGCGGGCTGGCCGCCGAGCGTGTCCGTGACGACGTGCTGGTACTCGGACCCGGCGAGCGTCGACGCGGGCTGCTCGACCGGCCCGCCGAGGAGCACGAGCGTGTCGCCCTCGGGCAGCGCGGCGGTGAGCGCCTTCGTCACGTCCTGCAGCACCCCGACCATGCCGATGCTGGGCGTCGGGAAGATCGCGCCGGTGGGAGTCTCGTTGTAGAGCGAGGCGTTGCCTGAGATGACGGGCGTGCCGAGGACGCGCGCGGCCTCGGACAGGCCGATGATCGCCTCCTCGAGCTGGTAGGCGATCTCCGGCTTCTCCGGGCTGCCGAAGTTCAGGCAGTCGGTGAGCGCGGCGGGCTTCGCGCCCGTCGCGACGACGTTGCGGGCGGCCTCGGCGACCGCGAGCATCGCGCCCACGCGCGGGTCGAGGGCGACCATCCGCCCGTTGCAGTCGGTCGAGACGGCGAAGCCTCGCGGGCTGCCCTTGAGGCGGAGCACCGCGGCGTCGCCACCAGGCTTCACTACCGTGTTGTTCTGCACCATGTGGTCGTACTGGCGGAAGATCCAGCGCCGGCTCGCGATGTTCTCGGAGCCCAGCAGGCGCAGCAGCGTCGCGCTCGCGTCGGGCACGTCCGCCCCCGCGCCCGGGTCGATCGCCTGCAGCGCGTCGAGGCTCGCGGGGCGCACGCCCTCGGGCGGGTACTGCGGCGGGTCGGTGAGCACGCCGATCGGGATGCGCGCGTGGACGGTCGCGCCGTCGCGGATCGTCGCCATGCCGTCGTCGGTGACGTGGCCGATGACGTCCGCGTGCAGCTCCCAGCGCCGGAACAGCGCGAGGACGTCCTCGAGGTGCTCGGCCTTCGGGATGACGAGCATGCGCTCCTGGGACTCCGACAGCATGACCTCGTACGCCGTCATGCCCTGGGCGCGGCGCGGCACCAGCGCGACGTCGATCTCGATGCCGGTCCCGGCCCGGTCGGCGGCCTCGACGGCGCTCGAGGTGAGCCCGGCGGCGCCGAGGTCTTGCAGGCCCTCGATCCAGTCGCGGTGCTGCTCGGCGAGCTCGACGCACGCCTCCATCAGCAGCTTCTCCATGAAGGGGTTGCCGACCTGCACGGCGGGACGACGGTCGTCCGAGCCCTCAGCCAGCTCGACAGAGGCGAAGGTCGCGCCGTGGATGCCGTCGCGCCCCGTGTCCGCGCCCACGAGGACGAGCGGGTTGCCCGGCCCGGAGGCGCTGGCGGAGAGCATGTGCTCGCGCCGGCCGACGCCGACGGCCATCGCGTTCACCAGCGGGTTGCCGCTGTAGCACGGGTCCATCTGCACCTCGCCGCCCACGGTGGGGACGCCGACGCAGTTCCCGTAGCCGCCGATGCCCGCGACGACGCCGCCGAACAGCCGGCGGTTGTTGCGGTCGGAGAGTGGCCCGAAGCGCAGCGAGTCGAGGAGCGCGACGGGGCGCATGCCCATCGCGAAGATGTCGCGCAGGATCCCGCCGACGCCCGTCGCGGCGCCCTCGTACGGTTCGAGGGCGCTCGGGTGGTTGTGGGACTCCATCTTGAAAACGGCGACCCAGCCGTCACCGAGGTCGATCGCCCCGGCGTTCTCCTCGCCCGTCTTGGTGAGGACGTACTCGCCGGTGGTCGGGAAGTGCTTAAACAGCGGGCGGGAGTGCTTGTAGCCACAGTGCTCAGACCAGAGCGCGCCCGCCATGCCGAGCTCCACCTCGGTGGGCTCGCGGTCGAGCATCTCCACGAGGCGCGCGTACTCCGCGTGCGACATCGCGACCGCTTCCAGCGCGCGTTCGTCGACAGCCATCGGCGGGCGTCCTGTCCTCGATCAGCGGGGAGGAGCCCAGCGTACCAAAGGCGCGCGGTGTGGGCGCGGCTACGTCAGTCCCTGCGACGCACCCACCGGTAGATCGGCTCGCCGCGTCTCAGGGACTTGATGAGGGCATAGAAGGTAGCGGCTGCTCCCAGCGGGATAATGATTGGGCTGGAGTTCCCCACGCCGTAAATCAGGAAGGCAATCCCGGCGAACCAGAACGGGACGGAGTGTGCAACCCTCCGCCCCAAGCTTGAATCCTCTTCCTGCGCACCGCAGGAACGACACGTACTGAATCCTGCAAGCACGATGGCGCCGCAGAAACCACACGGACGGTCAGGACGCCCCCCCCGATGTAACGCTCATTGGACGATCCTTCCGATCCCCGCGCCCAACAAGGGCGCCCTGCGGCGCCCTTGTATCACACTCGTGCGGGCCTCGTGCGCTACTTGAGCGAGAACGGCGGATAGCGGTCCGTGACGAGCATGAACGCATACCCGGCGACGCGTGCGCCCCATCGCTGCACGCCCACGATGTAGTCGAACAGCCCTCGAGGCTGGCGGCCGGTGATCAAGATCGCGAACCAGCTGACGATCCAGGCAAGCAGCAGGCCGATCGCGAGCACCAGCAGCACGAGGTAGTGCGGGATCGCGAGGAGCCACTTCACCAGCGGCAGCCAGCGGTTGAGCTGCGTCGCATCCGGGTAGTCGATGTCGAGGTGCACGGCCTGCGCCTCGTCGGTCGAGGGGTACTCGTCGCGCTGCAGCATCAGGTAACTGCTGACGCGCGTCCCGAAGCGGGAGAGCTCGAGGTTCCAGTCGAACCACCAGCGCGGGTACTTGCGGCGGAACACCAGCATCAGCAGGGTCGGCAGGAAGAGCATGCCGCCCGCCGTCGCGAAGCCGCCGGCGCCGCCGCCGCGCCTGCCATCCCAGCGCATCTGTCCATCCGTGCCGACCGCGCCCGCTCCGGGCATGACGCTCGCGCCGGGCATCCCCGCGGGCATCCCGGCAGGCATCACAGCGGGCATTCCGCCGGGCATCTGGCCCTGGAACGCGCGCATCGTCTCGGGCGTCATCGGCGTGCCATAGCCCGGCATCCCTGCGAACGGCATCAGGATGCCCGATCCCGGACGGCCATTAGCGAACCCGCCACCTCGGCCGACCTCGCGCGCACCGCTTCCGCCGGAGACAAGCATGATCACGATCAGGATCGGGATCGCGAGCAAGGGCCGAACGAGGGTGGTGAGCCGGTTGCGTGGGCCCTCGGCGTAGTCGATGGAGAGACGGACGGGGTAGTCACCCGCGGGGGGCGGGGTGACGGCGGGGGCATCGGTGGTCATGGCGCGCTCCGGATCTGCGCGCTGCCCTCGAAGTCTTGCGAAATGCGCAACGAGGGCGCACGCGAGCGGAGTATGGCACGTCCGGATGCCCGGCGCGTGCCGCAGCGCGACCTACGCGCGTACGCCGAGGCTGTCGAGGACGGACAGCCAGATCGCGTTGCCGTCCGTGTTGCCGAGGATCGGCTCACACGCGCGCTCCGGGTGCGGCATCATGCCGAGGACGTTGCCTCGCTCATTGAGGATGCCCGCGATGTTGTTCAGCGATCCGTTCGGGTTCGCCTCGGGCGTGACGCTGCCGTCGAGGTTGCCGTAGCGGAACGCGACGCGGTCCGTGTCCTCGAGCATCGCGAGCGTAGTGCCGTCGGCGAAGTAGCGTCCTTCGCCGTGCGAGACGGGCATCAGGTAGCCGCGCGACGCGTCGAGGCTGTGTGTGAACGGCGAGGTGCGGTTCACGGGGACGCAGTACGCGTCAACGCAGCGGAACTGGAGCGATTCGTTGCGCATCAGCACGCCGGGCAACAGGCCGGCCTCGCACAGGATCTGGAAGCCGTTGCAGATGCCGATGACGAGGCCGCCCGCCTCGGCGTGCGCGCGCACCGCCTGCATGATCGGCGAGAACCGCGCGATGGCACCCGTGCGCAGGTAGTCGCCGTACGAGAACCCGCCGGGCAGCACGACCAGCTCGTCCGGCTCGATGTGCGTCTCGCGGTGCCAGACGCGGCGGGACTCGATGCCGACCTGCTGTAGCGCCCAGATGCAGTCGCCATCGCTCCACGTCCCGGGAAACACGACGACAGCAGCGCGCATGAAGGCTCCTTCGAGGACGGTGCGGCGAGGGGGAGTGCCCCCAGTATACGTGCGCCCTCGGCGCGGGCGAGCGGCTCCGAGGGCCCTCGCGCTCCCCCGGGATCGAGGTGCGCTGCACTTCGGCTGAC
>CANIRU010000078.1 GCA_947470025.1 Chloroflexota bacterium
AGGCGGCGGATCGTGCTCGGCATCGTTGCCGAGAACAGCGCGGTCTGGCGGCGCTTCGGCGTGCGGCTCAGGATGCGGCGGATGTCCGGCAGGAAGCCGATGTCCAGCATCTGGTCGGCCTCGTCGAGGACGGCGTACCGCACGTAGCGCAGCGAGAGCGTGCCACGCTGCAGGTGGTCGATGACGCGCCCCGGGGTGCCCACGACGATCGCGGGGCGACGCTCGAGCGCCTTGAAGTCGCCGGCGAGCGAGTGCCCGCCGAGGATGCCGACCGCCTCGAGGCCGAAGCCCGCGGCGAGGTCCTTGAGCACATCCAGCACCTGGGACGCCAGCTCCCGCGTGGGCACGAGGACGAGGCCCTGCACCTCCGCGAGCTCCGGGTCGAGGCACTCGACCATCGGGATGCCGAAAGCGACGGTCTTGCCGCTGCCGGTCTGCGCGACTCCGACTACGTCACGCCCGCCGATGAGCGCGGGGATGGCGCGCTCCTGGATCGGCGTCGGCTTGTCGAAGCGCCAGCGCGCCAGCGTCTGCAACGTGATCTCACCGACGCCGAGGTCGGCGAACGCCTGCGGCAGGTCCGCCGGTTCGACGGTCGCCTGGGCGCGCGGCTTGCGTGCCTCGCGGCGCACCGGCCCGCTCGGTGCGGCCTCGCGCTCGTCGTCCGCCTCGGGCGCGTCGTCGTGATCCTCGGACGCATCGAGGTCGGCCTCGGGCTCCTCGAACTCATCGGCGTCGCTCAGGTCGTACGCGGCGTACGAGGATTCCTCCTCGTCGTCCTCCTCGTTGTCGAGGTCGTCCGCGTCTTCCTGCGCGCCGGCCTCGTCGTCGGCCTCGCCCGACAGCACCGCGGCGATCGCAACCGCACGAGGGATCGCGACACCGTCGTCCACGGTCTCCTCGAGGGGCTCCTCTGCGCCCTCGTCGCCGAGTTCGTCCGCCAGGTCTTCGGCGAGCTCGTCTTCGGCGAACTCCTCGTCGGGAAGGTCGTCCTCGGTGCGCGCGTCGACCAGGTCGGCGCGCGGCTCACCGTTCTCGTCCAGTTCACCCTCGAGCGGCGTCCCGGGACGGCGGCGGCCACGGCCCCCGCGGCGTCCGCGGCGGCGGCGGCGCGGTGCGCCGTCCTCGGTCGTCTCGGTCTCGTCGGTCTCGCCGTCCTCAGCCGTCGCTTCGAGCGTGTCGTCGTCACCATCGAGGACGATCGCCGGGTCGGAGACGCGCGCGGGGCGGGAGCGACGTGCGGGCGCCGCGGTCGTGCCCTCGGGCGTGTCGGTCTGGAGCGAGGCGACGGTCAGGTCGTCGGAGCCGCCAATCGGGCGGGACCAGCCGCTGAGGCTGCGCGCACCCGCGACCAGCACGCGCTCGGTATCGCGGAGGCCGGTGCCGCGTCGGCGTCGGGCGGGGAGAATGCTGCGATCGCCGCCCTCGGCGGCGGAGCGGAAGGCGATGTCCTCCGGAAGCGGGGCGTCGAGGTTCTCGCGGTAGGGGCGGAAGGAGGGGGTGCGTCCCCGGCGTTGGCGGCTGGCCTGCTCGCGGCGCTGGCGCGCCTGCTCCTCGGTCTCGTTGCTGTCGCCGTTTGGGCGCGCGCTCCACGTGTAGGAACGGGCCTCGGTGCTGGCGGCGGGGGCGCTGTTCGCGCTCGTGCCGCGTCCTCTGCCTCGTCCGCCTCGTGTCGAGGAGGTCGAGGGCGACTCGGCCGGGGGTGAGGCCTGCGTCTGCGCTTGAGGGGCCTCAGAGTCGCTGCCGCCGCGTCCGCGTCCACCGCGGCTGCCTCGTCGACGGCCCGAGCGCTCGTCGTCGGGCGCGCCTCGGTCATCGTCGGGAGCCGTGGGCCGGAGGCGGGAGCCGCCTGCGGGAGCGGCGACCGGGGTGGGGGCAGGGGTGCTGGTTCCGCCGAGGATCTTCTTGAGGAAGCCGCCAAGGGGCGTCACCGGGCATCACCGGTGTGGTTGCAGTGCATGTTGTGTCCAGTACGTGTGAGGTCGAAGTGTCCGCGCACGAAGGTCGCGGCCGTGGGAGTCATTGCCGCTATCTTAGCAATTCCGCGCGATCCGTGCGAGGGGGCGTGGAATCGGCGCTCGCCGCGGCAGCCCTGCCCATCAGCACCACGAAGATCCCTGCCCCGCCGATGGTCACGATGCCCGCCATCGAGAACACCGCGTCGATCCCCAGCGCGTCCTTCACGAACGCCCCGATCAGCGACCCGCCCAGGAATCCCGTGGCATTGCCCATGGCGTTCAGGCCCATCAGCGACCCCATGCCGCCTCGCCGTCCGATCTGCACGAAGATCGCTTGCTGCGCCGGGGTCGCCAGCGACTCCGCGAGGCCCGCGACCAGCATCGCCGCCAGCACCCACGGCGCCATCGTCATCGCCGGACCGAGGATCGAGGTATCGACGAGCGACCTCGGCACCAGCGGGATCGCGAACTGCGCCGCGCCCGAGATGACGAGGCCGACTGCCACGAGGGCCACGCGGTTCGTCCGGTCGGCGAGCGCGCCGGTGAACGGCTGCAGCGTCGCGCTCAATAGCTGGCGGCTCGAGAGGAGCACACCCGCGAACAAGGCGCTGTTCGTCCCGAGTCCTTGCGGGTCGATCACGAACACCGCGAGCCACGCCGCCGCGGAGCCCCACGACGCCCCGAGTAGCAACACGAGCAACGTGGCGCCGAGGACGGCGGGGTCACGCAGCAGCACGCGGTACGGGACGGCTACCTCACCGCGCGGCATGATGGGCGTGGCGTCCTCGGCTGTGTCGAGGGCCGAGGCATCTTGCACGGGGCGGAGGCTGCGCTCGGACGGGAGGCCGACGAGCGTGAGCAGCGCCGCGCCGCCGAGCAGCAGCGCCATCGTCGCGAACGCCGCGTCAGAGCCGAAGGCGTCACGAAGGCCGCCCCCGAACAGCGGCCCGATACCGAACCCGCCCGTCTGCGCCACGGCGAACCAGCCCATGTAGCGCCCCTCGCCGCCCGGCGGGGACATGCGTCCGATGTAGGCGAGCGACATCGGGAACACCGCGGCGGCGCCAACGCCGGACAGCACGCGGAAGCAGATCACCAGCTCCCACGTCGGCGCGAACAGATACCCCATCGCCCCGACTGAGTAGATGAGGAAGCCGATCACGATGAAGCGCTTCGGCCCGAACAGGTCACCGAACCGCCCGACGAATGGCGCGCCGATGATCTGGGCAATCGACAGCCCGGAGAACGACAGCGCGACGGCAAGCGGCGGCCCGCCGAGGTCGTCCTGCACGTGGACGGGCAGCAGCGGCGACACCATGGAGATGCCCGCCATGGCCACCAGCATGGAGATCCACAGGACGACGAACGGACGGCTGAGCATGCTGTTCCCTCGGGCTAATGCGCGGGATACCCGCGCCCGCCCGATCCAGACCTTCGGGCTCCGAGTGCTAGCGGTTGAACACCACCGTGCGGTTGCCGCGCACGAACACGCGGTCCTCGATGTGCCACTGCACCGCACGAGCCAGGACGGAGCGCTCTACCTCGCGGCCCAGGCGCATCAGGCTCTCGCGCGTGTCGCCGTGGCTGACGCGCACCACGTCCTGCTCGATGATCGGGCCCTCGTCGAGGTCCTCGGTCGCGTAGTGCGCCGTCGCGCCGATGATCTTCACGCCCCGCTCGAACGCGCGCCCGTAGGGGTCCGCGCCGGCGAACGCCGGGAGGAACGAGTGGTGGATGTTGATGATCCGCGCGGGGTACTCGGCGATGAACTCGCCACTCAGGATCTGCATGTAGCGCGCCATCACGACGAGCTGGATGCGCTCCTCCCGCAGCCGGGCGCGGATCGCGGCCTCCTGCTGCGGGCGGGTGCCCGAGGTCACCGGGAACACCTCGAACGGGATGCCGAAGACCTCGACGTCCTTGCGCAGCGCCTCGTGGTTCGAGATCACCATCGGGATGTCGATCGGCAGTTCGCCGCCGCGCCAGCGCCACAGCAGCTCGAGGAGGCAGTGGTCGGTCCTCGACGCGAGGATCGCGACACGCGGGCGCCCCACCGCGCCCAGCCGCCAGTCCATGCCGAACTCCGGCGCGATGTCGCGGCTGAAGGTCTCGCGCAGCGCCTCGACGGTGCAGTCGAGGCCGTCCGTCTGGAACTCGACGCGGAGGAAGAAGCGGCCATCGCCATCGGCGGTGGAGTACTGGTCGGCCTGCATGATGTTCGCGCCGTGCCGGAACAGGAACTGCGAGACCGCGGCGACGATGCCGGGCCGGTCGGCGCACTGGACGAGGAGACGGGCGGAAGGGGAGGCGGCGGGGGTGTTCGCTGTCATGGCCCGAATATAGCCGCTCGCGGAAGCACGGACGCAGTGGGTGTCCCGGCAGGCATTTCGCCTCTGCGCCTGCTGGATACACTGAGATCGTGAACGACACGCCGGACGAACGCATCGACCTCCTGTCCGCGGCGCCTGCGGACGCCCCTCCGCCGATCGCAGGGCGCACCGTCGCGCAGCGCGGGCCGGGGCTCCTCGAACGTGTCGGTGGCCGCGAGGTCATCGAGCGCGTCGTCGAGGAGTTCTACCAGCGGGTGGAGGCCGACCCGGAACTCCGCCCGATGTTCCCCGAGGACATGCGCGCCGGCCGCGAGAAGCAGGCGATGTTCCTCGAACAGTGGATGGGCGGCGAGCCGCGCTACAGCGCGCAGTTCGGGCATCCGCGTCTGCGGATGCGCCACTTCCCGTTTCACATCGACCAGCGCGCGGCGGGGCTGTGGCTGAAGCACATGGGCGACGCCTTCCGCGCCGCTGGCGTCGGCGACCAGGAGATCGCGGAGGTCTTCGTCGCCCTCGGCCCCCTCGCGAAGCACATGGTCAACGCGAGCGACGACGTCCCCCGCGCGCCCCTCGGCGACGTGCGCCTGACGTAGCGCGCTTGGCCCGGCGCGGTGGAGCCTCGGGGGTGCCTGGGGCGTTCGAGGTTCAACCGCGGGGCGGCCCACCCCTACCCCTCCCTGCGCGGGGGGGTTGAAGGCGAAGGGGCTTCGCCCCTTCGAGCATCCCGATCGGTAAGAAGGGTTCTTCAAGGGGCGAAGCCCTTACGGATCCCCCTTCCCGCGCAGGGAACGGGCAGGGGGGATGGCCCGCCCCTCGTTTGCACCTCGAACGGGGCTCGCTGCAGCGAGGCCGCAGCCGTTCCGGCTCGCCGGAACGGCGCTAGCGCATCGTCGAGTGCGGCTCGCCGACGAGGGGCTTGCGGGCGACGTGCATCGCCACGGTGCCGAACATCAGCATCTTCACCTCCGTCACCTCGAACCCGAGGCCGACAAGGTGGGCGGTGAACTCGCGCGGCGTGAGGAAGTGATCGACGGAGAGCGGCAGGTAGGTGTACGCGCTCCGGTGGCCGGTCAGCAGCTTGCCAAGCATCGGCACGACGTAGTTGAAGTGGAACCGCGCGAACGGGCGGAGCAGTCCCTCGTCCATCTTCGGGATCTCTAGGACTGCCAGGCGCCCGCCGGGGCGCAGCACGCGGTGCGCCTCGCGCAGCGCGGCGTCGAGGTCGGGGACGTTGCGCACCATGAAGGCGGAGCACCAGACATCGACGGAGGCGTCCGGCAGCGGCAGTTGCGTCGCGTCGCCGAGCCCGAAGCCCGCGTGCGGCGACAGGCGCTGCCCCTTCGCCCGCGCGCGCGCCAGCATCGGCCGTGCGACATCGAGGCCCACGACGCGAGCGGCGCCCGCCTCGAGGCACGCGAAGGCGAGGTCGCCCGTGCCGCTGCCGAGGTCGGCGACGGTGTCGCCCGCGCGCACGGCGGCCTTCGCGGCACGTCGACGCCAGCGCAGGTCCTGGCCCACGGTCATCACGCGGTTCATCAGGTCGTAGCGGCCGGAGATCTCGCCGAACATCTCGCGCACGTAGCCGGCGCGATCCGCGCCCGCCTCGAACATGCGCTCGGGTGTGCCGTGCTCGTTGCTCATGCGTCGAGGGTACGCGAGCGCGAGGATACGCGGCGTACACTGCCCGCCATGACTACCGCACCTTCCTCGAGCATGGCCCCCACCGTCGCCGCGCTCTACCGCCACCCTGTGAAGGGGTTTACGCCGGAGTCGCGCGAGTCGCTGACCGTGCGCGCCGACGGGCGCGTGGAGGGCGACCGCGTGCTGGCGTTCCTCCTCGGCGACGCGCCGGAAGAGGCGCCGCAGCAGGCGGCGGGCGCGGATTGGTGGCCGAAGGTGAACATGCTGGCGCTGGTGAACACGCCCGGCCTCGCGCGACTGACGCTGCGGTACGACGAGGCCGCGCGCCACGTCTCGATCAGCGAAGGCAGCACCGTGATCGTCGAGGACGGGCTGGACGAGGCAGGCCGTGCCCGCCTCGCCGCCGCGATGGGCGCATGGGCGAGCGCGCAGGCGGAGCAGCCCGACCTCGCGCGGCCGGGACGGCTGCCACTGCGGCTGATCGGCGACGGGGCGACCTCGAGGTACCAGGACAACTTCACCGGCAACGTGACGATGCACGGGCGCGGCAGTCTCGCCTCGCTCGCCGACGCGCTGCACGACCCTGACCTCGATGAGCAGCGTTTCCGCTCGAACATCGTGCTGGAGGGCCTCGAGCCGTGGGCGGAGCTGGCATGGGCCGGCCACGCGGTGCGCATCGGCGAGGTGACGTTCGATGTGCTGCGTCCCGCCGTGCGCTGCCTCGCGACGCACGCGAACCCGGCGGACGGGGCGCGCGACCGCGACGTGATGAACACGCTGGTGAGGGTCTTCGGCCACGAGCGCCCGTCGTTCGCCGTCCACATGTTCCCGCGCAACGGTGGCGAGGTCCGCCTCGGCGACCGCGTCGAGGTCCTCGACTGACCGGCCCCGCCCCGACGCCTGCGCTCGCCCGACTGCGTGACGCCTGCGGCGCACCGGTCGAGGTGCGTGTGTTGCGGCATCGCGGCTCGTGCAGCGCGGGAGTGCCGCACGTCGTGCTGGGCTTCGACGTACCGGTCATGGACGCCGCCTGCGACGGTGCGTGCTGGGCGGCGCCCGCAGCGACCGTGCTGCGCCCCGGCCACCGCCATCGCTTCGCGCACCTCGATGCGAACACGACCGAGGACCTCGCGGTGTGCGTCCGAGGTGAGTGCGATGAGCCGCAGGCCGGCAGCGGGGCGGGCGGATTGACCGCGCGCCTCGGTCGCACCGATGGCACGCTTGCCGACGTGCTGGCGCAGGGCGGCTACGCCGCGTACGCGCTGGCCGCCACGCTCTCTTCGTCGCGCATGATCGAGGTGGTTGCGCTCGCCGACCTGATCCGCCGCTTCGATGCGCGCGCGCTGATGGCGCCGGTCCTCCGCATCGACGTCACGTCGAGCACGATCGACACGCACCTCCTCGAGGGCGATCCGCACCGCGTGATCGAGGGCGTGCTGCTCGCGTGCATCGCAGGCGGCAGCCGCGAGGTGCGGCTGCGCGTCGCGCCCGGTGCGCCGGGTACCGCCTCGCTGATCCGCGCGCTCGAGGACGCCCACAACGCCGGGATCCTCGATGGCACCGCGCTGGGCGGCGACGCGATCGATGTCGAGGTCGTCGAGGCGCTCGACGGCCCGCCGGCTGCCTCGGTCGAAACGCTGTGTGCGCTGACGACCGTGTTCGATGACCCGCCGCCACCGACGCGGTTGCTCGCGCTGGCCGGCGCGCTGCCTCGGCCCGGCGTGTACGAGGTGCCCGTCGGGGGCGCGATGACGTGGGCGGGCGTGCTGGCGATGGCGGGCGTTGCGCCCGCACACGTGCAGGCGCTGCGCGTCTACCCGCGGACCGGCGCGCCGCGCCTCATCTGGTCGAGGCATCTCGACGACGCGCTCGACCCGGCGGCGCTCGGCGGCGAGGTGGCTGTGCTCGACTGGGACGCCGACATCAATCCGGTCCCAGATTCTGCTGGCGCGCACTAGCGCCGTCGAGGCTAGTAGCGAGGAGCACGGATGGCGACCGTACCCGATGAGGTGCTCGACGAGCTGATCGCAGCAGCGACCGATGCCGCTGAGGAGCTCTATATCGCTTCCCAGTACTCGCGGCGCGACGCGGTGAAGGAGCGCTGGCAGCGGCTGCTCGCCGCCGTCGACGCTGCAAAGTCAGGTCGCGGCTAGTAGCGGCGCGTCTCCGTGCGGACGAACACCGTGGCGATCATCGACACGATCGAGATCACCAGCGCGCCGAAGAACGCCGACCAGAAGCCGTCGATGCTGAAGCCGAGGCCGAGCTGCCTCGATGCCCACGCGGCCAGTTCCAGCAGCAGTCCGTTGATGACCAGCACGAACAGGCCGAACGTCCCGACGATCAGGCAGCAGGACACGAAGGTCGCGAGCGGGCGCAGCAGCAGGTTCACGATCGCGAAGATCGCGGTGCCCGCGAGCAGCGACTGCCAGTCCGCGATGTGGATGCCGGGCACGAACCAATCGGCGAGGAACAGCCCGGCGAGGTTCACGATGAAACGCAGCACCAGCGTCCTTGGCGCCCACGGGTCGCCGCCCTGGTCGAAGCGCACCAACACTGCACGGCTCATCGAGGCTCCTCGTCATATCGCGCAGGCGAAATCGTAGCAGGCGTCGCCCGGCAGACAGCCGCTAGAATGCGGCAAGCCGAGGAGGCCCGCACCATGCCCGACACCTACGAGTTCGCGCTCTACGAGAAGCGCGACCACGTTGCCTATATCACCATGAACCGCCCCGAATCGATGAACGCGATCCACTGGGCCGCGTCCGGCGAGTTGGCGCGCATCTTCGACGACTTCGCCACCGACGATGACCTGTGGGTGGCGATCTTGACAGGCTCGGGCGACCGCGCGTTCTGCGCCGGCAACGACCTCAAGGCGACGAACGCGGGCACCAACCGCCCGATGACGGAGTTCGATCGAGGATTCGGTGGGCTGACCGATCGCTACGACCTGTTCAAGCCCGTGATCGCCGCGGTGAACGGCTGGGCGATGGGCGGCGGCTTCGAGCTGGCGCTGGCGTGCGACATCATCGTCGCCTCGGATCGCGCGAAGTTTGGACTGCCGGAGCCGCGCGTCGGGCTGTACGCGAACGCGGGCGGGTTGCACCGCCTGCCGCGGCAGGTCCCGCAGAAGATAGCGATGGGCATGATCCTCACCGGCAAGCCGATCGACGCCGCGGAGGCGTACCGCGTCGGCCTCGTGAATGAGGTCGTGCCGCACGAGGATCTGCTCGCCGCCGCTGGCCGCTGGGCCGGCGAGATCATGATGGGCGCCCCGATCGCCGTCCGGGGATCGAAGGAGGGCGCGATGCGCGGCCTCGACCGCACGATGCGCGAGGCGCACCGCGGGCAGGCGCGTGGCGACTACGCCTGGCTCAACCGCCAGGAGTCGAGCCTCGACCGCATCGAAGGCCCTCGAGCGTTCTCGGAGAAGCGCACGCCCAACTGGCTTGGGCGGTAGGCGCGCGCCCCGTCCTCAGCCACTACACCTCGCTGAGGTCGATGGCGCGGCCCTCGATGCGGGACTTCTGCGTCGCCTCGAGGATGCGCATGTAGTTCAGGCCGTCCTCGAAGTTGGTCAGCGTCACCGGCGCGCCCGTGCGGATCGAGTCAACGAAGTCCGCCTCGACGCGCCAGTCGATGTCGGTGCCGGGGTCGGGTGGGAGGGGCGCGAGCGTCCCGCCGGCCGGGGCGAACTGCATCTTGTCGCCGATCTCCCAGTGCAGCGTGCCGTTGGAGCCGTAGATCGAGATGCCGCCGGTCGCGGGCACCGGGTTCGGGGTCACGGTGCTGAAGCGGTACGTGACCCGCGCGCCGCTCTCCAGCGTCGCGAAGACGCCGAGGCTGTCGGGGACCTCGATGTCGTGCGCCACGCCGGTCTCGGTGTCGACGCGGCTCTTCATGAACGTCGCGCCGTCGGCGAGGATGCGCTTCGTCGGGCCGAGCCATCGCGTGATCACTTCGGTGTAGATGCCGTAGGACATCACGTTCACGCCGGAGAACTCCGTACGCTCGCGCCAGTGGAGCGGGGCGGACGGATCGATGTTCGAGCCGGAGAGCACCGTCACGTGCACCTCGCGGATGTCGCCGAGGGTGCCGTCCGCGACCATGCGCTTCACCGTGCGCCACGACTTCAGCTCCGGGGGGCCGGGCACGATCTGCGCGACGAGCTTCGGGTGCGCCTTCGACGCCGCCAGCATCTCGCGGGCCTCGGTCGCGTTCATCGCCATGCGCGCCTCGGTCAGGACGTGCTTGCCGGCCTCGAGGGCGCGGACGACGAACTCGCGGTGCTTGTACGGCCACGTGCCGATGCAGATGGCGTCGATGTCCGGGTCGCG
>CANIRU010000079.1 GCA_947470025.1 Chloroflexota bacterium
CAGCTCGAACGACTCAAGCGTCTGCGCCGCGAGCCAGATCGGCGGGTGCGGGCGCTGCATTGAGGTCGGGAAGACCGTGACCTCCGGGATCTGGTTGTACTTGCCCTCGAACTCGAACGGCTGACCGGTGAGCGCCTTCATCAGGATGCGCAGCGTCTCGTCCGTGCGCTCACGCGCGTCGTCCTTGTCCAGACCGAAGCGACGGAACTCGAACGGCTGGTAGCCACGAGCGACGGCGACCTCGAGGCGACCACCCGTCAGCTGGTCGGTGAGCGCGATGTCCTCCGCGACACGCAGCGGGTTCCAGAACGGCAGGACGAGCACGGCCGTGCCGAGTCGAATGCGCGAGGTCTCCCCTGCCATGTGCGTGATCATGAGCAGCGGGTTCGGGATATAGCCGTAGTTCGAGAAGTGGTGCTCCGCGAACCAGACCGAGTCGTAGCCGAGCTCTTCGCTCTCCTGCACGAACCGGTGAAGGCGCTGGTATACAGCAGATGCTTCCTCGCGAGCCGCGGATCCTGCGAGGAAGAACGTCCCGAACTCCATCCAACCCACTCCCAAATCTCGCGGCGCGCGGCGGCGAGGCATACGTGCTGCGTATCGACGATCGGTACGTTAGCACAGCGTCCCGACACGGCAGAACGGCCGGTTGATGACGCCGGCTACCTCGACGGCGCGTCCGTCGGCGCGTGCTGCACGAGGACGAACGAGAGTGCGAAGCCGAGCACCAGCGCGGCCGCACCGATCACCAGCGCCCACGGCTCCATGTAGACCGAAAGCAGCAGCGCGCCGCCCAGGCCAACGATCGATGGCAACGGGAACCCGCCCAGAGCGGGTCGTACCCGGAACGGCCGCGTGGCGTCCGGGCGCGTGCGGCGCAACCACATCACGGACGCGTTCACCACCACGAACAGCGTGAAGATGGCGAAGTTAGTGACCTGTGCCACCAGGCCGATGTCGCCGATGACGGCGAACGCCAACGACACCCCGCTCCCTGCGAGGATGGCGACCCACGGCGTCCCCCGCGCGGCCCAGACGCGTCCGAAGACCGGCGGCATCAACCCTCGACGAGCCATGCCGTACATCGCGCGCGGGCCGGTCGCGAGGATGAGCAGGACGGTGTTGAACGTGGCGAAGAGAGCGATCCAGGAGATCGCGGCTGCCCACCGGCCACCGGCGATGCGCTCGACCACGACCGCGAGCGGTGCGCGCGAGGTGGCGAGCTCCTCCCACGGCACCACGGAGACGACGACCGCAGCCACCAGTGCGTAGATCACGGTCGTGACGACGACCGAGACGATGAGCGCGATCGGGATGGTGCGCGTCGGATCCCTGACCTCCTCGGACAGCGTCGCGATCTCCTCGAACCCCTCGTAGGCGAAGAACACGAGCGCCGCAGCGCCGAGGAGGCCGGCGGTCCCGCCGTGGATGCTCAGGAGATCGACCGCGCCGAGGTCCGGCGCACCGACCACGATCACGAACGCGAGCCCGGACACCTCGATCACCGCGAACACGGCCGCGAGCGTGATCGTCTCGGTGACGCCCGCGAGCACGATTGCGGTGCAGACGACGATCAGGCCGATCGCGACGAGCGTCGGGTCGAGGCCCGTGAGCTGATGGACGTAGCTGCCGAACCCGAGCGCGACCGCCGGTCCTGCGATCGCGTTCACGGCGACATCCATCCAGCCGGTCACGAACGCCGCGCGCCTGCCGAATGCCTCGTTCGCGTACGCGGCAGCGGCACCGGCCTCGGGGAACATCGAGGTCAGCTCCGCGTAGGAGAGCCCGGTCCCGGCGGCGAGCAACGCGGCCACGAGGAACGACAGCCACACGCCGTTGCCCGCGATCCCCGCCGCCTCGCCGACCAGGACATAGATGCCAGCGCCGAGCACGATCGCGATCCCCGACACCGATGCACCGAGCACGCCGATGCGGCGGTGCAGGCCGCCCTCGACTTGCTCGTGCTCGGTCTGGTTCGTCGCGCTCACGCGCCCACGATAGCGGCGGGGGCGGCCGTGCGCGGTCAGCGCCCGCGATCGGCGGGGTGCACGGGAGGCGGCCCGAGCAGGAAGATCGCGACGCCGAGGAAGCACGCGAGTCCGAACAGCACAAACGTGAACACGTAGGAGCCGCTGCGGTCGTAGGCGAACGCCAGCAGCAGCGGCCCGACCGCCCTCGTGATCGTGAGCGCGACGCCGGAGTAGCCCTGCAACGTGCCCACCACGTTGCGCCCGTAGTAGTCGGGGAAGGTCTGCGCCTGCAGCTGCTGTCCACCCGCAATCGCGATGCCGAGGATCACCGCGGTTCCCTCGAACAACAGCAGCGTGTGCGGCAGTGTGAACAGCAGGATGGTGGAGCCATAGAACGCGCCGTAGGTAAGCAGCGCGCGGTGGATGCCGTAGTGCTCGATGACGTAGGAGTACAACGGGCGCCCACTCAACACGCCGATGCCGTAGACGCTGACGACCAGCGCGCCCTCCTGCGGCGTGAACCCCTTCGAGACGATGTACGGCGCCATGTGCACGAAGATCGACCACTGCGGGAGGCCGATCAGCGTGAAGCCGATCGTCGTCAGCCAGAAGGCGCGCGTGTGCAGCGCCTCGCGCACCGTCCACTCGCGCCCGTACGCCACGGGCGCGGCGTCCGGCTCGAGCGTTGCGAGGTCGCCGTCCGGGAGCAGGCCGAGGTCATCAGGACGTCGGCGGATCGTGACCCACGCCAGCGGCGCGATCGAACACACGATCGCACCCATCACCACCCACACCGTCCGCCAGCCGTAGTGCGCCTCGACGATCCCCATCAGCGGCGCGAGCGCGATGCCAGCCGTGGCAGAGCCGGCGGTGAAGAACATGAACGCCATCGACCGACGGCGCACGAACCAGTTGGCGAGTGCCACGACCGGGCCGAGGTTGTTGAACCCCAGCGACGCCACGCCGTAGAGCGACCAGATCAGGTAGTACTGCCACCTCGACTGGACGCCCGCGAGGAGGATCAGCGCCGTCCCGCCGGCGATCAGCGCGACCGTCATCAGCACGCGCGGCCCGTAGCGATCGACCGTCGGGCCGAGCGCCGCAGCGAGGAACCCGCCGAGGAGCGTTGCCACGGTAATCGCGGAGACGATCTCCGTGCGGCTCCAGCCCAGCTCGTCGCCCATCGGCGCGATCAGGATGCCGAAGACCCACCCACCCGCGCTCGTGGCGAAGAGCTGCGAGAGGAAGCACGCGAGGACGATCCACCAGCCGCGGAAGATCCGGGCGCGAGGAGATCGAGGTGGGGCGGCGTTCACGCCTCGAACCGTACGGCGATGGCGCGCAGCGGTCGAACGGCCCTCCCGCGATCGGTTTGACCGAGGAGGCGCGGCCCCTATGATGCCGCAGAGCCACGCATCACAAACGCAAGTACGAGGGGGAGCCGAGCCGCATGACCACCGCCCCCGCGTCACCCTCGAATCCCTCGTCCGGCTTCCCGCTGTCCCCCGAGATGCGCCGTGCCGCAATCATCACCGTCGCCCTGCTGGTCCTCGGGCAGTCGTTCCAGGGGCTGATCCAGGGCGGGCTGTCGCTCTTCGCGCCGCGCATCCGGCCGGAGCTCGGCCTCACCTTCACCGAGATGGGCGCGTTCTCGTTCGTGGCTACTGCCGTCTACGCGGTGATGCAGATCCCGTCCGGCTACCTCGTCGACCGGTTCGGACCGTGGCGGCTGTTCTTCATCGGGCTGATCGGGACGAACACGCTCGCATTCACGTTTGCACTGACGCACTCCTACACCCTGCTGCTGATCAACCAGGGCGCGTCCGGCTTCTTCCGCTCCCTGTTGTTCGCGCCCGGGCTGGTGCTGATCACCTCGTGGTTCCCGCCGAACCGTCGAGCGACCGCGATGGGGTTGTTCGTCGCGGGCGGATTCTCCTCCAGCTTCCTGCTCAACATCTTCGGGCCGCGCCTCGAGCAGCTCGTCGGCTGGCGGATGTCGTTCATGATCTTCGCGGCGATGGGCATCCTCGCCGCCCTCGCCTACTACCGCTTCACGACCGACCGCCCTCGAGGCGCCACGCGCCCGGCCAGCCTCCGCGAGGCAATGGGACTGTTCCAGTTCCAGGTGATGTGGGTGATCGGCGGCATCCAGTTCGTGCGCTTCTTCGTGGCGCTCGGCATCGGGTTCTGGATGCCCTCGTTCCTGGTCGCGGAGCACGGGTTCACGATCGCGGGGGCGGGATCCCTGGTCGCGCTGGGCGCCGCGTTCACCGTGCCGTCCAACTTCTTCGGCGGGTACGTCTCGGACCGGCTGCGCAACCCGCTCGGCGTAATCGCCTTCTCGCTCGGGATGCTCGCGATGACAAGCGTCGCGATGGTGCTCGTGCAGAACACCGTGCTGCTGGTCGCGATCGTGTGCGTGAACAGCACCTTCATCCAGTTCTACTTCGGGCCACTGTTCGCCGTGCCGATCGAGTTCCTCGGCCCGCGTCGCGCGGGGATCTCCAGCGGCTTCTCCAACTTCTTCGCGAACATCGGCGGGTTTGCCTCGACGCTCGGGATGGGGTGGATCAAGGACACAACGGGGTCGTTCACGCTGGCGTTCATGGCGATCGCCGCGTGCTGCCTGCTCGGCATCGCGTTCACCGGATACCTGGCGCTGATCCGCCGCAGCTGGACACCCCCCGAGGACTAGCGCACCGATCCCCGGCAGCGCGTCCGCCCACCCGACAACGGAGAGGCACCCCGTGGAGTATGTGATCGTGTTCCTCGTATCGGCGTTCGCCGCGATCGCGCAGGCCGCGGTGGGCTTCGGCTTCGCGGTGCTGTTCACCCCGCTGCTCGCGCTGGCGCTGGGTGCAAGGGACGCGATCGCGCTGTCGTTGCTCCTCAGCATGACGCTGTCGCTGGTGCTCTACTTCGCCGACAAGCCGCGCGCCCCGATCCGCAGCGTGCTGCCGATGTTCATCGCCGCCACGGTGGTGACGCCGATCGGCACGTACTTCCTCGCGGTCGCGGACGAGCGCCTGCTGCGGATGGCGATCGGGGGCGCGGTGCTCGCCTCGGTCATCGGCACGATGCTCAGCCCGCACCCCGCCGAGGAACGCCGAAAGCACACGAGCACGATCCTTGGGGTCGGTGTCATCTCGGGGATTATGCGCGGCGCCACCGGCATGGGCGGGCCCCCGGTGGTGATCTACGAACACTGGCGAGGCGCCGCGCAGGGCGAGATCCGCCGCTACCTCCTCGCCTACTTCGCGCTGACCGGCGTGACCGGGACGCTCCTGGCGGCAGCGAGCGGCGTGATCGCCCAGCGCCCGGTGTTCACCGGTGACCTGATGCTGCACTCACTCGCGGGCCTGCCCGCAGTCGTGATCGCGCTCTACGGTGGCCGCTACATCCGCCCGAGGCTGTCCGACTTCTGGTTCCGCATCCTATCGATGGCGCTCCTGCTCTTCACCGCGGCCGTCTCAATCCTCGGCGCGATCCGCTAGCCGGAGGCAGCCCCTCACCCTGCCCTCTCCCACTCCGTGGACCGAGGTTCTGACGTCCTGGACATGCAACAACGCCGCCCTCGCGGACGGCGTTGTCGTTCACCTCGACCGGTCGAGGACTGTGCTGGCTACGGGCGGCGACGGCGCGAGAACGCGACGGCGGGCTCGCGGTCGCGGCGGGAGCCCTCGTGGTCGCCGTGGCTCACGGCGCGCGTGGCACCACGCCCCGCGGGACGGCCCGAGGCGCCACGCGGCGCCGGACGGCGGTTGTTGTTGCCACCCTGCGACGATCCGCCACCGGTCGGCCAGACGAGGCCTGCGGGCGCTTCCCACGCCGCGAGGTCGAGCAGCCGCTTGTCGTCCGACCGCATCGACACGATCGCGAGGTCGAGGCCAGCGTCCTTCTGGATCTGGGCGATGTCGCGCATCTGTTCCGGCAGCACCAGCGTCACAACCATGCCATCCTCACCAGCGCGCGCGGTGCGGCCGGAGCGGTGCAGGTAGACCTTGTGGTCCTCGGGCGGGTCGAAGTGGATCACGACGTCGATGCCATCGACGTGCAGGCCGCGCGCGGCGACGTTCGTGGCCACGAGCACGGGCGACTCGCCATCGCTGAACGCGGCGAGCGCGCGCTCGCGCTTCGACTGCGAGAGGCGGCCGTGGATCGCCTGCGTGCGCAGGCCGGTGGCGGCGAGCTGCCGCGCGATGCGGTCAGCGCCGTGGGTGGTGCGCACGAACACGAGGGCGCGCGTAGCGCCCGCGCAGATCTTCGCGGCAACCTCGAGCCGGTCATCCGTGCTCACGCCGATGAAGCGCTGCGCGAGGCTGTCCACGGACTGCGTGTCCGACTCCACCTCGTGCGTCACAGGGTTGTGCTGGTACTTGCGGACGAGCTCGCCGACCGCGCCGTCCAGCGTCGCGGAGAAGAGCAGCGTCTGCGGGTTGCCATCGATCTGCTTCAGGATGCGCTCGACCTGCGGCAGGAAGCCCATGTCTGCCATCTGGTCGGCCTCGTCGAGGACGACGAAGCGGACGTCGGCGACCGACATCTCGCCGCGTTCGAGCAGGTCGTTCAGTCGGCCGGGCGTCGCGACGATGAGGTCCACGCCCGAGCGCAGTGCGTTGATCTGGCGCGACATCGAGACGCCGCCGTAGATCGCGGTGATCCACAGGCCGCGTGCCTCGGCGAGCGGGGCCAGCTCATCGGCGACCTGGTTCGCCAGCTCGCGCGTGGGCACGAGGACGATCGAGACGGGGCGGCGCTTCTTCGCGGTCGTCGTGCCCATGAGCAGCGGCAGGCCGAAGGCGAGCGTCTTGCCCGAGCCGGTCTTGGCCTTGCCACAGACATCGCGGCCGGCGAGGGCGTCCGGGATGGTGAGCACCTGCACCGGGAACGGCGAGGTGATGCCACGCTCGTTCAGGGCGGCGACGAGGTCGCGGGCTACGCCCAGCTCCTCGAACGTGACGATGGGGTCGGCGGCAGCGCTCTCGTCGACGACGAGTGCCGGACGGGCGGGGTGCACCTCGGTCTCTGCTACGGCAGTGGACTCTGCGATAGCAGTGTCAGGGGTGCGGTTACGCGAGAAAAAAGACAAGCGGGAGTTCTCCGAGTTCGGGTGGGGCCGTGGTGGCTGAGCGCCATCGGGGGCCGTGCATGTTGCCGCGGAGGAAGGTGGAACGGGGGGCGCGAGTTGGCCGTGTGTCCCATACGGGGACTCGATGACCACGAGAAGCGCTGCTCAGTGCCGTCCACGTCGTGTGGAATCACCAGCATCAGTGTGCTGGCGCCGCCGGGCTCCGGGCTCGCAGGCGGTGTGCGTTAGCCGGTCGAGGTGACATCTCGCGCGATTCGGTTGCGCGATCCTCGGGCCGTGCATCGACCGTAACACGTCAATTCGACACGAGCGAATGGGGGTCTGCCCTCGCCGCATCGAGGCGTCGGGGGCCGGCGCGGATGAAACGCGCCTCGACGTGTCGAGTCTCGTCGAGGTGGCAGTGAGGGGCGGCCCACCCTTGCCTCTCCCGGCGCGGGAGGGGTTCAGAGAGGAGAACCGACCATGAGGGGCTGCGCCCCTCACACTCCGGCGGAACTCGATGTGCTGCGCGATGTCCACTCGAGGGATTCGGGCCGCCGCGCGGGATCGTGATTGCCGGGCATCCAGAGCCGCGTTCCTCAAAGGGAGAAGCCCTTTGAACTTCATCCCTTCCCGCGCGGAGAAGGGGGCAGGCGGATGGGCCGCCCCTCGGTTGAACTCGACGTATCTCGTTGCACTGAGGGTTCACTGCTCCGCGCGGGCCACGATGCAGCCGCGAAATACGTGATCGCAAACGCGTGATTGCATATGGTGAGTGTCGGGATGCCCGTCCCCACTGGGAGCCACGGAGCCAGATGACGAACGCCCGCAACCCGCTCGATGAGTACCAGAGCCCCGTCTCCGGCTACCAGATCCTGGTGCGGCTGCGCATCCAGAACCGGCCGGGCAACCTCGGGCGGGTCACGACGACCATCGGCGGGATGGGCGCGGACATCTCCTCGATCGACATCGTCGAGGCGCGCACGGACTACATCGTGCGCGACGTGCGCATGTTCTGCATCGACGAAGCCAACGCGCGCGCGATCGTCGCGAAGCTCGACGCGGTACCCGACCTCGAGGTGCTATACGCCTCCGACCGGACGTTCGAGCTGCATCACGGCGGGAAGATCACCGTCGAGAACCGCGTGCACATCCGCAACAACATCGAGCTGTCGTACGTGAACTGGCCCGGCGCGGAACGCGTGGCCGAGTACATCCACAACGAGCCCGACGCGGTGTGGGCGCTCACCGTGAAGCCGAACAGCGTCGCCATCGTCACGGACGGCACGGCGGTCCTCGGGCTCGGCGATGTGGGTCCAGAGGCGGCCATGCCCGTGATGGAGGGCAAGTCGATGCTCTTCCGCGCGTTCGGGAACATCGACGCGTGGCCGATCTACCTCAACACGAAGGACCCCGACGAGATCGTCGAGATCGTGAAGGGCATCGCGCCGGGGTTCGGCGGCATCCTGCTCGAGGACATCTCGGCGCCTCGATGCTTCGAGATCGAGAACCGACTGAAGGCACTCCTCGACATCCCGGTGTTCCACGACGACCAGCACGGCACCGCGGTGGTCGTCCTTGCGGCGTTGATCAACGGGCTGAAGATCGTCGAGAAGCGACCGGAGGATCTCAAGGTCGTCCTCGTCGGCGTCGGCGCGGCCGGCCTCGCCTGCGCGCGCATCATGCTGAATTTCGGCATCAAGCACATCATCGGCTTCGACCGCTTCGGCGCGATCTACGCCGGACGCCCCGAGGGGATGAGCCCCGAGCTCGATTGGTTCGCGGAGCGCACCAACCTCGAGGGGTTCCAGGGCTCGATCGCGGAGGCGATGGTGGGCGCCGACCTGTTCATGGGCCTCTCGCGACCACGTCTGATCACACCCGAGCAGGTCGAGACCATGGCACCGAACGCGATGGTGTTCGCGCTGGCCAACCCGGAGCCGGAGATCATGCCGAACCTGATCCAGGGCAAGGCGCGCATCATCGCCACCGGGCGCTCGGACTTCCCCAACCAGCTGAACAACGTCCTGTGCTTCCCCGGCCTGTTCCGAGGCACCTTCGACGCCCGGGCAACCACGATCTCCGAGGAGATGAAGATCGCCGCCGCCCGCGCGATCGCCGAGACGATCCCGGACGACCTGCTAAACGAGGACTACATCCTGCCGTCGGTGTTCAACCCGGAGGTGGCGACACGCGTCGCCGCGGCGGTCGCAGCCGAGGCTGCCATCTCTGGCAAGCCGCGCCCGCCCGTGAAGCCCGTCTCGATCTTCGGCTAGCGACCCGCTGAGGCGCCTCGCCTGCGCGCGACGGCGAGACTAGGGCAGCGCCGCGGTGATCAGGCCGACGTAGACCTCGACGCCCTCGGGACGCAGATGCATGTCGTCCCAGAAGAGGTCGGTGCGCGCGCTGCTGGCGTTGTGCCACGCAGCCAGCCGCGCGTTCGAGTGCTTCGCGACCGCCTCCGCGAGCATCGCGTTGTTTGGGGTCTCCCACGGCAGCGGCACATGCAGGTCGACAATGACCACGCGCTGCACGTCGCTGAGCAGCGACATCAGTTCGTCCATCTGTGGGCGTGACATCGGGCCGTTGTTCCCCACCTGCACGATCACCGTCGATGGCAGCCGGTTCGAAGCGCGGCGTTCGCGCAGGATGCGCAGCGTGGTCGCTGCGTCGCGGCCGATCGCCGCGTCCACCTCGATTGTGCCGAAGGCGTTGGCGAGGCCATTCGCCGCGCCAAGCATCACCGAGTCGCCGATGGCGAACGCAAGAGAGGCGGAGGGCGCGTGCGCACCAGCCGTCGTCGCGTTCGGAGCCGCGGTGGCCGCCGCGGTCGCCAGCGTGGCTACCGGCACATCGAGGATCGGTGTGGGCGTGGCGGTGACCACGGCGCTCAGGCTGCGCACGGTCAGACCGGCGGTGGGCGTGCGTACGGGGACAATCGAGCGCGACACCGGCTCGGCCGCGGACTGGGCGCTCACCGCATCGCGCGGGACGACCCACGACGGCGCGGACACCGTCGGATCAGCGGTCGGCGCGGTGAGCACG
>CANIRU010000080.1 GCA_947470025.1 Chloroflexota bacterium
CGGGCTTCCCGGTGTCCATCGACGTGATCTCGCGCTTCCGCAGCGACGGCGAGGTGCGCGGGATGATCCACGCCGCGCGCGAGGGAGAGCTGGACATCCTCATCGGCACGCACCGGCTCCTCGACCCGTCAATGGAGTTCAAGAACCTCGGGCTGGTGATCATCGACGAGGAGCAGCGTTTCGGCGTGACGCACAAGGAACGCCTGAAGCGCATGCGCCTCGAGGTGGACGTGCTGACGCTCTCCGCGACGCCGATCCCGCGCACACTGCACATGGCGCTCACCGGCATCCGCGACATGTCGATGATCGAGACGGCGCCGGCGGGCCGCCAGCCGGTGCAGACCTTCGTCATGGAGTCCGACGACGCGATCGTGCGGGAGGCGATCCTCCACGAGATCGATCGCGGTGGCCAGGTGTTCATGGTGCACAACCGCGTACGCAGCATCGACGAGCTCGCGAAGCACGTGGGCGAGCTGGTGCCCGAGGCGCGCATCGCGGTAGGACACGGGCAAATGGCGGAGTCCGTGCTGAAGGGCGTGATGGAGAAATTCTCCGACGGCGAGTTCGACGTGCTGATCTGCACGACGATCATCGAGTCGGGCATCGACATCCCAAACGCGAACACGCTGATCGTCGACCGATCGGACATGCTCGGCCTCGCGCAGATGTACCAGCTGCGCGGACGCGTCGGCCGAGGTGCGAACCAGGCCTACGCCTACCTGCTTCACCCGAAGAACCGCATCCTGACCGAGGAAGCTCAGGCGCGCCTCGCGACGATCTTCGAGGCGAACGAGCTGGGCTCCGGCTTCCAGGTGGCGCTCCGCGACCTCGAGATCCGAGGCGCCGGCAACCTGCTCGGCGCGGAGCAGAGCGGCAACATCGCCTCGGTCGGCTTCGACCTGTACACGGAGATGCTCGCCGAGGCCGTCGAGGAGCTGCGTGCCTCGCACGAGCACCGCGCCCCCGAGCCGCAGCCGCACGAGCAGCGCGACGCGCTCCGCGCTGTGGTCATCGACCTCCCGCTCGCCTCGTACGTCCCGGAGTCCTACGTCCCCGACATCGAGGGCCGCCTCGCGCTCTACCAGCGCGTGGCAGGCCTGCGCAGCGTCGAGGAGGTGGAGGCGCTCGCCACCGAGACGGAGGACCGCTTCGGCCCCCTGCCCGAGGCGCTCGTGAACCTGCTCGCTATCGTGCGCCTGCGCATCGTCGGCGCGACCGCCGGCATCGGCGCGATCCGCATCGAGGGCGGCGAGGTCCTCGTCACCTCGGCGGGCCGCCCGTTCGGCGAGCGCACGCTCCCGCGCATGCCCAGCGGCATCCGCATGGGCCGCAACCAGATCCGCCTCGACCGCGCCGCCCTCGGCCCCCAGTGGGTCGCCGCAATCGAGGGCCTGCTGACGCTGCTCGCGGGAGCGCGCTCGCCGGTGGCGGTGTAGCGCGAGGACGTCCGTCGCCGGGGGTAGATACGAGTGCGCTGCACCTCTCGTCCTTGCCCGTCGCTACCTCCGCCATCGCTAGACTCGGGGCCTGCCGCGGTTGCCTCTGGTCGTCAAGACCGCGACGGGATCCCATGTAAATGGCGCAGACGGAACGAACGGAGACCCCGATGACCACTGGACAAGAGGCACCCGAGACAAAGGGCGTGACGGTGCACCAACTCGCAGCAGTTGAACTTGGCCCCGAAATCGAGGGCATGGCGGGGCGCGAACTTCGAATGCGCATGGTGACCATCGAACCCGGAGGGGTCCTCGGTCCGATTCACGACCACGACGACAGGCCAGGCGTGGTCTACATCCTTCAAGGGACGATCACCGACCATCGAGATGGTGTGGCACAGGAGTAAGGGCCGGGCGTGGGCTGGCCCGAGGACAAGAACACCGTGCACTGGCTTGAGAACCGGGGGAGCACGGTGGCCGTGGAGATTTCGGTCGATATATTCGGCCGGGCGTAAGTATGCCGGGCGATACGGCCCGTCGGCGCAGCCGGCTCTACTCAACACGGGGCAACGCACCTCACGACAGGTCGGGGCCACGCGGACCCTCGCTGACGCGTACGCGCGCGCATATCGTGTGCGCATGACGGTCACCCCAATCCGCACGGTGTGCTTCGACTTCGACCAGACGCTGGGGTACATGCAGCCCTCGCACTGGACGGCGTACGAGGAGGCTGCGCGCGCGGCGGGTCTCGACGTGACGGCCGAGGCGCTGGCGGCGGGGGGCACGGAGGGCGGCTGGGCGCGATGGAGCACCCCGCTCGGCCCAGTCCACCTCGACGCGTCGAGGTCACACGAGTCGTTCCGGGAGCTGCGCGCGGCCCTGGCGATCGAGCGATTCCGCGCGGCGGGCGTGGCGGAGGGTCCGGCGCTCCTCGACGCCGGGCGGCGCGCGGCGCTCATCGAGGAGGAGTCGACGCGCTACGTGCTGTACGAGGACACGCTGCCTGCGCTGCGACGACTCCGCGATACGGGCGTGACCTCGATCATCGTGTCCAACCACATCTGGGCGCTGCCGGAGATCGTCGGCGCGCTCACGGGCGACCTCATCGCGCACGTCATCACCAGCGCGCGGGTCGGCGTCCGCAAGCCGCACCCTGCGATCTTCGAGGCGGCGCTCGCGCTGACCTCGGCGCCGCCGAACGAAACGCTGATGGTCGGCGACAGCGTGAGCGCCGATGTACGTGGGGCGGAGCGCGCCGGCATGCGCGCCGTCCTCCTCGACCGCACGGGCACAATGTCGCCGCCGGAGGACGTGCGCGTGATCCGGTCGCTCCTTGACGTGCCGCTCGAATGGGTCACGAACGGTGGCCGAGAGTGACCGTCTCGATCCAGGCGGTCGCGATCGCCGATTACGACGCGTTCTTTGCCGCGCTGCGCGAGTACATGGCGGAGATGGACCGCTTCGACCCGACGGCGGCGGAGTCGCCGTTCAAGGTCGACCTCTACATCGAGGCGATGCTGGAGGACATGGAGGGACGCGACTTCCTCTGGATCCTGCAGGACGGCGCGCGCGCCGGCTTCGCGATCGTCCGCAACCTGCCGGACTTCCCCGACGAGTCGAGGATGGTCGCCACCATCGGTGAGTTCACCGTGTTCCCGGCGTACCGCCGGCAGGGCGTCGGCGCGGCGGCGGTGCAGGCGATCCTCGACGACCACCGCGCGCGCGGGACGTACGAGGTGGAGGCGGGCATCCTGCGCGACAACTTCCTCGCGCGGGCGTTCTGGGCACGCATGGGCTTCGAGCTACGCTTCTACCAGACGGCGCGGCGCCCGTAATCCGCACGGGTTCGTGCGAGCACGCTGCGGTACGATGTGCCGCGCAGCCCGCCGCCCCTCGACCATCCCGGCGAGGAGGCCCCACTGCTTCAGGGGAGCTCCACGATGGCCGAGAAGATCTGGGACGTGCACTGCCACTTCCCCCGCAACTGGCAGGACCCGGAGAACTTCGACCCGGCGAAGGAGATCGACCTCCGCGCGGACGCACTGCGCGCCGCGGGCGTCGTGAAAGCCTCGCTCCTGTCGGGCGGACGCATGGGCCTCGGCTATGACGAGTCGCTCATCTACGCGCGCCGGCACGAGGACCTCTTCCTTCCGTCCGCGATGATCGACCCGGACGAGATCACCGGCCAGGAGGTGCGCCGCCTGCACAGCATCGGCTACCGCGGGCTGAAGATGATCGGCGTGCGCCGCCCCTACGACGACTACAAGTACTTCGGCGTCTACCAGACCGCCGAGGAGCTCGACATGCCGATCCTGATGCACATGGGTGTCATCGGTGGGGGCGTCGACTACTCGATCATGCACCCGCGCCGCGACGCGAAGGCGGCCGCGACGATGGAACGGATGCGCGGCGCCGGCCGGATGCAGCCGCGGGACGTCTCCGCGATGCGGATGCGCCCGTTCCACATGGACACGATCGCCAACAACTTCCCGGCCCTGAAACTCATCGGCGCGCACATGGGCGGCACCGGCAACTACGACGAGGCCGCGTCCGTCACTCGCTGGCGCCACAACGTCTACCTCGACATCTCCGGCGGCGACACGATCGAGCGGCACGCCGTAGAGCGCCGGCTGGTCGGCTACGAGATCGGCGTCGAAAAGATCACGTGGGGTTCCGACTGCAACAACGACGAGATCCAGATGCACGTTGAGCACCTCGAGAACGTCTTCGAGCAGAGCGGGCTGACCGAGGACCAGAAGCACCGCATCCGCTGGGCGAACGCGGCCGAGATCTTCGGCTTCGAGCAGCCGACCTTCGCGCGCGAGTAGACACGTGCCAGACCGCGTCGGAGACGAGGAGCAGCCCACGCCGCCCACCGGCGACGAATCGCGCATGAGCCGCTGGCTCAGCCGTGCCCGCACGCTGGTCAGCCGCCTCGACCCCGAGGAGCCGGAGGTGCGCGCCGCCGGAGCGCCCCCACCGACCCCGCGCGCCTCGATGCCGCCAGAGGACGCTGCGGCCCGCGCGGGCCTCAACCTCGAACAGATCGCCGAGGAACTCGACCAGCCGATCGCACCCGGGCAGCCGTCGCTGTTCGAGCAACCGCTGCCCCCCGAGCCCATCGCCGAGGCGATCGTCGATCAAGTCATCGAGCCGCTCGTGGAACCCGCGATCGCCGATGAGCCGACGGAGCCCGAGCCCGAACCCGAACCCGCGCCGGCAATCCAGCCCTCCTCGATCGCGGAACCCGAGCGGGCTGTCACCCTCGCCACGCCCGAGGTCATCGACGAGCCGTCCCCCGCGGCCCCGGCGCTCGACGAGCCCCTCGTCGCCCTTGCCGCGCCGGCCGCCGTGGAGGTGATCGAGACGCCGATGCCGCCCCCGGTGCCGCCGCTGACCGCGGAGGCCGAGGAGACGCCGCTCCCCGATCCCGACGCGGAGTCGCCCGAGGAGATCGCGGAAGAAGAGCGCGAAGCAGAGTTGATCGTGAAGGGCGGCCCGTTCTCGCGCTTCGCGTGGCCCACCCACCCGCACTATTGGAACGGCTACCTCGCTCTACTCACGGGCCTGGGCACACTCGCGTTCCTGATGTTCGTGCTCGTGGAGCCCTCGCCGCGGTGGATCCTGCTCGTCGCGGCGCTGGCCGTGACGGCGGGCCTCGACGGCGCGCTCCGTGCCACGTGGCGCGTGCCCTTCGCCGCGGGCGAGGACACCACGCCGTACCTGTTCCTCCCGGCGCTCTACGTCTTCGCCGCGCCGCTGCTCATCGAGCACAACGTCAGCGGGCACGTCGCCATCCTGTGGGCGCTCGTCGCGGGACTCGGGTTCGGCGCGGTCGTGGTCGCCGAGGTGCTCTCCGTGCGCACCGGCTCCTGGCGCTACCCGTACGCGCGGATGGTGACCACCGGCACCGCGTATGTCGCCGCGTTCTCGCTGTTTTCGATGACCTACGTCCTCGACCTCGGCCTGGTCGCCGCGCTGGTCGCCACGTGGTTCCTCGCGACCATGCTGGCGATCGAGGTCGTCCGGGAGGGCGAGGTGGACCCGGTGGAGACGGTGATCTTCGCCGCGCTCGCGGGCCTGCTGGTGGCGCAGGCGCGTTGGCTGCTCTTCTACCTGCCGCTGGACGGCTACCTCGCCGGGCTGACGCTCGTGCTGGTCTTCTACCTCGTCAGCGGGGTGCTGCACTCCTACGTGACGCGGCAACTCACGGCCATCACCGCGACCGAGTACGCGCTGGTCACCACGATCGGGGTGATCCTCGTCGGGGCGGCGAGGGTGGCGGGTCTCGCCTAGCGGGCGTCAGTGGTAGCATCGAGCCCACGGTCGGGGTGTGGCGCAGTCTGGCAGCGCACCAGTCTGGGGGACTGGGGGTCGTGGGTTCAAATCCCGCCGCCCCGACCATCTTCTGAACCCCCGATGCCGAGCAGACTCGCGGCGGCATCCCTCTCCAGCTCGATGGCGCGACCGGCGCCCCGAGGTCACCCATGCGACGCATCCTCGCCACGATCGGGCTTGTATTCGCCATCGGCGGGGCGGCGGCGCTGACGCCGCTCCTCGCGACGCTGGGGGCGGGCGCCACGCTGACGGCGGTCACGCTGGGGCTCAGCATTTGGCGATGGTTCCGCCGCAGGAATGCGGGTGCGGTGATGTCGGCGCACCCCACGCCCGGCGTACGCTCCATCTGATCCGACGAGTGACCGATCGTCGAGGGCGTGGGAAGGCGCGTCCATGACCGGCGACCCAACCGAACCGCCCGCGCCTCGCACCCCCGAGACGCCCACCACCGCGCCTCAACGACGGCTGATCCGGCGGGCTGGTGTTGGGTCTCGCGGCGATCCTGGGCGCGCTCACGCGAGGGAACCGTAGGCCCTCGTAGCAGGCGCGGGCACCTCGTTTCCGAAGGTCTGACTTCCTCTGCCCGTGCCTGCAAGACGGGGGGGTGTACACGTGGCATAATCGCCCCGCTTGCCGAGGCGGCGACAGGTCTATATTGATCCGCGAGGATCGTCCCCGGGCTTCCCGGGCCGCCACAGAACTGTTCGAGGGTTAAAGAGAGGAAGCCGAATGCAGGCACTCAAGTACGCACGCGCCTCGTCGGTGGATGAAGCGATCAAGCTGTTGAGCGACGGCGGACCGAACGCCAAGGTGCTCGCCGGCGGGACCGACATCATCGTGCTCGCGCGTGAGCGCCGCCGTAAGGTCGAGCTGTTCGTCGACATCAAGCACATCGACGAAGCGATGCAGCTGACCTTCGACCCGGGTAAGGGCCTCATCGTGGGTGCGGCGACGCCGCTCTACAAGGTCTACAACGACCCGAACGTGGTCAAGCACTACACGGCGCTGGCACAGTCCGCGCACGTGATCGGTGGCACCGCGATCCAGGGCCGTGCCAGCCTGGGCGGCAACCTCGCGAACTCCGGCCCTGCCGGTGACTCCATCACGGCGCAGATGTGCCTGGGCGGCGTCGCGGTGATCGCCGGCCCGAACGGCCGTCGTGAAGTGCCGATCGAGGACTTCTGCACCGGCCCCGGCCGCAACGTGCTGGAAGCGAACGAGTTCATCGTCACGCTGAACTTCCCGGCGCCGGTCGCGCACAGCGCCTCCGCGTGGGAGCGGTTCATCCCTCGGAACGAGATGGACATCGCGGTCGCCAACTCCGGCGTCTACCTCGAGATGGACGGCAACACCGTCGTGAAGGCTCGCATCGCGCTCGGCGCGGTGGGACCGAAGGTGTTCGTGGTCCCGGTGGACTCGCTGGTCGGGAAGCCGCTGACGGACGAGACGATCGCCGCGGCCGGTGCGGCCGCGAAGGCGACCGCCACGCCGATCGACGACATGCGGGGCTCGATCAAGCAGCGCCTGCACCTGTCCGACATCCTGACCCAGCGCACGATTCGCGCCGCCGCCGAGCGCGCGCGGGCCTAAGGAGACCGAACCGATGACGACGACGAACACCACCCACTTCGTGCTCAGCGCGAACATCAACGGCGAGCAGCGCGACTTCCTCGCGGACGAGCGTGACTCGCTCCTCGAGGCACTCCGGGAGCGCGCGGGCATCCGCGGGCCGAAGGAAGGCTGCAACAACGGTAACTGTGGCGCCTGCTCTGTGCTGATCGAGGGCACGCTGGTGAACTCCTGCCTCGTGATGGCGGCGGAGTGCCAGGGCGCGAACATCACCACCGTGGAGGGACTCGCCTCGCCGGAGGGCCTCTCCCCGCTGCAGCAGTGCTTCCTCGAAGAGGCCGCGCTGCAGTGCGGCATCTGCACGCCGGGCTTCCTCATCGCCAGCACCGCGCTGCTCGAGGAGAACCCGCACCCGACCGAGGAAGAGGCGCGCTTCTGGCTCGCCGGGAACCTCTGCCGGTGCACCGGCTACGACAAGATCATCCGTGCCGTGCTGAAGGCAGCGGACCAGAAGGAGGCGTAACCATGGTTGCGACCGACAAGCCCACCTACAAGGTCATCGGTACCCGCCCGATCCGCCCCGACGGGACGGACAAGGTCACCGGGCACGCCGAGTACGGCGTGGACACCAAGCTCGAGGGCATGCTGTACGGCGCGATCCTGCGCTCGCCGCACGCCCACGCGCGCATCCTGAGCATCGACACCTCGAAGGCCGAGGCGCTCCCGGGCGTCTTCGCCGTCGCCACGAACGCGGACTTCCCGCGCGTCGAGAGCGGCACGATGAGCATCGGCGAGGGCACCGCGAACCCGGTGTGGCTCGTCGACAACCTGCTCGCCGGCGAGAAGGTGCTCTACCACGGTCATGCGGTCGCGGCCGTTGCGGCCGTCGATCAGCACGTCGCCGAGGACGCCTGCGCACTGATCGAGGTCAAGTACGAGATCCTCCCCGCCGTCGTCGACGTGCGCGAGGCGATGCTCGACACCGCCCCGATCCTGCACAACGAGCTCCGCACAGCGGTGCGTGCCCGTGGCGTCGATGCGTCCCCGGACAAGCCGACGAACATCGCGCTGCACCTGCGCCTCGAGAAGGGCGACCTCGAGATCGGTTTCGCCGAGGCGGACGTGATCATCGAGCGCGAGTTCGAGACCGCGATGGCCCACCAGGGCTACATCGAGCCGCAGAACGGCACCGCCTTCTGGGACCGCGATGGCAGCATCACGATCTGGACCAGCGTGCAGGGCACCTTCAACACCCGCGACCAGATCGCGGCCGTGCTGAAGGTCCCGGCCTCGACGATCAAGGTCATGCCGATGGAGATCGGCGGCGGCTTCGGCGGCAAGAACCCGATCTACCTCGAGCCGGTCGCCGCGATCCTCTCGCGGAAGTCAAACCGCCCCGTGAAGATGTGGATGCCGCGCGACGCGGTGTTCCTCGCCACCGGACCGACCTCCGCGACCTACAGCCGCATCAAGATCGGCGCGAAGCGTGACGGCACGCTGGTCGCCGGTCACGCCTACCTCGCCTTCGAGTCGGGCGCGTACCCGGGGTCGCCGGTCGGCGCGGGCGCGCAGTGCGCCTTCGCCCCGTACAACATCCCGAACCAGGTGGTGGACGGCTTCGATGTCGTGGTGAACGGCCCGAAGACGGCCGCCTACCGCGCGCCGGGCGCCCCCGCCGCCGAGTACGGCGTCGAGGCGACGATGAACGAGCTCGCCGAGATGCTCAACATCGAGCCGATGGAGCTCCGCATCAAGAACGCGTCCCGCGAGGGCACGCTGAATTCGGTCGGCGCCCCGTGGCCGACGATCGGTGCCGAGCAGGTGATGCAGGCGGTGAAGAACCACCCGCACTACACCTCCGAGCTGCAGGGCGAGGACGTCGGCCGCGGCGTCGCGCTCGGCTTCTGGTTCAACGGTGGCATGGAGTCGTCCGGCAGCGCCTCGGTGCAGGCGGACGGTCGCGTCAGCTTGATCATGGGCACCATGGACATCGGCGGCTCGCGCGCTTCGATGGCGATGATGCTGGCCGAGGACCTCGGTCTGACGATGGACGACATCAACGCGCACGTCGTGGATACGGACAGCGTCGGCTGGAACGCGACCACCGGCGGCAGCCGCGTGACGTTCCAGGGCGGCTGGGTCACGCGTGACCTCGCCAACGAGATCAAGGACCAGATGGGCAAGCGGGCGG
The DNA here is from genome assembly GCA_947470025.1 of Chloroflexota bacterium. GTDB lineage: Bacteria > Chloroflexota > Dehalococcoidia > UBA2979 > UBA2979 > SHYQ01. Next base: position 9,535 of record CANIRU010000080.1, read on the forward strand.
CCGCGATCTGGGACGTCGCCGCGAGCGACGTGCGCTTCGAGGACGGCTCGTTCGTCAGCTCGAAGGGCTCGATGTCGTTCAAGGAGCTGGCGGGCAAGCTCGCCGGCACGGGCGGCCTGATCACCGTCTCGGCCACCTCGAAGCGGAACACGCAGGGCGCGGCCTTCGCCGGTCACATCGTCGACCTCCACGTCGACCGTGACACGGGCAAGGTGCAGATCCTGCGCTACACCGCGATCCAGGACGTCGGCACGGCGATCCACCCCTCGTACGTCGAGGGCCAGATCCAGGGCGGCGCGGTCCAGGGCATCGGCATGGCGCTCCACGAGGAGTACGTCTACGACGACCAGGGCCACATGCGGAACGCGAGCTTCCTCGACTACCGCATGCCGGTCGCGAACGACCTCCCGATGATCGACGTGCAGATGGTCGAGGTGCCGAACCCCGGTCACCCGTTCGGTGTGCGTGGCGTCGGCGA
>CANIRU010000081.1 GCA_947470025.1 Chloroflexota bacterium
AGCCCCCCCCCCCCCCCCCCAACGACTCGGGGCCGCCCGCGCGCGGTACAGTCGAGGCGGACGGCCTCGGGGCCGCAGGCGCAGGAGGTGAACGATGCCCGGCAAGACGCAGCAAGAGATCGACCGCGAGGTCCAGCGCGACCAGTACAGCCAGCCCGGCGCGGGCGGAGAGCAGCGCCGCGTCACGGCGGTCATCGCCTTCAACGCCGCCGACTTCGACCAGTGGTGCAAGGCCAGCGGTAAGAACCCGCGTGACCGAAACATCCTGATGGCGACGCCGGCGACTGCGCGCGGCCTCGCGAACGCGCACCTCGAGGTGACGGCACGCGGGATGTGGCGCGCCGACATCCACAACCTGATGGTCGCGCTCGTACCGCTTCTCGATAAGCCGTCGCAGCAGAAGGTCGCCGGCATGGGCTGGGGCCAGCCGATCCCCTAGCGCGCCTCGTCTCGATCACCTCGGCCGTGCCTCGTGTGTTGTTGACGGGCCGCGCCGTCCGGTCGCACAGTGCGCCCGCAACAACATGCGACAACATCGAGGTGAGGTGTCTGGATGGCTGACTTCGTCGAGATCGTGAACATGCACACGCACCTCGTGCGGAACCTTCAGCAGGAGAAGCAGGTCTACCCGCACCCCGGCTGGCCGGACGACTGGTACGTCGGCAGCCCGGACCGGATGCTTCCCGACATGAACGCGAACGGCGTGTCCTACATCGTGACGATGAACGTGATGGACACGCACGCGATGGTGGACTCGCGCATCCGACGCGCCCGCGCGCAGGGCTCGTCCGAGGATGACATCGCGAAGGCGCGCATCGACCTGCGCGAGGACATGCGACAGCGCGCGCGTGACCTGAACGACTGGTCGATCGCCGCGGCGAACACGGAGCCTCGACTGATCACCTACATGATGATCGACCCGATCCTCATGGGTGAGACGACGATGGATGAGTTCGAGCGTTGCGTGGCGCTGGGTGCGTCCGGCGTGAAGGTCCACCCGGACATTTACGAGCACGCCCCGGACAACGCGATCATGATGCAGATCTACGAGCGCTGCCAGGAGCTCGGCCTCGGCGTGCTCAGTGACAGCCGCAACGAGCCGTTCGGCCAGCCGCTGGGCTGGATCCCCGTGCTCAAGACGTTCCCGCACCTCAAGTTCATCATGGCCCACCTCTGCGACGAGATGTGGGACGACCGCATCGACCTCGCGCGGCAGTTCGGCGACAACCTCTGGTTCGACATGTCGACGGGGCTGGTCGACGATCACCACCCCGCCGGCGGGCACGCCTCGATGCCCACGAACCAGGCCGTGCGCGTGTTCCGCAAGGTCGGCACCGATCGCATCATGTACGGCTCCGACGGTCGGCCCGGCGGCGACTCGATGTACGGCGTGCGCCAGATCATCGAGCTCCCGTTCACGGACGAGGAGAAGGAGAACATCCTGTCGAAGAACGCGAAGCGCTTCTTCAACCTCCCCGACTTCGACTGGAGCACCGTCGGCCGCTAGCACCGTCGAGCGGCGCGCACTGTCCGCAGTGCAGTGGCGATGACTCACCCGCACACACGAAGAGGCCCGGCAAATGCCGGGCCTCTTGTTTGACCTCGAACGTACGAGGGCAGCGCCTCGGCTACGGCTCGCGGGTGAAGATCATCCCGGAGCCGCGCAGCAGCGGCGAGCCATCGATCGCGATGGAGGTATTCGCACCCTTGATCTGGCGCCCCTCCGCGCGGTCGGTGACCTGTCGCACGGCCTCGGCGAGGTGACCCATGCCGTGCAGGCGTCCCTCGGACAGCGAACCGCCGAAGGTGTTCAGCGGCAGGCTGCCGGTCAGCGACACGTTGCCGTTCTGCACGAAGTCGAGCGCCTCCCCCTCGCCGCAGAAGCCAGCGGCCTCCAGCCAGTAGAGCGTCGACGGGCTGAACCCGTCGTACAGCTCCGCGACGTCAATGTCCTTCGGGCCCATCCCGGCGCGCTCGTAGATCTTGCCGGCGTGCGGGCGGCCAGCGGCCAGGTAGTCATCGATCATGTAGGTCATGTACTCGGGGCGGTGGGCCGTGTTCTGGCCGTAGCCCGCGATGTACGCCGGCTTGTTCTTCAGGTCCTTGGCGCGGTCCGCCGTGGTCATGACAAGCGCCGTGCAGCCCTCGACCGGCACGTCGCAGTCGAACAGCGCCAGCGGGTCCGCGATCATTCGGGCATTGAGGTAGTCCTCCACGCTCATCGGCTGCTCGTGGAAGAACGCGTTCGGGTTCAGGTTGGCGTTCTTGCGGCTATTGGTGACCAGCGCCGCCATCTTCTCGCGGTTGTGGTTGTACTTGTTCAGGTAATGGCGGTACGCCATCGCGTGCGTCTGGTAGCCGTGCACGTGGCCGTAGGGCGCGCCGAACTGCCCGTCGCCACCAGCCTGGTAGCCGCGGAACGAGTTGTACGTGCCCTTCGGGATGTGCATGGCGCGCCAGAACAGCACGTAGTTGCACGCGCCGGACATGAGGGCGTTCACACCCTCGATCGGGGCGGACGCGATCATGCCCGTCGAGATCTGCGCGTACCACTTGATGTCGGGCGCGAACTCGCCGTGCGTCATCAGGAACAGCGCGTTGACCAGGTCCTCGCCGTCACGGTTGCCGGCGCCGCGGAATGGCTGGTCCGGGTACGTTGCGAGCCCGTCGATGTCGCTCGGCTTGAGCCCCGCGTCCGCGATCGCCGCGTAGCACGCGTCGAGCGCCAACGCCCCCAGCGGCTTGTCGGCGCGGCGCGTCAACTTCGACATGCCGAGTCCGACGACGGCCGTCTTCCCCTTGCCTTCCCAGGCCATGGTGTCCTCCTTCGCCCGTCGGGCGTGTTACTTCAGAACGCGGAACTGCGGGAGCGTGAAGTCTTCGACCTTCTCGAAGTAGACCTCGCACGGCTGCCCGACCTTCAGACCCTCGTCGCTGCCGTCCATGTAGGACAGCAGCAGGAGCTTCGGCTGCTCCTCCAGCTCCACCAGGAGCGTGGTGTACGGCACGCGATCCTCGAAGCCCGTGATCGACTGCATGTGCATCACGGCCCAGGAGTAGAGGCGGCCCTTGCCGCTGACCTGCTCGTACTTCTGGTTCAAGGAATGGCACTTGTTGCACATGATGCGCGGCGGGTGCGACCAGAACTGGCAGTCCTGGCACCGCTGGACCACCAGCTTGTTCTCTGCGGCGGCGTCCCAGAACGGCTGGGTCAGCTCGTCCGGCTGAGGAACGACTCGGCGCGGCGTGTTCGACGTCATCTCTTCTCCTGCCTCTCGTGCACGAGCGTTATTAGCACACCAATGGGCTGTGCGGGTACAAGTCCTCCGAATTCACCACTGGTCCCGAACCCGTACCGCGCGATCACCCTGGGGCCACGGAGCATCGCGCCGCTACGACTCGGGTCTCACGCGAGTACCATGCGCTCGCGCTTGCGAGGCCGGAGGAAACCGCGTCCCGGCGGTGGTGACCTCGCAGCGCATGAGGAGTCCTGACATGCCCGATCTCGCCATCCCCGATCGCCGCTCCGTGCAGGTGAACGGCCTCCACATCAACTACCTCGACTGGGGCAACGAGCAGGCCCCGCCGATGGTGTGCGTCCACGGCTACACCGGCAGCGCCGACGCGTTCAACGCCTTCGCGCGCCACTTCCGCGACCGCTACCACGTGGTCGCGCAGGACGTGCGCGGGCACGGCGACAGCGAGTGGTCGAAGGAGGGCGCTTACCAGTACGCCGACCAGGTCTCCGACCTCGCCGGGTTCGTGGACGCCCTCGGGCTGCAGAAGTTCACGCTGGTCGGCACCTCCATGGGCGGCATCATCTCCATGGCGTACGCGACCGACCACGGCGACCGGCTCGAGCGGCTCGTCATCAACGACATCGGCCCGGACGCCGAGGCGGGCTCCGCGCGCATCACCCAGAACGTGGGCGCACGGCCCGAGGACTTCGCCTCGATCGAGGAGGCGGTGGCGTTCCGCCTGAGCATGTCGAAGAACCTGCGCACGCGCACGGAGTCCGACCAGCGCGAGCTGGCGGCGGGCGTCCTCAAGGAGGGTGCGAACGGCGGCATGCAGTGGAAGCTCGACCCGCGCTACGTCACCGACCGCGTAACGAACGGCGCGCCCGCGCGTCCGGCGCTGTGGCCCGTGCTGGAGGCCCTCCAGTGCCCCACGCTGGTGGTGTGGGGCACGGCGAGCGATGTCCTCTCCGAAGCGCAGGCGAGGCGCATGGTGAGCACGCTGGCGAAGGGTGCGCTGCTCCCCGTCGCCGACGCCGAGCACGCCCCCGGCCTCGTCGAGCCGGACGCCCTCACCGGCCTGGACAGGTTTCTCGCGCGTTAGCGCGGATCGGAGCGGAGCGCTCGTTCGCGAGATATGTCGAAGTGGCCGCGGGGGGCGGCCCTGGCGTTCCCGACCAGACCGAGGGTGCTTCGCATCTCGCGACGCGGCGCACCACTTCGCCCATCTGGCCACTCAGAACGCGCAGTCCACCGGGAGTGTGAGCGGCGCAGCCACTGCGCTCGATCCGCCCACAGCACCGCGAAACGGCCCGTAAATACAGAGCACGGGCGTCCCCTCCGACGCCCGTGCTCAGTTCGAGGCGATGCGGCGGAACTACCCTCGGCCGAAGGCGCCCGCCTCGCGCATCGCTGCGATCTCTTCCCACGACCACCCGGCCTCCAGCAGCACCTCCTCGGTGTGCTGGCCGACCTCGGGCGCGAGGCTGCGCACGCTGCCGGGGGTGCGGCTCATGTGCACGGGGAGGCCAACGATCGGCAGCTCACCCTCGCCCCACGCGATCTTCGTCAGGTAGCCGTTGGCCCACGCCTGCGGGTCCTCAGCGATCTCGAGGTACTTGCGGACGGGCTGGACGAGGAACGTCGGCGAGAGGATCGACATCCACTCGTCGCGCGTCTTAGTCGCGAACGACTGGCCGAGGCGCGCGCGCGTCTGCACGCACCATGCCGTGTCGACCTGGTTCTTGGAGTACGTGCCCTCGCCGCACTCTGGCGCGCCGAGGGCCTCGCAGAACTCCTTCCACCAGCGATCGGGCGTGGTGCCGGCGACCATCAGCAGGCCGCCGTCCGCGCAGACGTAGGTGCCCCAGTGTGGACGCGCCTCGTCCTTGCCGCGGAGCTCCGGGTTCTTCTGGTTCCACATGGCGCCGGTGATATTGAAGTTCTGCAGCGCGATCTGCGAGCCGTAGAGCGAGGTGTTGACCTCTTGCCCAACGCCGCTCTTCTCGCGCTCCCACAGCGCGGCCATCATGCCAAACGCGGAGATCATGCCGCCAACCTGGTCGGCGAGGGACAGCGGGACGTTGTGCGGGCCGCTCTCCTTCGTGCCGTTGATCGACAGCAGGCCACCGCGCGCCTGCGCCAGCCCATCCACCGATCCGAGGTGCGCCTCGGCGTCCGGACCGAGGTGCCCCCAGCCGGTGGCCTGGCTGAAGATGATGCGCGGGTTGCGTTCCTTCACTACGTCGTAGGTGAGGTTCATCCGCTCCAGGACGCCCATCCGCATGTTGCTGTGGAAGATGTCCGCGGTCTCGATGAGTTTGAGGAACGTCTCCCGGCCGACCGGGTTCTTCAGGTCGAGCGCGATGCCTCGCTTGTTGCGGTTGAGGATCGCGAAGTACGGGCGAATGCCATTCGGCGCGGGATCGCCGCCGCTGGCACGGCCGGGGTCGGGGGTGTCGTACGACTCGATCTTGATGACGTCAGCACCCAGATCCGCGAGCATCGCGGACGCGTGGGTCCCCTGCTGGAACACCGACAGGTCGAGGATTCGGACTCCCTCGAGTGCCATCGCCATTGCGGACTCCCTCTAGGCGTTCTGGTGCGCCATCAACCGTTGTCGATCCGACTCCAACACCGACCGCAGCCTGCGGGTCACGCGCCCGCGGCTGCCGCCCCTGCCACCTCGGTTCCGAAGGCGCCGCGAGCGCGGAAATCCACGACCTCGGCCTCGGAGAACCCGGACTCGAGCAGGATCTCGTCGGTGTGTTCGCCCTTGTCCGGGGCGAAGCTCCGCACCGAGGTGGGCGTGCGGCTCATGTGCACCGGCGGGCCGACGGTCGGCTTCATCGTGCCGTCCTTCGCCTTGACCTCGACGAGGTAGCCGTTGGCCCACGCCTGCGGATCCTTCGCGACCTCGAGGTAGTTGCGCACCGGAGCGAGGTGGAACTTCGGGGAGAGGCGCGCCATCCACTCGTCGCGCGTCGCGGTGAGGAACACCTTCGCAACGATGTCGTACGTCTCTTCGCACCAGGCGGCGTCGAGTGCGTTCTTCGAGTAGACGCCCTCGGCGCGGTCGGGGAAGCCCATGATCTGGCAGAACTCGGGCCACCAGCGGTCGGGCGCGCCGCCCTGGAGCTGGATCGGACCGTCGGCCGTGTCGTACACGCCGGTGCGCGGTGACGACTTCTTGCCGCGCGGCACGGGGTTCTTCCCCGTCCACATCGCGTTGGTGATGCCGAACCCCTGGAGGCTGATCTGCGACCCGAACAGCGAGGAGTTCACCTCCTGCCCCATGCCGCTCTTCTCACGCTCGTAGAGCGCCGCCAGCATCCCGTAGGCCGAGATCATCCCGCCCACCTGGTCGGCGAGGGGAACCGGGACGCCATGCTGCGGCGCCTCGAGCGTCACGTTCACGGACTGCAGCCCGCCGCGCGCCTGCGCGAGGCCATCGAACGATCCCAGTTGCGCCTCGGCGTCGGGGCCGAGGTGGCCCCAGCCGGTGGCGTTGTTCACGATGATGCGCGGGTTGCGCGCGCTCAGGACCGGGTACGTCAGACCGAGGCGGTCGATGACACCCGGGCGCAGGTTGTTGTGGAAGATGTCGGCTGTGTCAGCGAGGCGCAGGAATACCTCTTTGCCGGCTTCGTTCTTGAGATCCAGCGCGATGCCACGCTTGCCCCGGTTCAGGTAGTTGAAGTACGCGTCGCCGTTCACACGACCGAGGTCACCGGTGTCCGGTGGCTCGATCTTGATAACGTCGGCGCCGAGGTCGGCGAGCATCGCCGCTCCGTGCGGGCCCTGCTGGTAGACCGTGAGATCCAGGACGCGAATGCCGTCGAGTGCCCCCGCCATTGGAACCTCCACTCATGCGTAGCCAACGGGGACGCGTCGAGGCATTCGCCTCGATCGCGTCCGTGCAGAATCGCTAGATGTACATCGTGCGCGGCGTGCGGCGGCCCTTGCCGGCGTCCGGGTCGGTGATCACGTTGATGATCGCCACGCTGTTCGCCGCGAACGCGCGCTTCAGTGCGGGCTGCAGCTCGGCCGGGTCGGTAACCCGCTCGGAGTACGCGCCGACCATCTCCGCCATCTTCTCGTAGTCCGCGGGGAGCATCGCACCGACCGGCGGTGCGTCCGCGGGGAAGCGCGCCTGCATCGTGTGCGCGGAGATGCCTGCGTTGTTCGAGATGACCACGACGACGTTGATGCCGAGGCGTGCGCACGTCTCGATCTCCATCGCCGCCGAGCCGAACGCGTAGTCACCTAGGACCGCAACCACCTGCTTGTCGGGGTTCGCGAGCTTGGCGCCCACCGCGTAGGGGAAGCCGACGCCCATGCAGCCGGTGCTGCCCGCGCCGAGCCGGTGCCGTGCGAGGAATGCCGGCATCAACTGCCGCATGATCCCCATCGTCACCTCGCCCTCCTCGACCACGTAGGCGTCGCGGTCGACGACGTCGCGGACATCGGCGACGAGGCGGTGGTGGTTGATCGGGATCGAGTCGGAGGTCATCTCCTCTTCGAGCGACGCGCTATTCTTGAGCACGGTTTCCTGGAGTTGCGAGACCCAGTCGTTCGAGGCCGACCGCAGCTTGCGACTGGCGAGCGCCTTATCGATCTGATCGACCGCGACGGCGCAGTCGGCGAAGAGCCCGATCTCGACATCGGCGATCGAGTACATCTCCTCGGGCTCGATATCGATCTGAGCGATGCGCACGCCCTTCGCCAGGTTCATGCCCTGCTGGAACATCCAGTTGAACTTCGCACCGACCATCAGCACGGCGTCCGCACCGCGGATGGCGTTGTTGCGCGCGGCCGCCATCGACAGCTCGTGGTCATCCGGGATCGTGCCGCGGCCCATGGGCGAGGCGACGAACGGAATGCCGCGATCGACCAGGCGGCGCAGCGGCTCGCCGGCATCGGCCCACGCCGCGCCCTTGCCGATCAGCACCAGCGGGTGCTCTGCGTTCGCGAGCATGTCCGCGATCTGATCGACCGCGCGGGGGTCAGGGTGCGGCACGCTCACCTGCGGCAGCATCGTGCGCAGCGGCACCGAGTCCTCATCGATCACCTCGGAGACGATGTTGCCCGGGAAGTCGAGGTACACGCCGCCGGGACGGCCGCTGATCGCCTTGCCGAGCGCGAGGTGAATCATGTCCGGCATCTGGCGAATGCTGCCAATGCGCGACGCCCACTTCGAACCGGGCGCCGCGAAGCGCACCTGGTCCGTCTCCTGGAACGCGCCGAGACCGCCAGACCCGGTACCCACCGACCCGCCAAAGACGACGAGCGGCATCGAGCTGTCAGTCGCGACGTAGAGGCCGGTGACACCGTTCGTGGTGCCGGGGCCGGAGCCGAGGACGACGACGCCGGGCTTCTTGTTCACCCAGCCCCACGCCGACGCGGCGTTCGCGGCGCTCAGGTCGTGGCGACAGTTGACGACCTTGATGCCCTCCTCGACGGCACCGATGAGCACCTGCACCATCGGGCCGGCCGCGACGGTGAAGATCGTGTCGATCCCTGACGCCTTCAACTGGCGCGCCGCCAGCCGACCTCCGTTGATCTCGCCCATTCCCCGCCTCCTCGCCACGTCCGCCGACCGTGATCCCGCCCGTCGTTGCGGGCCGCATCGGTGCGAATGTAGGCCATCTGTCAACACGATCGTGATGTCCGGGCCAGGGCACTCGACACGGGCACCGGAGAGTTTTCGCGGTCAAGGCGGCCGAAACACGCGCGCGCGCATCCGGCGTCAGTGCCACACCGTATTACGTCTGTTGACACGCAAGATAACAAACGTGTATGACCCGGCTGCAGCACTGGAGGGCACTCATATGGGCGACTCAAGCGGATACTGGACCGCACGCGGGCGCATGTCGCGCCGCCGGATGCTCACCTCGGCCGGCGCGACGGGCGTCGGGCTGGCGGGCGCGGCACTCATCGGTTGCGGCGGCGGCA
>CANIRU010000082.1 GCA_947470025.1 Chloroflexota bacterium
CTGATGCAGGCGCTCCGCGACGCACACGCCGAGGACGGCGCGAGCGTGGCAGAGCGGACGCTGATCGCGGGCCTCGAGGATGCCGAGCGCGCGAAGCGGCTGCTCGCGGCGCTGGTCGCGGACGGGCTGGCGTGGAGAGCGCGCGGGCGCGTCGGGCTGGGGACACGCGCCGCGCGGGAGTAGGAGCCTGGCACGGCCTCGATGGTGGCGAGGTGCGTCGAGGTGGCAGCGTGGGGCGGCCCACCCCCGGCCCCTCCGTTCGCGGGAGGGGTGAAGAAGAGGAACCAACTGTGAGGAGCTGCGCCCCTCACACTCCCGGCGGAACTTCACTGGCTGCGATCGCTGTACTGCAGTTCGGTGCGGACGCGCGCCGCGGGGAAGCAGAGCGGACGCGGGCCTCGAAGACTCAGAACCCTCTCCCCGTTTGGGGAGAGGGCAGGGTGAGGGCCCTCCCCACGCGATGCTGAGGTGGCGGGAAGCCCCCCACCCCAACCCTCCCCCGCGAGGGGGGAGGGGGCAATCCCGGATCGGGACGCCGGTTGGTGGCCCCCCGAACCTCGACTCCGGCCCCCTCGCCTGCGAAGCGGGAGAGGGCGGGGGTGAGGGTCTCCGCCTCCGTCCCTCCCGCGCGGCGGTACTCTGACCTCGAACGGTGCGAGGGGGCGACGACATGGCGGAGCAGGTGTACGACGACGGTGCGGTGCGCATCGAGGTGGTGGCGGGGATCGGGCAGTACGGGAACAACGCGTACATCGTCAGCGGGCCGGACCGCGACCGCGTCACGGTGATCGATGTGCCCGAGGGGTTCGAGGCGGTCCTCGACGCCGTCGGTGCCCGCACCATCGAGCGCGTGATCGTGACGCACTCGCATCTCGACCACTGGCTCGGCTTCGAGGTGCTGCGCGCTGCCTCGGATGCCCCGGTCCACGCGGGCGCCGAGGAGGCCGACCTCGACGTCACGCGCGGCGCGCTGCCGCTGCACCACGACGAGACGGTGGACATCGGCGGGGCGAGCGCGCGCGTGATCCACGCGCCGGGGCACACGGCCGGATCGATCTGCATCCTCGTGGGGGCCGCCCTGCTGACCGGCGACACGCTGTTCCCCGGCGGCCCGGGCCGCACGAGGACGAACGAGGCGCTGCTGCAGGAGGTCGACTCCATCGCGTCGAGGCTCCTCGTCCTGCCGCCGGAGACGCTGGTGCTGCCGGGCCACGGCCCCTCCTGCACCATCGCGACGAGCATCGAGGAGCACGCGGTGTTCGCCAGCAAGCCGCACGCGAGCGACCTCGCGGGTGACGTGCTCTGGCGCGAGTCGTAGCGCGCCCGCGCGGTGGCCGGTCGAGATTTGAATCCCCCCGGCGGCACCGGTAGGATCGTTAACGCCTCCCGAACATCTCCGACGATCCACCTGGAGCCCCGTGGCGACTGACGCCCCTACCCTTGCGCCGGTCATGCACACCCTGCCGAACGGGCTGCGGCTCCTCATCACGCCGATGCCGTACGCGCGCTCCGTCTCGATCTCCGTCTACTTCGCCGCCGGGTCGCGCTACGAGCCGACGGTCGAGGAGGCCGGGCTGTCGCACTTCCTCGAGCACCTGTGCTTCAAGGGGACGACGCGCCGGCCGAAGCCGCTCGACATCTCGATGGAGCTCGATGCGATCGGCGGCAACATCAACGCCGCGACGAACCGCGAGCTGACCGTCTACTACGCGAAGGTCACGCCCGAGCACCTGGAGCAGGCGACCGACGTGCTCGCCGACATGCTGCGCAACTCGCTGCTGCTCGACCCCGAGATCGAGCGCGAGCGCGGCGTGATCCTGGAGGAGCTCGCGGCCGTCGAGGATTCGCCGACCGAGCAGGTCGGTGTGCTGCTCGACCAGGTGCTGTGGCCGGAGCAGCCGCACGGCCGCGACGTCGCCGGCACCGTCGAGTCCGTCACCGACATGCCGAACCCGCGCATCATCGACTACTACCGCCGCCAGTACGTGCCGAACGCGACCGTCGTCTCGTTGGCCGGCGCGATCTCCATCGAGGCCGCGCTCGACCTCGTGCAGCGCCACTTCGGCGACTGGGCTCCGGGCGAGCCGGTCGACTGGGTGCGCCACACGGAGCAGCCGAAGGGCCCACGCATCGCGCTGCTCGAGAAGGACACCGAGCAGGCGCACGTGTCGATCGGCATGCGCGCGCTCAGTTCGAGCGATGACGACCGTTACGCGCTGGACCTGTACTCGGTGATCCTCGGCGAGGGCATGTCCTCGCGGCTGTTCTCGCGGCTGCGCGAGGAGCTCGGGCTCTGCTACGACATCCACTCGTACATGTCGACGCTGCTCGACACGGGCATGTTCGGCATCTACGCCGGCGTGGACCCCGCCAACACCAAGGAGACCGTGCGCGAGATCGCGCGGGAGCTGTCGCGGTCGCTCGGCAGCATCACCGCCGACGAGCTGTCACGCGCGAAGGCCGTGTCGCGGTCGCGCACGACGCTGCGGCTCGAGGACACCCGCTCCGTCTCTGCCATGTACGGGTCGCTCGCGATCCTCGGCCTGCCGCTGCGCACGCCGGAGGAGGCGCTTGCGCTTTCGCAGCGCGTGACGCTGGACGAGGTGCATCGCGTGGCCGAGCGCGTGATCCGCGAGGACGCGCTGCACCTCGCGATTGTCGGCCCGACCGAGGACCTCGACCTCGACGGCACGCTCACGCTGGGCGCGTAGATGCCGGACGCAGGCATGGGCCCGTTCACCTCGCACGTCACGTACCCCGATCCCGAGCGCTACATCCTCGTCGCGCGTCGCGTCGAGGACGGCCGCTACCTCTTCGCGCGGTGGAGCGACTGGCCCCACCCCACGATGATCTCGACGCTCGTCCCGAACGAGGACGAAGGCATGGTTGCGGGCATCGAGTCGCTGCTGCACGGCCGGATGCGTGTGCGCGTCGTCGGCGAGCCGCGGCTCGCCTCGGAGCGCGTCGCCGTGCGCATGCCCGCGCCGCGCGGCGGTGGCCCGCGTCTCGGCTGGCTGCAGCCGATCGCCGTCGAGGTGTCCGGTGAGCCGGATCACGACGCGCTGATCGAAAGCGTCGACGCGCTCACCCTCGACGAGGCGCTGGACGGCCTCGCGACGGATGTGGAGCGCGCGGCGTTCCGCGCGGGAGCCGCGGCCTTCGGCGCGTAGCGCACTAGACTGCCCGCATGACCTCGAACGACTCGCCCCCTGCACACTTCACCTGGCGCGACGAGCCCTCTGCCGAGATCGGCGTGACGGAGCGCGGCTTCGTCATCGATGCCGAGGGCGAGCACATCCCCGGCTTGCTGTGGTCACCGCGACCGCTCGAGGAGACCACGGCGCCGCTGCCGCTGGTGCTGATGGGGCACGGCGGCCAGTCCCACAAGCGCGCCGACCGCATGGCCGCGATCGGCCGTCGGCTCGCGCGGCGGCAGGGGTTCCTCGCCGCGTCGATCGATCAGATCGACCACGGTGAGCGCGGTCCGCTCACCGACGAGGGCGGCGACGACACGCGCTACCGCGCGCTCTGGCAGCGTCCTGGGATCATCGAGCAGTCCGTCGCGCAGTGGCGGGCGGTCACGCGCACGCTCGCCGCGCTGACGTGCGTCGATGACACGCGCATCGGCTTCTGGGGGCTCTCGATGGGCACGATGTTCGGCATGCCGTTCGTCGCGGAGGAGCCGCTCGTGCGCGCCGCCGTCCTCGGACTGGCCGCGCTCACCGGCCCGAGCGTCGACCGCAGCGGCATCCGCGCGATGTTTGAGGTATCAGCCCCGCGCGTCGCGTGCCCGGTGATGTGGGTCATCCAGTGGGACGACGAGCGCTTCGACCGCGATGGATCGATCGCGCTTTACAACCTGCTCGGCACCGCCGTCGGCAACGGCAACAAACGCCTGATCGCGTTCCCCGGCCTCCACGCCGAGGCTCCCGACGAGTCGACCGTGCTCACGCGCGAGTTCCTCGGGCGGGAGTTGGGGCGGTAAGGACGGAGCGGGGGCTCCGCGGTTCTGTCTCGAAGCCCGCAGGTCCGGGTCGGGCGGGGGAGTATTCCCCGCATGACCGCGAACGCTACACGTGCGCCCAGGTCGTGCGGTCGCCGTCATCGACGCGGCGGACGCGACCGTCCTCCACAAGGACGATGAGATGCGACAAGGTCTCGCCGACGGCGGCGCGGCGCTTGTTCACGCTGAACGTCTCGAACGGCTTGCTCCACGCGGTGTTCTCAGCGATCTCGTACGCGTTGCTCTGCGACGCGCCGATCGCGTTGTAGACCTCGTCCAGCCGCTGGTCGTGGTGCTCGAGGATCTCGAGGCAGCGCTTCGGCAGGTCCTCGATCGTGTCCTGGTGCGCGGGCAGGCCGAGCATGGAGTCGAGGTCGGCGACCTTCTGGAGCGACGCGCGGAACTCGCGCAGCGGCGAACGGCCGATCTCCTCGTCCTCGCTGGAGTAGGAGACGTTCGGGGTGATGCGCGAGAGCACGTGGTCGCCGGTAAACGTGAAGCGGCGCTTCGGGTCGTAGATGCACAGGTGACCCGGCGTGTGGCCGGGCGTCCAAACCGCCTTCAGGTTCCAGCCGTCGAAGGAGTACTCGTCTCCGTCGTGCAGCCGCACGTCGGGTTCGATGCGACCAAGGGCGCGCTGGCCGCGGTCGGTGGCCGTCGCCGTGTCCACGGCTGCCTCGACGGAGCCGCCGGAGCGACGCGCGTCGATCTCACGGGAGATCTGGCGCTCCTCGCGGATGAAGCGGGTGGGGCCGTCGTCCTCGACGCCGAAGTCCTTCGTCATGTCGAGGCCGTGCCTCAGGTGCCACGCGTTGTTATCACGCTCCGCGACCTTCGGGTCGCGGTTCTGACTGCCGTAGGTGAAGCGCTCCTGGCCCATCATCACCAGCTCGCACCCCGGCGACGCGTCCTTGATCCACTTCGCCATCCCGAGGTGGTCGGGGTGGGCGTGTGAGACGAAGAGCCGCTTGATGTCGGCGATCTCGCCGCCGATCTCGCGCACCTGCTCCGTGAGCGCCTCGATCGCGCCGCGGGTGCCGTAGCCGCAGTCGAAGAGCGTGAGGCCGTCGTTGCCCCGGAAGACGTAGGGGGTGGTCCAGCCGGCGCCGCCGGCGGTCATCGGGATGCTGAGGCGGTAGAGCCCCGGGACGACTTCTTGGACCACGTCTGAGCCTTTCGAGTCGGCGCGCCCCATCGGCGTCGCCGCTGCGCTGTCGGCCTCTGTTATAGCAGATGCGCTGTTACGTTCTGTTCCGCCCTCGCCGGGCGGCCGCGGGTGTTCGGCTGTCGCTGGCGAATGGCGTCGACGTGGCAGCGGGGGGCGGCGACCCCTGCGCCTCCCGGCGTGGGAGCGGTGAGAAAGCGGAGAACCAACTGTGAGGAGCTGCGCCCCTCACACTCCCGGCGGAACTCCACAGGCGGCGCCACGTCAGTGCGAGTGATTCGGTCTGAAGGCGGGGAACAGCATGCCCGCTGTATCTGAGGATCGGGATCCTCAAAGGGCTTCGCCCTTCGCTGCCACCTCGACGCCCTCGCCACGGGCGACCACTGCCCGATTCCGCCGGCGGAGCCGCTCGGCAACCTCGAGGCAACGACAGAGGCCGCCTTGCGGCGGCCTCTGCGGAAGTACGTCCTCGAACGGGTGGGACTAGAAGTCCATCCCGCCGCCCTGCGGCATGATCGGCTGGTCCTTCGCGGGCAGCTCGCCGACGGCGGCCTCCGTGGTCAGCATCAGCGCCGCAACCGACACCGCGTTCTCAAGCGCGACACGCGTGACCTTCACGGGGTCGATGATGCCGAGCTCGAACATGTCGCCCATCCGGTTGGCGGCGGCGTCGTAGCCGAAGTTCAGCTTCGCGTCTCGCACCTCGTTGACGATCACGGAGGCCTCGAGGCCCGCGTTCTCGACGATCTGGCGGAGCGGCGACTCCAGCGCCTTCATCACGAGCAGCGCGCCGGTGCGCTCGTCACCCTCGAGCTTGTCGAGGAGCGGCTTGAGCGCGGGGAGCGTGCGCAGGTACGCGACGCCACCACCGGGCACGACGCCCTCTTCGACGGCCGCGCGGGTCGCGGACAGCGCGTCTTCCAGGCGGAACTTCTTCTCGCGGACCTCGATCTCGTTGGAGCCACCGGCCTTGATGACGGCGACGCCGCCGGCCAGTTGGGCAAGACGCTCCTGGAGCTTCTCGCGGTCGAAGTCAGAGCCGGTGTCCTGGATCTGAGCGCGAATCTGGCGGATGCGCGACTGGATCGCCTCGTCGGAGCCGGCGCCCTCGATGATCGTCGTCATGTTCGCGTCGGCGACCACGCGGTGGGCGTGGCCGAGGTCGGCGAGCTGCGCCTCCGAGAGCTTGCGGCCCATGTCGGCGGTGATGAACGTCGCGCCGACGAGGATCGCGAGGTCCTCCAGCATCGCCTTGCGGCGGTCGCCAAAGGAGGGGGCGCGCACGAACAGCGGGTTCAGGTTGCCGCGCATCTTGTTCACGATCATCGTGGAGAGCGCTTCGCCCTCCAGGTCGTCGCAGATGACCATGAAGTTCTTCGTGACCTGGACGACCTTCTCGAGCAGCGGCAGGATCTCCTGCAGGTTGTCGATCTTGGCGTCCGTGATCAGGATGTACGGGTCGTCCAGCGCGGCTTCCATGCGGTCGGGGTTCGTGACGAAGTACGGGGTCAGGAAGCCGTTGTCGATCTGCAGACCGTCGACAACCTCGACCTCGTAGTCCAGGCCACGGCCGTCCTCGATCGTGATGACGCCGTCCTTGCCGACCTGCTCCATCACGTCCGCGATCAGCGCGCCGACGGCGGCCTCATTCGCGGAGATGGAGGCGACCGCCTGGATCGTCTCCTTGTCCTCGACCGGCACGGCCATCTTGCGGAGCTCGGCGAGCACGATGTGCATCGCCTGCTCCATGCCCTTCTTGAGGAACATGGCGTTGGCGCCGGCCGCGATGTTGCGGATGCCCTCGTGGAACATCGCCTGCGCCAGCACGGTGGCGGTCGTGGTGCCGTCACCCGCGACGTCGTTGGTGCGGATCGCGACCTGCTTCACGAGCTGCGCGCCCATGTTGTGGAAGCGGTCTTCGAGGTCGATCTCGCGGGCGACGGTGACGCCGTCCTTCGTGATCACGGCGGGCCCGTAGGCCTTGTCGAGGACGACGTTGCGGCCGCGGGGGCCCAGCGTCACCTTCACGGCGTTCGCCAGGATGTCCACGCCGTGGCGCAGTTCGCGTCGCGCGTCCTCGTCGAACTTGAGCGTCTTCGCGGGCATTGGGTTACCTCATTCGCGGCCCGGCGCATGCGCGCCGGGCGGGGGATTCACGCCCCGCGAGAGCGAGGCAGGTGACCGAGGCCTCGCCCGCGACTCGCGCACGAGGCGCGAGCAGCAGGCGGGGCGGGCGAGGGGTTGCCTCGCGCCTTACTTCTTCTTCGCGGCCGCCGCGGGCGCCTTGACGTCCTCGAGGCGCGCGAGCACGTCCTGGAAGCGGATCACGATGTAGTCCTGGGAGTCGACGGTGACTTCCTGGCCCGTGTACTTCTGGTACAGCACGTGGTCGCCGGCCTTGAGCTCGATCGTCTCAAGCGTGCCCTGCTCGTTGATCTTGCCGGGGCCGACCGAGATCACGTTTCCGTGCTGCGGGGCCTCCTTGGCGGAGTCCGGGATCACGAGGCCAGATGCCGTGATCTCTTCCTGCTCTACCGCCTTCAGCACAATGTGGTCCGTCATCGGGACAACGTTCGTCGCCAAAGCACCAGTCTCCTCGCTGAAGTTGGGGTGGTTCGCGCATCGCACTGGAGCCGCCGCGGCCCGTGCGAGCACGGTGTCGAATTGCTTCGATGTGGCGGGATGTTAGCACTCCCCCGAGGAGAGTGCCAACCCCTCCGCGCAAGGAATGTCGGCGGCTCGCCGCTCTCACGGCTGCCGCTGCGCGCGGCGGATGGTTCGAGGTCCTGCGAGGGGCGACGCCCCGCGCGCATCCCGATACCGAGCGAGTTCACGAGAGTCGTTGCCGTCTCCGCCCCCTCTCCCGCGCAGCGGGAGGGGGTTGGGGTGAGGGCCCTCCCCTCGCCTACACGAAATCGTGTAACATCCCGCCATGACCGAGGACGACCGCACCGCCGAGGCACACTGGCAGCCCGAGGACGTGCAGCGCCTCCGCGCGAGTCTCGGCTTGTCCCAGGCGGAGCTGGCAGAGCGCGTGGGAACGCGGCAGCAGACGATCTCGGAGTGGGAGACGGGCACGCGCACGCCCCGGCGGATGTCGCGGCGGCTGCTCCACCTGGTCGCCGAGGCGTCCGGGTTCTACGACGTGGCGACCGAAGATCCCCCGGACCAGCACCCCCCGGATGGTTCGCCGTCATGACGGCGGTGCGGGACGCCTCGCCGCGCTACGACACGCGCCAACCGGAGCCGTTCGAGGAGCGTGCGCTGGTGGCGCTGTGGCTGCTCGGACGCGTGCCGTCGGCGGCGCTACCACTGCCGGTGCTGCGTTTCGGCCGGGCAGGGCGCGGCCCCGGTCCGGACGTACGCGAGGCGACGGTGCTCCTCCCAAGCGGTGTGACGCGCACGGGCGATGTCGAGATGCACCTGCGCGCCACGGACTTCGTGCATCACGGTCATGCCGAGGATCCCGCATACGCGCTGGTCATCCTGCACGTGGTGTGGGAGGACGACCGTCCCGCCGAGGAACGCCGCGCGCCGACGCCCCACCTGGGAGGGAGCGCGGCGATCATCGAGGTCGCGCCGCAGCTCAAGCACGATCCGCACCGCCTCGAAGTGCTCGTCGCACGGGGGCCTTCGGGCAACGGCACGGAGCCGTGCGGCGATCTCGTCGCGCGCGCCGGCAGTGAGGAGGCCGCGCGCGTCGTGCGTGTCGAGGGGCAACGACGACTCGCGGAGCGTGCGTGGCGCGCCGGCGCGCTGGTCGCACGCTACGACTGGCCGGGC
>CANIRU010000083.1 GCA_947470025.1 Chloroflexota bacterium
CGACCCCGGCGCGCTCCGCGCAGAGCCGCAGCGCCTCCTTGAAGTCGAGGTTCTCCTTCTTCTGGATGAAGGTGATCACGTCGCCGCCCGTGGAGCATGCACCGAAGCAGTGCCACGTCCCACGCTCTGGGTCGACGTTGAAGGAGGGCGTCTTCTCCGAGTGGAACGGACAGCGAGCCTTCCACGTCCGCCCGGCCTTCTTCAGGTCAGGGGCGTACGCGCGTACGGTCTCGACGATGTCGAGACGGGCCTTCACGTCATCAATCGTGCTCATCTACTGAGTTAGACACCGAAGTGTGTCTGGGGTTACGGCTTCGCGACGAGTTTCCAAAGTTTTCTCGCTCGGTTGAGCAGTTCCATGCCCCGCCTACCGCCCCGCCATCGGGAACACCGGCGGTGGCGAGGTCGGCGGGCGGTTGCGGATGCGCTCGGCAAGGCTCGCCTCGCGCTCGACGACGCCATCGACGAGCGCTTTCGCGGAGGAGGCGTCTGCGCTTACGTCCTCGAGGTAGCGACGGCTGCGGTAGCTCGCGCCGGCGAGGGCGTGGACGACCTGCGGGGCGAGCGGGCGGCCAGTACCGGGCGCAGCCACACGCTCGCCACGCACCTCTGCGTTCTCGCGCCGCTCCGTTTCGGCGAGGGCAGCGAGGGCCTGGGCCACTGTCTGGCCACTGCCGAGGTCCGCGGCGAAGTCGTGCTCCGTCAGCCCCTCGAGCGCGCCGAGCAGCACCGCGCGCGACGCGTCGAGGCGGGCGAGCAGGGCGTCACGGAGCGCGGCATCGAGCATGGGGGCGTCCTCGGGCTAGCGGGGGTAGGAGTCGTCCGCGAGGACATCGTCGTGGATGGCGTCCGTGCCGAGCTTGACGGCGATGCGCGTGAGGTCGACCTGCTTCAGGTCGGGGAATGGGATGTCGAGCGACTTCCCCGTCTCGATGCTCACCTCGCGCGAGTCGCGGCCGAGGAGCGTGGTGCTGGGGAGGGGCTCGCGCACGGTCAGGGTGATGATCCCGCGCACCGGAATCGGGCTGTCGTTCTGCACTGTCACGACGAGGTGCCGGTCGTCGCCCGCAGCGACCGACTTCGCGATGCCGAGGTTGTTCGGGCGGTCGGGCTCAATGATCCCGCTCCACGTGTTGTTGTCGGTCTTCGCTTCGCGGTTCTGTGGCTCGGTCAGCACGCGGATCGCGACGGGGGCGCGGAGCTGGACGTACTCGCCGGGCACGACCGCCTCGATGCGATCCTTTGCGCGGAGCGGCTCGCCGGCCTTCGTGTCGACGCGGATCGGCGGGCCGTCATTCACCGAGACGAGCAACGGCGTCGGCAGGTCACCCGGGCCGTCGTTCACGATCACGGCGACGAGGCGATTGCTGCGGCTCGACGCACCCTCGATGCGCAGGTCAGGGAGGTCCACGGGCCGGCCGTTCGTGGCTGTCGGCTTCGCGACGGTGCGCGCGTCCTCGATCACCGCGAGGCGACTGGCGTCCTTCACCCCCTCGACCGCATCGGCGGGCACCCAGCCGACGACGTCCGGCGCGCCGTTGAGACCCACCACCAGCCAGGTGCTGTCGATGGAGCGTCCGAGGACATGGATGCCGGCGCCCGCGGCGAGTCGGGTGACGATCTCGGTGTCCGGCGCGGGGCCGACGCGCAGCTCGATCGCCCGCCGGAGCGAGAGCGGGACGGGCGTGGTGCTGGAGACGCCGGTGGTGCCGGTGGTGCCGGTGGTGCCGGTGATGCTGATGCCCCCGCCACGCGCGAGGAGCACCGCGCCGCCCGCCGCTCCCACGGCGACCACGACCGCGGCGATCCCGATGCCGATGATCCGGAAGGAGCGCCGATCGGTGACCGGAGTTGGATCGTTCACGCCTCGCCCCCGGGCGAAGCGGGTGTCCGGCCGTGGTCAGCGAGCGTGTCGTCGAGGCTGCCCATACCCGCATTCTGCGCGACGGCAGCGCTCCCGTCTCCCCTCACGGGGTCGTCGCCCTATCGGACCGCTTCTTGTGCAACCAGGCCCAGCGCGCGGGCGCGCTTGAGCGCGTAGCCGTCCGTCATCCCGGAGACGTAGTCCGCCGCGCGGCGCCACGGCGGGTCGTCCGTGAGCGACCAGCCGGCGATGCGGTTCGGGTGCTGCACGTAGTAGTGGAACAGCGCCTCCACGACCTCCTGGCCCCGGCGCGCCTCGCGCAGCGTCGACTCGTCCAGGTAGACGCGCTGGAACATGAACTCGCGCAGCGTGTCGGTCGCCTCGAGCACCCGCTCCCCGAGCTGGATCGTGGGGTGGTCGGTCTCGAACGTGTCGGCCGAGGCGAGCACGCAGTCCGTCACCAGCGTCTCGATGCGCTCGGAGTGCGTGGAGCCCAACGCCTGGTGCACCTGCCGGGGCAGCACCGCCTCTGACACCAGCCCGGCGCGGATCGCGTCCTGGATGTCGTGGTTGAGGTAGGCGATCGAGTCGGCCAGCTTCACGATCTGGCCCTCGAGGGTGCTCGAGAAGCCCCACGCCTCGGCTGCAACGGACTCGCGCGTCTTGGAGTGCTTCAGGATGCCCTCGCGCGTTTCGGCGGTGAGGTTGAGGCCGCGCCCGCCGTTCTCGAGGAACTCGACGATGCGCAGCGACTGCTCGTTATGGCGAAAGCCCTCGGGCAGCAGGCTCGCCAGCGTCTCCTCGCCGGCGTGTCCGAAGGGCGTGTGGCCCAGGTCATGGCCCCACGCGACCGCCTCGGTCAGGTCTTCGTTCAGGTTGAGCGCCCGCGCGATCGTGCGGGCGACCTGCTGCACCTCGATGGTGTGGGTCATGCGCGTGACCACGTGGTCAGAGTCCGGGTGGACGAAGACCTGCGTCTTGTGCTTGAGGCGGCGGAAGGCGCGGGTGTGGATCAGCCGGTCGCGGTCGACCTGGAACGCCAGCCGTAGCGGGTCGGGCTCCTCCGGGCGGCGACGGCCCTCGGAGGTGGCCTCGCGCGCCGCGAGGGGCGACAGCGCGGCCTCGTGCGCCTCGAGGGGGCCTCGGAAGCGGAGGAGAGCGTCGCGGGCGGTCATGGGTTCAGTGTGCCCGATCGCCGGAGGCGCCGCCACCGTGAGGTGCGACCGTGAATCTGGCCGGGCGTCATCGCGTCGTCACCAGCTAGACAGGCTGGAGGGCTCCGGGGTGCTGGGGTGGAAGCGGATTCGCTCGTATACTTTCGCAGTTGGCGCACTCGCGGGTGGGGGGTCCCCCGTGAGGAGCGCGCGCAGCTCCCCAAGGCCTGGCCGATCGTTGATCGGCGTCGCAGGACGCCGACGCTGCGGCTTTGGTTCCGGAACGGAAGGTTTGCAATGACCATTGCCTCCACGAAGCCCACCGAGCAGCAGTTCACGGACGGCATGGTGCACTTCTTCGGTGACGGCGGTGGTCATGACTCGCGGGCCCTGCGCGACCTGCTCGGCGGCAAGGGCGCGGGCCTCGCCGAGATGAGCAGCCTCGGCATCCCGGTTCCCCCCGGGTTCACGATCACCACCGAGGTGTGCAACGCCTTCTATGCGCTCGGGCAGCAGTTCCCCGACGGCCTCCGCGCGGAGGTCGAGGCGAACCTCAAGCTCGTCGAGGAGCGTGTCGGTACGAAGTTCGGCGACCCCTCGAACCCGCTGCTCGTCTCCGTGCGCTCCGGCGCGCGGGTCTCGATGCCCGGCATGATGGACACCATCCTCAACCTTGGCCTCAACGACGCGACCGCCGAGGGCCTCGGGGCTCGCTCCGGCAACGCGCGCTTTGCCTACGACTCGTACCGCCGTTTCGTGCAGATGTACGGCGACGTCGTCCTCGGCGTGAGCAAGGAGTCCGAGACCGACCACGACCCGTTCGAGGTGCTGCTCACCGCCAAGAAGCGCGACCGTGGCGTCGAGGTCGACACTGACCTCGATGCGGCCGCGCTCAAGGAGCTCGTCGCAGAGTTCAAGGCGCTCGTCCTGGAGCGCACCGGCAAGCCGTTCCCAGAAGACCCGACCGAGCAGCTCTGGGGCGCGATCGGTGCCGTGTTCAACTCGTGGGAGACGCCGCGCGCCGCGGTGTACCGCGCGATGCACAACTACCCCGACACGTGGGGCACCGCCGTCAACGTGCAGGCGATGGTCTTCGGCAATCTCGGCGACGACTGCGCCACGGGCGTCCTGTTCACACGCGACCCTTCCGCCGGCGACCGCTACATCTTCGGTGAGTTCCTCGTGAACGCGCAGGGCGAGGATGTCGTCGCTGGCACGCGCACGCCGCAGCCGATCGCGAAGGCCGCGAGGCGCGCCGACGGCCCACCCTCCCTCGAGGAATCGATGCCCGAGGCCTACGCCGAGCTGGCGAAGGCCTGCGAGACGCTCGAGCGCCACTTCCGCGACATGCAGGACATCGAGTTCACGATCCAGCAGGGGCGCCTGTGGGTGCTCCAGACGCGCAACGGCCAGCGAGGTGGCCGCGCGATGGTGAAGATCGCCGTCGACATGGTCGACGAGGGTTTGCTCACCTCGAACGAAGCCGTCCTTCGCGTGGACCCCGAGCAGCTCGACGAGCTGCTGCACCCGGTGTTCGACAAGAACGCGCCGGGGTACCACGCGCGGATCGTGCTCACGCAGGGTCTGGGGGCGTCGCCCGGCGCTGCGGTCGGTAAGGTCGTGTTCACCCCCGGCGACGCGGTGCAGTGGGCGTCGCGGGGCGAGGACGTGATCCTCGTGCGCGACGAAACCAGCCCCGAGGACATCGAGGGCATGAAGGACGCCTCCGCGATCCTGACGGCGCGTGGCGGGATGACCTCGCACGCAGCGGTCGTGGCGCGCGGCATGGGTAAGTGCTGCGTGACCGGCTGCGCCTCACTCGAGATCGACTACGCGCACCGCGAATTCACGGTGAACGTCCCCGGGCGCGGCGATGTCGTCGTCCGCGAGGGCGATGTGCTGAGCGTGGACGGCACCACCGGCGAGGTGATGCTG
Organism: Chloroflexota bacterium; assembly: GCA_947470025.1. Taxonomy (GTDB): domain Bacteria; phylum Chloroflexota; class Dehalococcoidia; order UBA2979; family UBA2979; genus SHYQ01. The sequence goes on from CANIRU010000083.1 coordinate 4,954, forward strand.
GGCGCGCTGCCGCTCGCCGAGGCCGTCTTCCCGCCCGAGTACGACCGGCTGATGCAGTGGGTCGATGCGGCGCGCACCCTCAAGGTCCGCGCCAACGCCGACACGCCGGAGGACGCCGAGCGCGCCCGTGCCTTCGGCGCGGAGGGCATCGGCCTCTGCCGCACGGAGCACATGTTCTTCGGCGCCGACCGCATCCTCGCCGTGCGGGAGATGATCCTGTCGCAGACGGAGACTGAGCGCCGCGCGGCGCTGCAGAAGATCCTGCCGTTCCAGCGCGAGGACTTCCACGGCATCCTGAAGGCGATGGCCGGGCTCCCCGTGACCATTCGCCTCCTCGACCCGCCGCTGCACGAGTTCCTGCCACACACGACGCAGGAGATCACGGAGCTCGCGTCGGCCCTCGGCCTGCGCAGCGCTGATGTCGAGCGCCGCGTCGAGGGCCTGCGCGAGTTCAACCCGATGCTGGGACACCGCGGCGTGCGCCTCGCGATCACGTACCCCGAGATCTACGAGGTCCAGGTGCGCGCGATCATGGAGGCCGCCTGCGACCTGCAGAGCGAGGGCATCGAGGTCTCGCCCGAGATCATGATTCCGCTGGTCGGCATCGAGGCGGAGCTCCAGGAGCTGCGACAGCTCACGGAGGAGACTGCGGATCAGGTGCTCAAGGAGCGCGGCTGCACGATCCCGTACACGGTCGGCACGATGATCGAGTTGCCTCGTGCATGTGTCGTGGCTGACCGCATCGCGCAGCACGCGGACTTCTTCTCCTTCGGCACGAACGACCTGACGCAGACCACGTTCGGCCTCTCGCGTGACGACGCCGGGCGATTCCTGCCGTCCTACATCAAGCAGCACGTGCTGGAGCGCGACCCGTTCGTCGAGCTCGACCGCGAGGGTGTCGGTGGTCTGATCCAGATGGCGATCGCCAAGGGCCGCGCGACGAAGCCGGACCTGAAGGTCGGCATCTGCGGTGAGCACGGCGGCAACCCGCCCTCCGTCGCGTTCTGCCACGAGGCCGGCCTCAACTACGTCTCGTGCAGCCCGTACCGCGTGCCCATCGCACGCCTCGCAGCTGCCCAGGCAGCGCTCGCCCAGCGATAGGCGCGACGATCACCGGTCTGTCACGAGGATCATCGGCGGCGCTTGCAGGCGTCGCCGGAGGCCTCGTGCTGATCACGGTCGCACTTGCAGGGCTCCCCGCCCCGCGTGTTGCCGGCGCGCAGCAGTCCACGGTAGCGATCAACGTGATCGACCACGGCGGCAAGCTGCTCCCGTTCGAGCAGTTCAAAGCCGAGTCGAACGAGCACTGCGCCCCCAGTGGCTCGCCGCTCGTCCACCTGCATGCGATCAACGGCCCTGCGGTCGCCATCGACCTGTCCGAAGTCCCCGATCCGGCGCCGCAGGGCTGCGGGTTCGGCTCGCTGCAGGGGGGTGGGGGCGCGCAAGCGGCCACGCTCCGCCTCGCGAACGTCACTCCCGCTCAGGTGGCGGCGTGGTCCAAGAAGACAAACATCGAGATTCTGTCCGTCAGCGCCTCGATCCCTCCCGACGCGCCCGGGCAGCCGCCAACCCTCCGGGCGACGCTGCTCCGCTGGCTGCCCGTTGCAGGGCTCGTCGCGCTCGCCCTCGCCGTGGTGGGAGGCGTCCTCGTGGTCTGGCGCGCGCGCCGCACGGCCGCCGAGGCCGCCCGCTACCGCCTCGCACCGCGCCCGATCTGGGACGACCCGGATGACGACGGCCTGCTGCGTGAGCGGCTCGCGCGTGGCCACGCTGATCTGATTGATGCCGAGGAGGTGCCGGCGCCCGTCATGCAGCGCGACGAATCGGACACGGAGACGCGATCCTCAGAGGAGCCCGTCGAGGCGGTCGAGCCCGCGCCGGATCGGATCGACGAGCGGTAGCTACTCGACCGTGACGGTCTTGGCCAGGTTGCGCGGCTGGTCCACGTCCGCGCCGCGATGCGTCGCGATGTAGTAGGCGAGCAGCTGCAGCGGCACCACGGTCACGATCGGCGCCAGCAGCGGGTCGACCTCGGGCAGCTCGATGATGTCGTTCGCTACCCCCACGAGGCTGCGGTCGCCCTTGGACACCACCGCGATCACACGACCACGACGCGCCCGCACCTGCTCGATGTTCGAGCGCATCTTGTCGAACACCTCGTCGCGCGGGGAGATCGCCAGCGTCGGCATGTGCTCGTCGATCAGCGCGATCGGGCCATGCTTCATCTCGCCGGCGGCGTATCCCTCGGCGTGGATGTACGAGACTTCTTTCAGCTTGAGCGCCCCCTCGAGGGCGATCGGGTAGCCGAGGCCGCGGCCGAGGAACAGGAAGTCCTCGTCCTGCGCGTAGCGGCCGGCGATCTCCTCGATCAGCGGGGCGCTCTCCAGCATCTCGCCGATCGCCGCTGGCAGGTGCAGCGCCGCCTCGATCTGCTGCGCCTCGACGGCAGGGTCGAGGGTGCCGCGCAACCGTCCGATGTGCAGCGCGAGGCCGTGCAGCAGCAGCATCGAGGCGAGCATGGTCTTCGTGCTGGCGACGGCGATCTCGGGCCCCACGCGAAGCAGGATCGTGCCGTCCGCGACGCGCGTCGTCTGCGCGCCTGGCGTGTTGCACAGCGTGATCTGCAGGCAGCCCGCGCGCCGCGCCTCGTCCATCGCGGCGAGTGTGTCCACCGTCTCGCCAGACTGCGCGATCGAGACGACCAGCGTGTTCTCGTCAAGGACCGGCTGGCGGTAGCGGAACTCCGCCGAGTTATCGACCTCGGCGGGCAGACGCGCGAAGCGCTCTAAGTAGTGACGTCCGACCATCGCGGAGTGCATCGAGGTGCCCATGCCAACAAGGACCACGCGGGTGAGCGACTTCGCGCGCGCCTCGTCGAGGGGGAGCCCCTCGAACGCGACGTGCGGTGGGCGCGTCAGGTAGCGCCCACGGATCGCATCAAGCGCCGCGTCGGGCTGCTCGAAGATCTCCTTCAGCATGAAGTGCTTGTACTGGCCCTTGACCGCCGCGACCGGGTCGTACGGGAGTACCTCGATCCGCTTGGTGATCGTTGCACCCTCGGCGTCCGTGAACGCGATCCGGTCTGCGTGCATGTCGACGAACTCGCCTGGCTCGATGAAGGTGACGTTCCGGGTGTGTGGCAAGAGCGCGCTGAGGTCCGACGCCAGCAGGTGCTCCCCGTCGCCGATGCCCACGACGATGCCGCCCGCGTTGCCGACGCGCGCTGCGACAATGCGCCCCGGCTCGTTCCGTGCGATCGCGACGATCGAGTACGCCCCCTGCGCTTCCTTCACCACCTCGCGCAATGCGACGAGGAGGTCATCGCCCGACTCGAGGCGCGTCGCGAGCATGTGCGCGAGGACCTCGGTGTCGGTGTCGGAGAGGAACGGGCCGCGGGCATAGCGCAGGCGGAGGTCTTCGAAGTTCTCGACGATGCCGTTGTGCACGATCGCGACGTTGCCGCCCGGATCCAGGTGCGGGTGGGCGTTGCGGTCGCTCGGCTCCCCGTGGGTGGCCCAGCGCGTGTGACCGATCCCGGAGATCGCGGGCGGCAGCGTGCCCTCGACGCGCTGGAGCAGCGCATCGAGCTTGCCGGTGGCACGGGCGACGTACAACTCGTTGTGATCGTCGAAGAGGGCGATGCCCGCAGAGTCATACCCGCGGTATTCGAGGCGTCGCAGGCCGTCGAGGACGATCGGCCCCGCGGGTCGATGCCCGGTGTAACCGACGATGCCACACATGAGGTGCTCCTGATCGCCCGCCTCGACCAGTGTACCGCGACCGGCGCGCGGGAGCGGCTATTGAGCGGGCGGCGCCTGCTTCCGCCCGGAGCGTACCGGGCGCTC
>CANIRU010000084.1 GCA_947470025.1 Chloroflexota bacterium
CGAGGCCGCGCGTCAGGCGGTCGCCGATGCGCACCTTGATCTCGGCGTTGCAGTGCTCCAGCGCCTGCATGTCCGTGTTCATGGCGACGTACTGCACACCCGGCAGTCGCGCGCTGATCATGCGGTTGACGGCGTTCGAACCGCCGCCGCCCACGCCAACCACCTTGATCGGCGGCAAGCCCTCGTAGTCGCTCATGGTCTGGCCTCCCAATTGCGCCGTCTTCACGGCCTTGCCTTTCCCAGCCTCTCGGGCCACTGACGCCGCACGGCGAGGTGACACGGGAGTGCTACTGGTCTCGATGGATGCGGACGCGCTCGCGGGCGCTGAGGGGCGCGCGGCGGGGGCTCGGCGAGCCGCCGGGGGAGGCGGGGCGTCCGAGGATTCGTGCAGTGCGGTCTGATGCGTCGTCTCTCGGAGAGTCGAGGCCGCGACGACCTCTGCTTCCGGAGCGGCGCGCTCGGCGGTGGCGTTCACCGCCATGTACTCGGTGGTCAGTGCGGCATCGTCGTCCGTGACGACCGGAGCAGTCGCCGTGATCGTCTCGAACTCGGAGAGGACATACGGCGGGGGGGCGGGCTCCGCCGTCAGGTCGAGCACGGGCTCGGCCTCGACGTCGGCGACCGCCTCGGGCTCGGCGTCCTCGCGTGGTTCGGGCTCGCGACGGTCCGAGGTGCGCGCGGGCACGGGCTCGTAGCGCTCCGACGGAGCGGCCGGTGTCGACCATCCAGACGGGACGTCCTGCGCCTCCAGCGCCGCCGTACGGCGTGCCGCGGAGAGGTAGTCGAAGAGCGTGCCGGCCCCCATGGGGTCCTGCCCGCCTGCTCGTCCTGTGATCTCCATCGCTGACCTGCCTTCCTTGTCGCTCTTCAGTCGGTCTACTGGGGGAGAACGACGCGCATCAGGTGCGCTACTTTCCTGAACAACCCGCCGAGGGCCGGGACCGGCATCGGCGAGGAACGGAACTGGATTTCCTGCTCCTTCAAGGCCCAGCGCAGCAGACCCACGGAGGTCGCGTACGCCGGGTCGTGCAGGATGTCCGACAGCCCGGCGAGGTGCCTCGGCCGGCCGACGCGCGCCGGCAGCCGGAGGACGTCCTCCGCGAGCATGTCGATGCCGGGGAGCAGGGCCGCGCCGCCGGTGAGGACGACGCCCGCGCTCAACAGGTCGGGGTCGGTGCCGCGCTTGATCTCGGCCAGCACCAGCTCGAAGAGCTCCTCGGTGCGGGCCTGCAGGACCTGCGCGATCAGGCGGCGGTTCACGGTCTTCGTGCCCTCGGAGCCGAACGCCTCGATCTCGACTTCCTCGTCCTCCGGGACCATCGAGGGGATGACGTGGCCGTGGGCGCGCTTGACCGCCTCGGCGGAGGGCTGTGGCACGCGCAGCGCGACGACGAGGTCGCGCGTCATGTGCATCCCGCCGACGGGGAGCACGGCGGAGTGGATCACCGCGCCGTTCACGTACACCGCGATGTCCGTGGTGCCGCCGCCGATGTCGATGATCGCCGCGCCCTGCTGCACTTCCTCCTCGGACAGCACGGCCTCGCCGGAGGCGAGCGGCTCGAGGATCAGCGATTCCACGTGGACGCCCGCACCCTGTACGCACTGCACGAGGTTGCTCAGCGACGAGGCGGACGAGGTGACGATGTGCGTCTCGACGTCGAGGCGCGAGCCGTACATGCCGGTCGGGTCGATGACCTGGTCCTGGCCGTCCACGATGTAGTAGCGCGGCACGACGTGGACGACCTCGCGGTTGTTCGGCACGTTGACGATGCGCGCGCTCTCAAGGGCGCGGTGGATGTCGGACTCCGTGATCGGCGACCGCGGGTCGGCGATCGCGATGATCCCCTTCGTGTTCATCGACGAGACGTGCGCGCCGGCGATTCCGACGTGCGCCGACAGGATGCGGGACGACGAGGCACGCTCCGCCCGCTCGACCGACGAGGCGATGGCCTCGATCGCCGCGTTGATGTTGTCCACGGCGCCGCGGGTGATGCCCGCGGACGGCCCGATGCCGACGCCGAGGATGCGCAGCTCGTGGAGCGGCGTCACCTCCGCGACGATGGTGCAGATCTTGGTCGTGCCGACGTCGATGGCGGCGATGCTGCGGTTGGCCATCAGCACCCTCCTCGGTTGGTCGTCACGGCACTGGGGAGTGTTCGTGTCATCGGAGCACCACGTTTCTGCCGAAGCGCAGGTCGATCTCGGAGGCCATGGCCGCCGATTGACCCGTGCGAGGCGTGCCGGATGGCTGCGCCTGCGCTTGCACCGCGGGGACTGTCCCCGCGCGCACCTGATCGAGGAGCGCTTGCCACGTGCGCACCTTGAACTCGTAGTTGCTGGAGTCGCCCAGCACGGCCGCTGGGCCGCTCGCGACGATGACCGTCAGGCCACGGTCGCGGCGGAAGATGTAGGAGGTCGGCTTGACGTTGAGCCGGTCGAACGTCCCGTCCGTGCGCAGCCGGTTCACCAACTGCACGGTGTCCGCGTCCGCGGCGACGCTCTTCCCGTCCGTGTTCTGCGAGGCGACCTCGACGATCGTCGGGGCGTCGCTGCCTGGCGGGCGCGACTGCTCGAGGACGCGGCCCGTCTCGTCGATCACGAGGCGTTGCGGCCCGGCCTGCCAGTAGCCCCACGCCTGGTGCTCGGTCACCTCGATGCGGACGCCGCGCGGCCAGACGCGCGTGACCTTCGCGGCTTTCACGGCGGGCAACTTCGCCACTTCGCGCCCGGCGGCGTCGAGGTTGAGCGTGAGCATCGACGCGCCGGCCGCGCCGGACGCCTTCGCGACCGCCTGCGGGTCTGCGACTTGCACGCCGCCGACATCAATCACGTGGACGCGGAGGGTGTCGCTGCGGAACAGCCAGACCCCTCCGGCGAACACCGCGACCATGCCGAGCGAGGACAGCGCGACCATGCCACGGCGTCGCCAGTTCACCTCGCGCTGCGGCTCAGGGCGGCGGCGCTCCGGGCGCTGGAAGTCGGTGCGCTGGTAGTCGGCACGGCCGACCTCGGGGCGCTCGTAGCGACGCGCACCCTGCGCGGGCTGCGGGTACGCACGAGAGCGCGAGGTGGGACGGCGGCGGTCGCCGGAACCAAACAGGCGGAAGAGGCTAGGCATGGCTGCGCACCTCCTCGAACCGCTCGAAGGCGAGGTCGACGAGTCGCGAGATCAGGTCGCGGTAGGACAGCCCGGCCTCCTGCCAGAGGCGCGGGTACATCGAGATCGGCGTGAAGCCGGGCAGTGTGTTCACCTCGATGCACTTCACGCTGCCGTCGGCCTCGAGGAAGAAGTCCACGCGCGCGAGGCCGGAGCAGTCGAGGGCGCGGTAAGCGCGCACGGCGAGTTCTCGGACACGTTCCGCCGAAGCGGAGTCTACGAGGGCAGGAACGATGAGCTGCGCGGAGTCGTCGAGGTACTTCGCGTTGTAGTCGTAGAACTCCGTCGTCGGGCGGATCTCGCCAAGTGGGGAGCCCTCGGGTGCGTGGTTGCCGAGGACGGCGCACTCGATCTCGCGGCCGGTGACGGCCGCCTCCACGAGCACCTTGCGGTCGTAGCGCGCCGCGCCGGCGAGCGCCTCGCCGAAGTCCTCGCGCGATGCAGCGCGCGAGACCCCGACCGAGGAGCCGCCGTTCGCGGGCTTCACGAAGCACGGGTACCCGAGCTCGCTCTCAACGCGGCGGATGGTGTCGGCGGACGGCGCGCGCGTCTCTTCGTCAGTGAGGACGAGGTAGTCGGTCTGCGGGACACCGTGCGCGGCGAAGACGGCGCGCATCAGCGCCTTATCCATGCCGACCGCGCTCGCCGCGACGCCGGAGCCGACGTACGGGATGTCTGCCATCTCGAGGAGTCCCTGCAGCGTGCCGTCCTCGCCGAAGGTGCCGTGGACGATCGGGAACACGACGTCCATCTCGCGCAGCAGCGCGGTGACCTCGGGGTACGCGAACGCGCCGTCGCCCTCGTCCTCGCCGAGCGAGCGGGTGTCGCCGGCCTCGACGTGCACGAGCCGCGCGCGGGTCTCGTCCGGCGTGAGCCATGCGCCGTTGCGGGTAATGCCGAACGGGATCACCTCGAAGCGCTCGGTGTCCGCCTGGCCCATCACGCCGCGCGCGGAGATCACGGAGACCTCGTGCTCCATGGAGCGCCCACCGAAGATCACGCCCAGTTTCTGGAGGGTCATCGCTGACCTCCCAGCCGCTCGAGGAGCATCGGACCGAGGGTGGTGATGTCGCCGGCGCCGAGCGTGAAGCAGACGTCGCCGGGGCGGAGGTCCGCCGCGATGCGCTCGGCCGCCTCTTCGAACGAGTCGACGTATTGCGCGGCGGGGCGCTGGATCTCGGTGGCCAGTGCCTGCGCGTCCATGCCCTTGTCGGACGACTCGCGGGCCTCGTAGGTGCGCAGTACATAGAGCGCGTCGAGTCCCTCGAAGCAGGTGCGGAACGCGTCGAGGAGGTACGTGCTGCGCGAGTAGGTGTGCGGCTGGAAGCAGGCCACCAGGCGGCGCCCGGCGTACCGCTGACGCGCGGCCATCACCGTCGCGCGGACCTCGGTCGGGTGGTGGGCGTAGTCGTCGACGATCGTGATCGGCCCACCAGGGCGCGCGACCTCGCCGACCACCTCGAAGCGACGGCGCGCGCCGCTGAACTCGGCGAGGGCGGCGACGGCGCGGTGGAAGTCCACACCCGCGCGCATCGCAACGGCCAGCGCACCGAGCGCGTTGGACAGGTTGTGGCGTCCGGCGACGGACAGTGACAGCCGGCCCAGCTCGACGCCGTCGAGGTGGATCGTGGCGTCGAGGCCGCCCTTGTCGTTGCCCCGGATGCCGGTCGCCTGCCACTCGACGGGCTTCGTGCCCGTGTGCGTTTCGATCGAGTAGCGCTCGACGCGCGCACCAGCCGCCCGCCGCTCCTCGCCGATGGCGAGGGCGGCAGGCGAGTCGGCGCACACGATGAGCGTGCCCTCTGGTTTCACGCGCTCGGCAAACTGCTCGAAGGCGGCGCGCAGCCGCTCTTCCGTCCCGTAGTAGTCGAGGTGATCCGCCTCGATGTTGGTGATCAGGGCGATGCGCGGCGTGTACTCCAGGAACGCGCCCGCGTACTCGTCCGCCTCGAGGACCGCGAGGCGGCCCGCGCCGTCGCGCACGTTGATGTTGCCGAGGTCACGCGCGTCGCCGCCGAGCAGCATCATCGGGTCGAGGCCCGCGCGGATCGCCATCAGCGACACCATCGCCGTGGTCGTCGTCTTGCCGTGCGTCCCCGCCAGTGCGAGGACATCGCGGTCGGAGATGAGCTTCTGCACCATCTCGGCGCGCAGCATCACCGGCACGCCCTTCGCCCTCGCGGCCAGGAGCTCCGGGTTGTCGGTCTTCGCCGCCGCCGTGGCGACCACGAGCTGCGCGTCGCCGAGGTGCGCGCCGTCGTGCGGGCCAATGAAGACCTGGGCACCGAGCGCGACGAGGCGCTCCGTGTACTCGGACGCGGCGAGGTCGGAGCCGGTGACCTCGTGTCCGCGGGCGCGGAGGATCTGGCCGATCGCGGACATGTGCACGCCGCCCGCACCGACGAGGTGCACGCGCTGCGGGATGCCGTTCCCGTTCCCATTGCCGTTCTTCTGGCGGGGCTTCAGGCCGATCATGCGGCCACCTCCCGCAGCAGCTGCGCGAGCGCGCCCGCGGCATCCGGGCGCGCGAGGCGGCGCATCGCGGTCGCCATCGACTCGCGCCGTGGCGCATCGTCGAGGAGGCCGAGGATCAGAGACTCCAACTCGTCGAGGCGGAGCGTCGGCAGGGTGATCGCCGCGCCCTCCTTCGCCAGGAAATCGGCGTTGATGTGCTGGTCGGAGAACGTGCCCGGAATGACGATCGCCGGCAGCCCCGTGATCGGCAACTCCCCGAGCGTCGAGGCGCCTGCGCGCGTCACGGCGAGGTCCGCCGCGCGCATCGCGTAGGCCATGTCCTCGGTGTAGGCGTGCAGGTGGTAGCGCGCGCGCATCCACTCCGGCAGGCGGTCACGCTCACGCTGGAGCCAGTGCTCTTCCTCGACGCCGGAGATGTGGATGATCTGCGCCTGCTCGAGGAGCGTGCGGAGCGCGCTCGACACGGCGAGATTGATCTGGTGCGCGCCCAGCGACCCGCCGGCGACCAGCACCGTCTTGAGCGACGGGTCGAGGCCGAAGCGGGCGATGCCCTCCTCGCGCGTGGCGTTGAGGAATTGGCTGCGCACGGGGTAGCCAGTCACCACGGTGCGATCCGCGGGCAGCGACTCGATGGAACGATCGACGGAGCAGGCCACCTTCGTCGCGTAACGCGCGAGGAAGCGAACGGCCCAGCCGGGGTGGACGTCCGGCAGGAACACGACCAGCGGGATGCCGGCGCGCCGCGCTGCGCGGCCGACGGGCGCGGCGGCGTAGCCGCCAGTCGCGAAGACGGCGGCGGGACGATCCTCGGCGAGCATCCTCGAAGCGACGCGCGAGCCGCTCCACAGCCGGGCGAGGCCGGTCGCGAGGCGCAACGGCGAGCGGCCACGGACCTGGCTCGCGGGCACCGCGCGGTATGGAATGTTGGCGTGCTCCGCGACGGCGCGCTCCGGACCCTTCTCCGTGCCGTAGTACACGAGCTCGGTGCCCTCGACCTCGCGCAGGCGCTCGGCTACCGCGATCGCGGGGTACGCGTGACCCCCCGTGCCGCCACCGGCGAGCGCGAACTTCATCGCGTCCCTCCGATCGACGGACCGATCGAGGGGCGCGGCGCACGGCGGAAGCCGGGGATCGAGCGACGCTGCTGCGGGCGGGCGGCTGCCTCGGCACCAACGCCGTCGGTGCGCGTGTAGCGCGTCACGGAGAGCAGCACGCCGATCGCGCCCATCGTGGCGATGAGCGACGTGCCGCCGTAGGAGATTAGGGGCAGCGGGATGCCGGTCAGCGGCATCAGTCGTGCAACGCCGCCGATGTTCACGAGCGACTGGAACGCGATCCAGGCCAGGATGCCCACAGCCAGCAGCGAACCGAACTGGTCGGTGGCGTCACGGACGGCGACCCAGCCGCGGTAGAGCAGCAGTAGCAGCAGCGACACCACGAGGAACACGCCGATGTACCCGAGCTCCTCGCCGATGATCGCGAGGATGCCGTCGGTGTGGGCGCCGGGGACGTAGAAGAACTTCTGGCGCGAGACGCCGAGGCCCAGTCCGCCGAAGCCACCGGAGCCGAACGCCACCATCAGCTGCAGCGCGTGGAAGCCGACCCCGGTCGGGTCGCTCTCGGCGGAGGTGAACGCGGTGATGCGGTCCATGCGGTAGCCGCCGCTGAGGATCAGCAGGGTGAGCATCAGGAGGCCGCTGCCCGCCAGCGCGACCACGTGCATCAACTTCGCACCGGCGATGAAGAACAGCGTGCCGGTGATCGCCGCGACGATGAGAGCCGTGCCGACGTCCGGCTCGAGCAGGATGAGCGCGCCGACGATGCCGACCATGCTCACGAACGGCAGCACGCCCAGCGCGAGGTCATGCAGGAGGTCGCCCTTCGCGGCGAGCCAGGCGGAGAGGTAGATCAGCACGGCGAGCTTGGCGAACTCGGACGGCTGGAGCGGCGGGAGCGGGCCGATCGCGATCCAGCTGCGCGCGCCGTTCTGCTCGCGGCCAATGCCGGGGACCAGCACCAGCGCCAGCGCGACGAGCGCGACGAACATGATGAGCGGGCTGAGCCGCATCAGGATGCGGTAGTCGATCATCGTCGTGATCGTCATGGCGATGACGCCCAAGACGAGCGCGAACGCCTGCTTCTTGATGAAGTAGTTCGCGTCCTTGAACTCCGCGGCGCCGAGGGCGTACGAGGCGGAGTAGACGGCGATCAGGCCGATCACGCACAGCATGATCACGGTGGTCAGCAGCAGGTAGTCCGGGGCGTGGCTCACCACGCGCTGCGAGGGCGCGGGGTTCGATCGAGTCTGGCTGACTCGCGGCTGGCTGGCGGCGGAACGCATCATCGCGTGCCTCGCAGCGCCAGCACCGCGTCGCGGAACGCGCGGCCACGGGCCTCGAAGTTGCGGAATGCATCGAACGAGGTGCCCGCGGGGCTGAACAGCACGACGTCGCCGGAGCGCGCGAGCTCGGCGGCGGCGGCGACCGCGGCGTCGACGTCCGCGACCTGGCGCAGCGTCACACGCTCACTGCCCTCGGCGTCACGGATCGCAGAGGCGTAGAGGTCAGACGCCTCGCCGAAGGTGATCACCGCGCGGCAGCGGCGCACGGCTTCCTCGCCCAGCACGCGCGTCGGCAGGTTCTTGTCGCGCCCGCCGAGCAGCAGCACCAGCGGCTCGGTGAACGCGTGCATCCCGGCGAGCGTGCGCTCGGGTGCGGTCGCGATGGAGTCGTTGATCCACGTCACGCCACCGATCGTGGCGACCGGTTCGAGGCGGTGCGGGACGCCGGTGAAGACGCGGATCGCGCGCGCAGCGGCTTCCTCGGACACGCCGAGGAGGCCCGCGACGGCCACGGCAGACAGCACGTTCTCCACGTTGTGCTCACCGCGCAGGCGGATATCGTCGCGGCGCAGCACCTCGATCGGCGCGCCGTCCACGACGCGCACGACGCGGTCGCCGTCGAGCATCGCGCCGTCGCCGGGGATGCGCTGCGTGCGGGAGGTCGAGTACACGTGCCCCGGCGCCTCGTCCATGAACGAGCGCGCGACCGGGTCGTCGTAGTTGAAGACGGCACGGTCCTCGGGGCGCTGGTGCTTGAACACGCGGCGCTTGAGGTCGACGTAGTCGTCCCACGAGAACTGGTCGAGGTGATTC
>CANIRU010000085.1 GCA_947470025.1 Chloroflexota bacterium
CAGCGCGTCCACGTCGAGGCCGGAGTCGGTCTCGTCGAGGATCGCGAGGTCGGGCTTCAGCAGGCCCATCTGCAGGATCTCGGCGCGCTTCTTCTCGCCGCCGGAGAAGCCGTCGTTCACGTAGCGCCGCGCGAACTCCTCGCCCATCTTGAGCTTGGCCAGCGTCTCGCGGAGCTCACCCAGGAACTCGCGGGCCGGGACTTCCTCGCCACGACGCGCCTTCAGCGCCTCGCGCATGAAGTTCACCATCGTCACGCCGGGGATGGCGGTCGGGTACTGGAACGAGAGGAAGATGCCCTTCCGCGCCCGCTCGTCCGCCGGAGTGGTGGTGATGTCCTCGCCCTTGAACAGGATCTGGCCGCTGTCCACGGTGTACGTGGGGCTGCCCGCGATCGTGCTGGAGAGCGTGCTCTTCCCGGAGCCGTTGGGACCCATGATCGTGTGGACCTCGCCGGGTCGGATGACCAGGTCGATGCCCTTAATGATCTGGATGTCGGGCTTTTCGGTGATGCTGACCTTCAGGTCGCGCACCTCGAGAATCGGTTCACTCATCGCGCGGGTGCCGTGCCCTTCTGCTCAACGACCGGCAGCAGACCATTCCCTGCGACCGGTCGAACTTCATCATGCTTGGCCACGAGGTACTCGCAGGCAGCGCCGCCGCCCGCGACCGTCGTGACCTGTTCCACGGGCGCTCCGAGCAACAGCTCGATGGCCCGTCGATCTGCCGCGCAACAGGCGTGCGTTTCGCTCGCCGTGGTGCGGTAGGGGCATCCGGTGTTGCGAAGGCGGAAGAAGTCTCCCGCGTCCTCAACCTCCTGCAGGATGCCCTCGTGGGAGAGTGCCACGGTGACCTCGTAAACGCGCTCCCCCAGCGACTCCCCGCGGATCTGCGAGGAGTGCTCCCGCGCGACGGACTCCGCCACGCGGTCGAAGAGCCGGTCGAGGACCGCCCGTCCGTCCTGCCCGTTGATCTCCTCCGCGCTCAGGTTCGCGAGCGCCGGGGAGAGCCGATCGAGCAACTTCTGGTAGTGGCTCGACGAGGTGCGCTCCTCGCCCGCCTCCGACAACGCGTAGCGTGTCGTGGGACGCCCCCGCGACTGCCGCACGAGGTGGGAGACGACCAACCGGTCAGCCACCATGAGGTCCATGTGGCGGCGGATGGAGCCGGCCGAGACGCCGATTTCCTCGGCGAGCTCCGCAACGGAGCGCGCTCCGCGCTCGTGCAGAATACGGACGACCTCGTCCCTCGTGCGTTCCATTGACTGCGACCCCCGCGTCTCTGTCTGCCAATACCGAGGTTAGGCGGGGCATGATTCGATGTCAACGTTTTTTGCACTTTATTAGAGGTAATTCGGACGCACCACCGTGCGCCGCTGTCTGGCCATCGGATGGTTCGTTTGTCCCCTCGAACCCCCGCCCGTACCATCCGCCCGGGCGACGGCCCGCACGAGGAGCGAGCGATGGCGGACGAGGCAACGGGCGCAGGCGGGCTGACGGTGGGCGACCAGGTGCAATTCCAGCGCCAGGTCGACCCCGACACCATCGCGCAGTTCGTCGAGGTCAGCGGGGACACCAACCCGCTCCACACGGACCAGGCCTACGCCGCGCGGACACGCTTCAAGCGCCCCATCGCGCACGGCATGATCGGCGCGTCGTTCATCTCTGCGACGATCGCGACGAAGCTCGCGCCGGGGCATGTGATCGTCTACCTCGGCCAGTCGCTCGAGTTCGTCGCGCCGGTCTACCCGTACGACGTCCTCACCACCACCTGCACCGTCACCGCCGTCGATGCGCGCCGCAACCGCGTGAAGCTCGACACCGTGGTCACGAACCAGGACAGCGAAGAGGTCATGCGCGGCGAGGCTAGCGTCCTCGTCGACCCGCTCGCCCCCGAGGAGTAGCGCCTGCGAACCGTCGAGGTCCTCGCGGCCGTCGATGTGCAACCGCGGGGCGGCCATCCCCCTGCCCCCTTCCCTGCGCGGGAAGGGGGATGAACCTCAAAGGGCGAGGCCCTTTGAGAAACCGGTCTGCGGATTCCCAGCGATCCCTCAGCGGCCCGAATCCCTCGCACTGACATTGCGCGGCCACATCGAGTGCCGCCGGGAGTGTGAGGGGCGCAGCTCCTCACCGTTGGTTCTTCTTCTCTCACCCCTCCCGCGCTGGGAGGGGGCGGGGGTGGGCCGCCCGCCGCAATCTCCTCCAACAGCACTCTCACCTCGATCTCCGCTCTCCCATGTAGGCTGATTCGCCGGAGGCAACGCGAGTGGTTCAGCGCATCCAGGTCATGGGCTCCTCGGGCAGCGGGAAAAGCACCGTCGGGCTGCAGCTCGCGGAGGCGTTCGGCGTCCCGCACGTCGAGCTGGATGCACTCTTCTGGCGGCCCAACTGGGTCGAATCCGAGGCAGAGGACTTTCGCACCCGCGTCGCCGCGGCGACCGAGGGCGAACAGTGGGTGGTGAGCGGCAACTACACCGGCCGTCTGAATGCGCTGCTCTGGCCGCGTGCCGAGATGGTCGTCTGGCTGGATCTTCCGCAACGCGTCACGGTGTCGCGGATGCTGCTCCGCTCGTGGCGTCGATGGCGGACGAATGAGCTGTTGTGGGGCACGAACCGCGAGCGGTTCTGGCCGCAGCTCGCGTTCTGGAACCCCACGTCGCTCCTCGGCTACTCGCTGCGCGCCCATCCTCGAATGCACCGGCTGATGACCGACGCGATGGTCGATCCGCGATGGGCGCACCTACGCTTCGTGCGGCTCACGTCGCAGCGCGAGGTCGATCGCTTCGTGGCGTCGATGATCGCCGAGCACGCTGCGAGCCTCGAGGAGCACGCCTGATGCCACCCCGGAACGCAGGGCGCGTCCGCTTCTCGCTGGCGAAGGCGTATCGCCATCTCAGGGACGCCGACCCGGTGCTCGGCGCGCTGATCGAGGCGCACGGCCCGTACGCGCCTCGACCGGCGATGGATCACTACGAGTCGCTGCTGCGCACGATCCTGTTCCAGCAGCTGGCGGGCGCGGCGGCACGCAGCATCCAGCGCCGCTGGCTCGCGCTCTACGGCGACGGCCCGACAGGCGGCGAGGGGCGCTACCCGACGCCCGAGGAACTTCTCGACACCACCGACGAGGCGTTCCGCGGCGCGGGCGTCTCCCGGCAGAAGGCCGGGTACATGCGCGACCTCGCGGCGCACGCACTCGCGGGCGACCTCGACCTCGCGGGCATCGACGCGCTCCCCGATGACGAGGTGATCCGTAGGCTGGTGGTGGTGAAGGGCCTCGGCGAGTGGTCCGCGCACATGTTCCTGATGTTCCAGCTGGGGCGGCCGGACGTGCTGCCGACCGGGGACCTCGGCGTGCGGATCGGGATGGGCGCCGCCTACGGCCTCGACGCCCCCCCGACGCCGACGCAGGCCCGGGCCATCGGGGAGCGCTGGGCGCCCTACCGCTCCGTCGGCTCGTGGTACATGTGGCGCGCGGCCGAGGCTGGTAGTGGGGCGTAACGGGCTTCCTTGAGACCCGGGCGGATCGTGTGCGCCGGCGCTCCTATACTCTCCCGGCGGGGGTACTGACTCGGCTTCTCGGAGCAGCGTGTAGCGCTGTCCGTTCGCGAAAGGGCCCTGATGCGCATCGTGCTGTTCGGCCAGGCTGCCTTCGGCAAAGACGTCTTCGAGAAGCTGCGCGAGGCGGGCGAGGACGTCGTCGGCGTCTCCACGC
Source organism: Chloroflexota bacterium (assembly GCA_947470025.1). Lineage (GTDB taxonomy): Bacteria > Chloroflexota > Dehalococcoidia > UBA2979 > UBA2979 > SHYQ01. The sequence continues at coordinate 3,710 of CANIRU010000085.1, forward strand.
CTCGACCGGGCGCGCGACCAGACCCGCTCTTCGAGGCCGCGAGCATCGCCGGGGTGCCGGTGATCGAGACGCCCGCCCTCCGCCAGGATGGCCCGTTCGAGCAGTACCTGGCGCTGAAGCCGGACCTCCTCGTCTTCGCGTTCGTCACGGACATCGTGCGCAAGCGGGTGCTGGACGCCGCGACGCACGGCGCGATCCAGTACCACCCGTCGCTGCTGCCGTTGCACCGCGGCCGCACCGCGATGAACTGGGCGATCATCTCCGGCGCTGAGAAGACCGGGCTGACGATCTTCTGGGTCGACGAGGGCATCGACACCGGCCCGATCGTGCTCCAGCGCGAGGTAGACATCGACCCCGCGGACAGCGTCGGCACGCTGTACTTCAACCGCCTGTACGCGATGGGCGTGGACGCGCTCGTCGAGGCGACCCGCCTCGTGCGCGAGGGCACCGCGCCGCGCCTGCCGCAGAACCACGCGCTCGCCACCTACGAGGCGCCCTGCGGCCCGGAGCACGCGAAGATCGACTGGATGTACCACTCCCGCGTGGTCTCGAACCTGATCCGCGGCTGCGACCCGCAGCCGGGTGCCTCGACGAACCTCCGAGGTGAGACGATCCGCCTGTTCGAGGCGCAGATGCGCCCCGGCGCGCCCGGCGAGCCGCCCGGCACGGTGATGGCGATCGTCGACGGCAAGGCGGAGGTCGCCGGCGTAGGCGGCACGATCATCGTGGGCCGTGCGCAGCGCGCGGGCGCGGCCAAGCAGCCCGCCGGCGAGGTGCTGATGGTCGGCGACGTCCTCGAGCGCACGCCGTGATCGTCGGCTCGTCGCGCGAGCGGAAACTCGAGGAGTTCCGTACCGCGCTGACGCCGGCGAGTGCGGGCGACCTCGTGCACGCCGGACACACCGTACTCATCGAGACCAACGCCGGCGTGGGCGCCCACTACCCCGACGCGGAGTACCGCGCGGTCGGCGCGCAGATCGTCCCGACGATGGAGGACGTGTACGCGCGCGCCGAGCTGATCGTCGAGGTGAAGGAGCCGCAGCCGTCGGAGTTCGCGCTGATGCGCAACGGGCAGGTCATCTTCACCTACCTCCACCTCGCGGCTGAGCCCGAGGTCACGCGCGCCATCATCGAATCGAAGTGCATCGCGATCGCGTACGAGACGGTGCGGCTGCCGAACGGGGCGCTACCGCTGCTCGCACCGATGTCCGAGGTGGCCGGCCGCCTCGCCGTCGAGGAAGGCGCGCGCTTCCTGAAGCGTCCCGGCCCCGGCCGCGGCATATTGCTCGGCGGCATCCCGGGCGTCCCGCCCGCACACGTGGTCGTGATCGGATCGGGCAACGTCGGGCGCAACGCCGTGCGCGTTGCGGTTGGCATGGGCGCTCGCGTCACCGTGATCTCGAACGCGATCGACCAGCTGCGCGACCTCGACCAGCAGTACGCGGGACGCATCGAGACCGCACTCTCCAGCCGCGGCGTGATCGCCTCGATCCTGCCAAGCGCTGATCTGCTCATCGGCGCCGTGCTCGTCGCGGGCGAGCGCGCACCCGTGGTCGTCTCGCGCGAGATGGTGCGCACGATGCAGCCCGGCTCCGTGATCGTGGACGTTGCGGTCGACCAGGGCGGCTGCATCGAGACGACGCACCCGACGAACCACGACGAGCCGATCTACGTTGAGGAGGGCGTCGTGCATTACGCCGTGCCGAACATGCCCGGCTCCGTGCCCCGCACCGCCTCGACGGTGCTGAGCACCCTCGTCCTGCCGTATGCGCTCGCGATCGCCAACCTCGGCGTGGACGCGGCGATCCAGCGGGACCCCGCGCTCGCCCATGGCGTCAACGTTTACCGCGGCGCCATCACGCATCCCGCGGTCGCCGCGGCGCTGTCGCTGCCGTACGTCCCGCTCGAGGACGTGATCGCGGCACCTCGATCATGAGTTGGCTGCGACGGACGCTCGGCCCGATCCTCGAACACGAGCAACTGCTGCTCGTCAGCATCTCGACCGTGCTGGTGATGATGGGCCAGGGCGTGATCTCGCCCGTCATCCCGCTGCTGACCACGAAGTTCGGCGTCGGTGCGGCGGCGATCGGCCTCACGCTGACGACGTTCGGGCTCGCGCGCCTGATCCTCAACGTCCCGATGGGCATCGCCGCCGACCGTTACGGACGACGGCTGCTGCTCGTCAGCGGGCCGATCATCGGCGCGGTCGGCATGATCGGATCGGGCTTCGCGGGATCGCTGCCCGAGCTGCTCGCGTGGCGCTTCGTCGCCGGCGCCGGCTCCGCGATCTACGCGACCGGCGCGCAGGTGTTCCTCGCCGACGTCTCGACGCCCGCGACCCGCGCGAGGTACCTCGGCACGAACCAGGGCGCGCTGCTGCTGGGCACCTCGTTCGGCCCGGCGATCGGCGGTTTCACCGCCGAGGCGTGGGGCCTTGAGGCGCCGTTTGTGATCGTCGGCCTGTGCTCACTGCTTGCCGGCGGCTACGCGTACTGGCGGCTGCCGGAGACGCGCCACCTCAACACCGAGGTGCGTCGCGCCCCCGCCCCGGGCGAGGCGCCCCGACGTGCGTGGGTGCAGATGCTGCTGTCGCGCGATTTCCTGCTCATCGCGACGATGAACGCCGCGATCTTCTTCACGCGCACGGGCGGCCGCCAGACGATCATGCCGCTGCTCGGCTCTGCGAACCTCGGCCTCTCGACCGCCGCACTGGGCGGCGTGTTCTCCGCGATGGCGATCCTCAACATGCTGCTGGTGCTGCCCTCGTCGTTCCTCGCGGACCGCGTGGGGCGCAAGTGGACGATCATCCCGAGCGGCGTGCTCGTCGGGCTGTCGATGTTCCTGATCGCATGGTCACCCTCGTACTGGACGTTCTTCGGCGCGGCCATGCTGCACTCGGCGTTCGCATCACTGTCCGGGCCAGCGCCGGTCGCGTACGCGGTGGACATCTCGCCGCCCGGGCTCCGAGGGCTTGGCCTCGGCATGTTCCGGTCCGGCGGCGACGTCGGCTTCATGATCGGCCCGCCGATCGTCGGATTCGTCGCGGACCACTGGGACTACCACGCGTCGATGTATGTGAACGGCGTGCTGATGATCGCCGTGGCGCTGCTGTTTCTGCTCGCGCGCGAGACCAGCGGCAACCACGTCCGCGCGCAGCAGGCTGCCGAGGCCACCCCGACCGCACGGTGACTTCCGCTAGTCGGGGATCTGCGCCCAGCCGAGCGCCTCGGACATCTGCTGCTCGACCTCGGGCGACAGTCGCATGAAGAGTGCGGTCGCCTCCGCGAGTCGCTCGCCCGCAGCGTCATCCACGCTCGCCTCGACCTCGATGCGGCGTCCGCGCATCCGCACGACGCGCCCCCGCACGACGAGCGTGCCAGAGGTACCGACGGTCTTGCGGTAACGCGTCTCCATCTTCGCCGTGACGCCCAGCGCGCGATCCTGCGCCCACATCGCCCACGCCATCGACTCGTCGAGGAGCGCGGCAAGCACACCGCCGTGCATCACGCCGGGGAAGCCCTGGTCTTCCGGCTTAGGCTCGTAGCGGCACACCACGGCTCCCTCACCATCACGGGAGAAGCGCAGGTGCAGGCCATGCTGGTTCCGGCCGCCGCAGGCGAAACAGACCTGGTCGTACAGGCGCGGGTCGAAGTCACCCCCCGTTGGATGTGGGGTGGGCGGCACGTTACGCGAGGCGCACGGACGCGGTGCCGGTGAGCAGCGCTTCGCCGGCGGCGTCCTCGCACATCACGTCGTAGGTCGCGACGCCATCGGACTCCGAGCGCAGCGTCGCGCGCGCGGTGACCTCGACGGGCACGAGGGCGGGCTGACGCCAGCGCACTTTCAGCGATCCGCCGCGCTCCCACGCCTCGCCGCAGGCGTTCGTCATCGCCTCGGACAGCAGCGCGAGCACGAGCATGCCGTGTGCGACGGGGCGGCCGAACGGGCCGGCGTACGCCTCGGGCGTCTCGCGGTGGATCGGGTTCGGGTCGCGCGCGGCGACGGCGTAGTGATCGACGCGCGGCTGGTCGATGAGGCGCGTCACCGGCTCGATCGTGGGCGCGGGGGTCGGTGCGGTCATTCGGCGTTCCCTTCGGTGTCTGCGCCCTCGGGCGGCGGCACGAGCACGGAGGCCCGCGAGGTGGCGACCACCTCGTCGCCCGCACGTGCCTCGGCGTCGAACGCCGCCATCAGCGCTCCACGGCGCACGGCGTACGAGGACACCGTCACGGTGACGGTGAGCGCCTCGCCGATGCGCACGGGGCGGCGCGACTCGTGCTCCTGCCCGGTGTGCATGACGCCCGCGGGGATCTCGACTTGCCCGAGGAGCGTCGCGAGCATCAGCGCGCTCAGCATCACCGGCGGCACGCGCTCGCCCCACCGCGCGGCGGGCTCGCCGGTCGCCTCGAGGTACGCACGCACGTCGTCGTGGGTGATCGTCAGGTCGACCGTGGGGAGGACGTCGCCGCGCGACAGCGTGTCGAAAGCGAAGCGGGTCGGCGAGGTCACGGGCGGTCGCTAGCCCTCGACGGCTTCGAGCATGTCGGCCTGCATGTGCTCACGACCCCACTCGGTAATGGGGAGCATCGCCTGCGCCAGCTCGCGACCGAGCGGCGAGAGCTCGTACTCCACCCACGGCGGCATGGTCGCGACGAGGTGCCGTTCCACGAGCCCAATCTCCTCGAGCGTTTTGAGGCGATCGCGGAGCGTGCGGGAGTTGCACCCGCCAACGACCGCGGAAAGGTCGTTGAAGCGGCGCTTGCCGTCCAGGAGCTCGTAGAGGATGCGCGGCACCCAGCGCTGCCCGACGAGCGCGAGCGCGGCGCGGCGCGGACAGAAGTCACCGTCGCGTGTGCGCGCCTGTCGTGATTCCATACGTGCCTCCGCGCGCAACGCTACCGCAGCCCATGGATATTTGCCAATCACGGGCCGGGCAGACAAGAAGCCGGACGCGATGCGTCCGGCTTCTTGTCGATCACAGCACAGCGA
>CANIRU010000086.1 GCA_947470025.1 Chloroflexota bacterium
GCGCGACCCGCACGTGCAGAACCGGGCGTCCGAGGCGTGCTCGTCGTGCCCGAGGGCGACCGAGTCGTCGTCCACGCCGAACGAGACCACGCGCGCGCCACGGCCGTGCTGCGCCAGCAGCGCGATCGACGGGTCATCCGCGTTCAGCACCAGGATCGGCGGCGTGCGCATCTCATCGAGGCCTCGCGCCCAGCCCTCGGCGACGGAGTCGACCTCGCCGTAGCGGTCGAGCTGGTCGCGGAAGAGGTTGAGGAACACCGACAGGCGCGGCCGCAGTCGCGGCAGCAGTCGCGCAAGCGCCGCCTCGTCGACCTCGAACACCCCGGCGCGTCGGCCCGCGTCGGGCAGCCCGCCGCTGCTGTCCACGTTGCCGCTGTACGCCGCGATCAGGCCACGCTCGAGGTTGGAGCCGGACGAGTTCGTCAGCGGGTCGATGCCACCCGCGCGCAGGATCGCGGCGAGCAGGTGCGTGGTGGTCGTCTTGCCGTTGGTGCCGGTGATCGTCACCACGCCGTGCCCCGGCTGGAGCGCGAGGCGCTCGATCAGCCTCGGCGCCAGGGCGCCCGCGACGAGGCCGGGAATCGCCGTACCCCCGCTCCGTCCGAGGCGACGCGCGACGGATCGCGCACCTCGACCGAGCAGGAGCGCGACGCGCTCGCGCACGGTGGGCGGCGAACGGCGCACGGTCACGGGGGTCGGGAGGGCGGTCGAGGTGCTCACCCGTTCGATTCTCGCGTAGACCGGAGATCCGCGTGTGATCCCGCCGGATCGGCGTCGATGAGGCCGAGGCTGCCCAGCCCCTCGAACAGGTCACCGACGCCGGGGACGCGGACGTGCGCCGGCGGGTCCCCGTCGTCGCGGTCGCCGACCTGCACCACCCACCACCCGAACCGTCGAGGCGGCCCGACGTCGTACCTCGGCGTGTCGCCGACGAACACGGCCTCGCCGGCGGTCGCCTGCAGTGCTTCCAGCGCGGCATCGAAGATGCCGGGGTGCGGCTTGGACTGGCGCAGTTCATCGCTGAACAGCAGCACGTCGAACTGGTCGAGGAGCCCGTAGCGCGCCATGACCTGGCGCAGGTGCCGCCCGCCGGACACACCCGTGTTGGAGATGAGGCCCACGCCCAGCCCGCGTGCCCGCGCCTCCGCGATCGCCTCGACGGCGCCGGGCAGCAGCTCAGGCGGCGTGTGCAGGATCGGCCCGCCGTACGCCTCGATGAACCCGTGGATGTCCTCGTCGGTCGCGCGGAGCGACGCGTCCTCATCGAAGCGCGCGATCACGTGGCGGGCACGCTCCTCGGCCGCGACGTCGTTGCCCTCCTCCTGGAGGGCGGAGAGCGCGCTCATCGACGCGCGGTGGCGCTCGGTGAACTCCTCGAGCGAGACGTCGATGCCGTGGCGTCGCAGGATCGGGGCGATGCCGTCGTAGCGCATCTGGGCGCGCTGGGGGAACACGCCACGACGCTCCGTCATGAGCGTGCCCCAGAGGTCGAAGACGATGGCGCGCAACGGCATCGGGCGAGGCTCCTCGGACGGCCCGGTGTGTCCCCATACGATAGCGGACACAGAACAGGCGCCGCAGGCGGCGCCCGTTCGGTTCAGCGAGATCGGCGACCGGAGCCGCCAGACGCGTCGCGCGGCGGACTAGGAGTCCTTGCGCGCCTCGTCCGTGGGGGTGGTCGTGGTCGAAGCGACGGTTGTGCCGTCCTTCTTCTTCTCGTCGGCGGTGCGGGTCTCCTCGCGGAACTCGCGGATGCCGCGGCCGAGCGCGCCGCCGAGGCCGGCGAGTCGCGATGCGCCAAATAGCACGACGACGATCGCGAGGATGATCAGCAGTTCAGTGGGGCCAAGCGTGCCAAACATGAGTCGTTCCCTCCCGGCTCGCGCGGTGGCCGCGGCCGTCAACCGATCGTACACCCGCACACGCCAACGCAATGGGGTCGGCGAGGCGTCGAGGTTCCTCGATGTTGCCGAACCGCGCAAGGCGCGCGAACCTTACTCAGGCCCGCAGGTCTCTCGGGCGGCGCAGGTATCCTGCGCTTCGCCCGACGAGTTACGCGATCCGCTCGACGAAGACCTTCAATACACCGCCGCAGATCTTGTCATCGCCGTTCACGGGCTGGGTGAGGTCTACTACGACCGTGCGAGGCTTGCCGTCAGCCATGGTCTCCATGGCCTCCTGCCAGACCTCGGCCTCCCCGCAGCCGCCGCCGATGGTGCCGACGAACGACCCGTCCGGTCGCAGCAGCATCGACGCGCCCGGCTTGCGCGGCGTTGAGCCGAGGGCGCCCGACACCGTCGCGAGCACGCGCGGCTCCCCGGCCTTCTGGGCGGAGATGATTTCCTGATACAGCTCAAGCGACATGGTGCGCTCCCAATCGATGGTCGGTCGCCATCATACCGCGTCCGTACTCAATGTATGACGTGCGGAATCTCTCGGGCGGCGCTGCACAGGAGAGATCCGAGGCGCTCCTGAGCGCGTATCTCCACCAGAGCGACGGTCGGGCCGCGCCGGTTCGCCGGTGGCACCGTATCCGTGTCCATCACCGCACGTCTCGTGGGTGGACACTCGCCAGACAAGCACAGAGGCCGATTTCTCGGCCCCTGTGCCCCAGAGGGAACTGGCAACGTTGGTGCCGCCGACCGTCGCTCGCGAACACCTGTTCGGGGGTTGTTCGTGGCGTGGCGCCCGTGCGCGCCCTTCGGCCAGTGACGCCGTAATCGTACACCCGTGAGAAGCCCTTCCACCCCCCTGTTGTTATGCCGACCTTTCAGAAGGCTCTCAGTCGGCGGTCGCCCGTCAGGCCCGGGCAGGCCAGTGGATCGGCGGGCGCTGGTCACGCATCCGGCCGCCCCCACCGCCGCGGCGCAGCATGACGATCTCCGCGAGGATCGACAGCGCGATCTCCTCGGGCGTCTCGGCCCCCAGGTCGATGCCGACCGGGGTGCTAACCGCCTCGAGCGCCGCCTGGTCGAATCCCTCCTCGGCGAGGTGCTGGAGGACGGTCGCGGTGCGGCGCTTGCTGCCGATCATGCCGATGTAGGCCGCCCCGCGCCCGACGACCGCGCGCAGCCCGTCCTCGTCCTGCTTGTGCCCGCGCGAGACGAGGACGATGTAGTCCTGCAGCCCGAACGTGATGGCGGTCAGCGCCTCGGTGCTATCGCCGTTGTGGATCGCCACCGCCATCGGGAAGCGCTCCTTGTTCGCGAACTCCTCGCGGTCGTCGACGACCGTGACGTCGAAGCCCACGTAGTCGCCGATGGTGGCGACGGCGAGGCCGACGTGCCCGCCCCCGATCACTACGAGGCGCGCGGGGGCCTCGAACAGCTGCACCATGACCTCGGCGTCGCCCGGGTGCGCCTGGGACCGACGGGTCGAGGTGTGACCGTCCCGCCCGAAGTACAGCGTCTGCAGGACGACGCGCGGGAACTCTGTGAGCGCCGCCAGCGCGACCTCGTGCGCCGCGTCGTCGAGGACGGCGTCGCCCAGCGTCCCCACGCGATGCCCGTCCGCGCCGACCAGCAACTTCTCGCCCGGCGTTCCCACTGCGGGCTCACCGGCCTCGGTCACTGTCGCCGTCACGACCAGCGGGCCACCGGCCAGCGCCGCCTCGATCTCCTGCACGATCTGGATGCGCGTCGTCACGTCCATCGAGCATTCCGTTCTGTCGCGATCACCCCGCGCGCCCACCTCAGGGCAGGCGCGTCGAGGTCCCCGAGGGTGTGCGCGCTCGATCATACGCCCGCGTTCCGGGTCGATCCGCGCGACTATCCGTCAGCGACGCGCGTGCGGAAATGCGCCTCGATCGCCTCGTGCGGCGTGTATCGCAGCACCACCCACAACGCCGCTGCGACCACGAGGATGTCATCGAGCTGGCCGATCAGAGGGATGAAGTCCGGGATGATATCGATCGGCGACGCGAGGTAGATCAGCAACGGCACCGGCAGCAGCCGCACGAACCACGGCACGCGCGGATCGCGGGCGAGTCCCCATACCGCCCTCGCGGAGCGCCGCCACCCCAGCTCTTCGATGTCCTCGATGAAGTCGCGGACGCGCTCGTCACGCCACGCGAACACACCCGCAACGCCGAGGATCAGCACCGCCCCGGCGATCGGTATCAGCCAGGACAACCATGCTGACAGCATCGATCGCTCCGGCGCGTGCACCCGCTACAGGTTGAAGAGGATGTTGATCACGTCGCCGTCCTGGACGATGTAGCCCTTGCCCTCGGTGCGGAGCTTGCCGGCCTTCTTCAGCTCGGCGCTGCTGCCCTTCGCGGCGACCACGTCCTGCCACGTCGAGACCTCGGCGCGGATGAAGCCCTTTTCGAGGTCGCTGTGGATGCGGCCGGCGGCCTCGGGCGCCGTCGCGCCGACGGGGACGGTCCACGCGCGGCACTCATCGTCGCCGGCGGTGAGGAACGACTGCAGGCCGAGCAGCTGGTACGCCGCGACGATCGCGCGATCCAGCGGCGACTCCGGCGGCAGGCCGAGGTCCGCGCGGAACGCCGCGGCGTCCTCGGGCTCCATCTGCGACAGCTCCGCCTCGATCTTCGCGCAGAGCGCGGCGACGGCGATGCCGGGCTCGTTGTACCTCGATGCGAACTCCGCCTCGATCTCCGCCGCGCGGCCGAGGTCGTCCTCGCCGATGTTCACGATCAGCATCATCGGGAGGCGCGTGATCAGCTGATACGCGCGCAGCTCTTTGTTCTCGATCTCGGTGAACGTCATGGCACGGAGGCCCTGCCCGCCCTCGAGGTGCGTCTGCATCCGCTGCAGCAACTCCTTGTGGCGCTCCAGCTCCGTGCGCTGCGCAGCTGGCATCGACCGCATCTCCTGGTCGAGGCGTGACAGCCGCCGCTCGATCAGGCCGAGGTCGACGAACGTCAGCTCGAGGTTGAGCGCCTCGACGTCGCGGTGCGCATCGACCGTCTCGTCGGGGTGCGGCACGGAGTCGTCGAGGAACGCGCGCACGACGTGGACGATCGCGTCCATCTTCGCGATCTCCGCGACGAACTGCGCGCCGGGGCCTTCGTTGCCGAAGCCACCCACGGGGTAGTCCACCCAGCGGATCTCTGCGTAGGTCGTCTTCTTCGTCTTGTAGACCTCGGACAGCGCGTCCACGCGCGGGTCGGGCACATGCACCATGCCCACGTTCGGCTGATTGCCGGACGAGTACGCCCCCACCTGCGCCGTCCCTCGCGTCACCGCGTTGAACAGCGAGGTCTTCCCGCTCCGAGCCTTGCCGATGATGCCGAGTTCCATACCCTCAGTCTCGCGGGGCGAGGCCGGGGAGGCAAGGTCAGTCACATCGGTGCGCTACTGGGCCCAGATGGGGGAGCTATAGGGGCGACCGCCGTCCCCAGAACCACCAGGCAGAACGCCGGGGAAGTCTCCCACCCAGATGTAACGACAGCCGGTGCTGGACTTCTGAGAAACCATCTTCACAGTCGTGGAGAGAATCCCGTCATTCCCTACGACTACCGACCCAATCTGAGTACCGGCCATGAAGTTCTTCTGCGCGAAGCCTTTGTAGAAGCCTTCCTCGGTTCCAGGAATCTCGGATGTCAGCACGAGATACGTCCCCGGGGAGAGTCCCGATCCCTGCACGGCTACCGTCTCTCCGGGTGCAGGTTGCGCTGGTCGAATCGTCAGCGAGTTGAACTTGAGGACACGCTGAATCTCAGCACAAGGCACCGGAGTCGGAACAGCCGTTGGCGTCGACGGAACATTGGGACTCGATGTTGGGGCTGGTGCATAGACGCTCGTGGGACCGCAGCCGCTGACCACCACGGCGCTCATCAACAGCGCCGCGACCTTCATCACTGCGTCTTCCCGAACGCGCAGCAATCGAGGAGCGCGCAGTCGCCACAGCGCGGCTGCGTCTTGCGACAGGTGCCCTGGCCGTGGCGCACGATCAATGCGTGCCATTCGTTCAGCGCCCACACATCTTCCTCGCGCGTGCCGATCATGCGCATGAAGTACTCGCGGTAGACGTCGTAGCGGCGCTCTCCGGGCGGGTGGCCGAGGCGCTCGAACAGGCGGTAGGCGTACGCATCGACGACGAACGTGGGGAGACGCGCGGCGTAGAGCGTGATCGCGTCGGCGCTCTCCGGGCCGATGCCCCAGATGCGCAGCAGCCGCGCGCGCACCTCCTCGGTCGTGCCCGCGAGCAGGGCATCGATGTCGCCGCCGTGCTCCTCGATCACCACGTTCGCGAAGGACTGGAGCTTGCGCGCCTTCACGCGGTAGTGCCCCGAGGGGCGCACGATGTCGCCGAGCACGTCCTCCGGCAGCGCCGCGATCGCCTCGACGTTCAGCGCACCCGCCGCGCCGAGGTTCTCGAGCGCCGACGCCGCCCCACGCCACGAGGTGTTCTGCACGAGGATCGCGCCCAGGCAGATCTCCAGCCGTTGCGCGGGGCCCTCGGTCGATGCAGTCGGCCACCACTGCTGCTCGCCGTACATCCCGAGCAGCGCCTCGTACGTGCGGCGCAGTTCGCGCGCGGTGTACGGCTTGGGCGGCGCGGCGTGCTCACCTCGGACGGCGGGATCCTCGAGGCCGGTCGGCCCCGCCTGCAGGCGCCGGCCTTGCTTCGCGCCCTGCTTCCTCGACTGCTCGTCGGCGCGACGTTCCGCGCGCGGCGCCGGGCGCGGCTCACCGTTCGCGGCGAGGTACGCGGCCTCCTCGGTGCGTTGTGCCGCGCGGCGCACCCAGCGGCCGCTCATCGTGCCCTCGGCGGTGCGCTACGCCCGGCCAGTCGGGTCAGCGCCGCCGTACGATCGAGGCGCATGGACGGAGGCCCTCCGTGATCGAACGACTGAAGACGCCGTGGCTCACCTCGGCGGCTGTCCTGCTGCTGCTGTTCGGTTCGCTGGTGCTCAACAACTGGGCGGTCGTCGTGGTGGCGGCGGTCCTGCTCGTCGCGGGCCTGCTGTTCATGCCGCAGCAGCGCGTCCGCGGCCCACTGGCTGCCGCAATCGCAATCGCCGTGGCGGTGACCCTCGTGCTCCTGCTGCGCTCGATCCGCTAACGCGCGGCGATCCGACTTCCGATCCTGCGAGGCGCGCGTGGCGCGCCCTCGATCCCGGGGGAGCACGAGGGCGGAGCCCTCGTGAGTCATCCCCCTTCCCGCGCAGGGAAGGGGGCAGGGGGATAGGCCGCCTGCCGCCATCACCTCGACGGTCGTCGAGCTCAACCTCGCGCCCATTTCGGGATGCTCGCCTTCGGCTCGGAGTCGTAGAACGCGATGTAGGGCTTCACGTCCAGCACCGGCGTCCCGTCCACGAGGTCCAGCCCTTCGAGGCGCAGCACGTCGCCCTCGATACCGCGGAGCTTGCAGACCGTCACGCTGACCGGATTCGGCCGCGCTCCCCCGCGCAGCGCGAGGGCGCCCTGGAGCGGGTACTTCGGGTCGCCGTTGGGGTACGCCTGCCGGCGCTGCCGCAGCTCCTCCGGGATCTCGTGCAGCCACCCGACGACGATGACGTGCGAATAGTCGGCCAGTCCGAGGAGCGCAGCCCCGAGGCCAGCGTTCAGGCGCACCTCGGACCGGACGCGCGACCAGTCGACCCGCCCGGCGTCGTGCTCGTCGCAGACGACGGTGCCGATGGGTTCGAGGGTGATCGAGGCGGGCTCAGGCGTCATGCTGGCATTCTACGCGGGAGCCTCGGACGGCCCGTCTGACCGCCTCGACAGCGGTCCTGGGGCGCTGCAGCAACGTAGATATATGGTAAGATGCAGGAGTGCATGAGCGCGGTTTGATTCCCCCGCCGCCTCGGCGCGAACAGCAGTCGCGACGCACAGCATCCCACCGCAACACCCCTCGATCCGTCGTGGGGCGACGAGTGAATGAGGCCACATGACCACGACCGCGCCCAAGGGGAAAGCGGCGGACTACACCGCTGACAGCATCCAGATCCTCGAGGGGCTCGAGGCGGTCAGACGCCGCCCCGGCATGTACATCGGGTCCACGGATCAGCGCGGCCTCCACCACCTCATCTACGAGATCGTCGACAACGCCGTCGACGAGGCGATGGCGGGCTACTGCAACCGCATCGAGATCACGATCGAGCCGGACGGCCACGTCCTCGTCACGGACAACGGCCGAGGCATCCCCGTCGGCAAGCACGCCAAGACCGGCCTCTCCGGCGTCGAGACGGTGTTCACCGTCCTCCACGCCGGCGGCAAGTTCGGCGGCGGCGCGTACAAGGTGTCCGGCGGCCTCCACGGCGTCGGCGCATCCGTCGTCAACGCCTTGTCCGAGGATCTCGAGGTCGAGATCCACCAGGGCGGCGCCGTCTACAACCAGACCTACCACCGCGGCGCGCCCGCGGGGGGCCTCGTCAAGGGCAAGCAGAAGGTCGACGACAGCGGCACCATTGTCCGCTTCCTCCCCGACCACACGATGTTCGAGACCCTCGACTACGACTTCGACATGCTGTCGCAGCGCTTCCGCGAGATGGCCTACCTGACGAAGGCGCTCTTCATCAAGTTCGTCGACCTCCGCGACGACGGCCA
>CANIRU010000087.1 GCA_947470025.1 Chloroflexota bacterium
CCCGTGGGAGCGCCTGCGCCGCCTGCACGGCGACCGCGTCGCCGCGGTCGTGCGCCTCGGCGTCCCGTCCTCGCTGGTGACCGAGGCGGTCGAGGCGGTGCGCGCCGCCGGGTGCCTCGCGTGGGGGCACATCGCCTCTGGCGCGGTGCTCGGGCACGCCACGAACCTCGACGCGACGGCGGTCACCCAGCTGCGCGCGTTCGCAGCCGAGCGTGGCGGCTTCCTCCAGCTCGAGGCGGGTTCGAAGGCGCTGCGCAGCGTCGTTGACCCGTTCGGGCCCGGCGAGGTCGAGCTCGTCCGATCGCTCAAGGCGCGGTTCGACGCGCGCGGTACCCTGAATCGTGGACGATGGATGGAGGGCGTGTGACGTCAGCAGCACCCGGCGCACCCGTCCCCCAAACGCACGGCACGACGTTCGTCGGCCCCGACATCCCGTCGCTCGCCGACCTTCAGAACTGCATCCACTGCGGCTTCTGCCTCCCGACGTGCCCAACCTACGTCGCGACCGGACAGGAGCTCGAGTCGCCTCGCGGTCGCCTGCATCTGATCTCCGCCGTCCTCGACGGCCGCATCGAGGCGACTGACCGCACCCTGGACCACTTCGACCGCTGCCTGCAGTGCCGCGCGTGCGAGACGGCGTGCCCTTCGTCCGTGCCGTATGGCCGGATCATGGAGGACGCGCGGGCCTCGATCATGGCGAACGTGCCGTCCGAGCAGCCCGCGTCGTGGCGCGTCCGCGCCTTCGCGCTGCGGCACGTACTCGCGCGCAAGCAGGTGCTGCGCTTCGTCCTCGACCTCGGGCGCCTGTACTCGCGCTCCGGGCTGCAAACGCTCGCACGGGGCCCGCTGCGCCGCCTGCTGCCCGCGAAGCTCGCGCGCATGGAGTCGTCGATTCCACGCCTCACCCAGGCGCCGTTCCGCGACACCGGCACGCTCGCGAGCCCGCCCGAGGCCACCGCGCGCGTCGCGATGCTCCTCGGCTGCATGCACGGCGCGATGTTCCCGCGGATGCACGAGGCGACCGTGCGCGTGCTCGCGCACGCGGGCTGCGAAGTGGTTGCGCCGCCGACGCAGGTCTGCTGCGGCGCGCTGCATTCCCACGCCGGTGACGCCGAGACCGCGCGCGCCCTCGCACGACGCAACATCGCGGCATTCGAGTCGGCGGGCGTGGATGCGATCATCGTGAACGCTGCCGGCTGCGGCGCGGCAATGAAGGAGTACGACCGGCTGCTCCGCAACGACCCGAACTGGGCCGCGCGGGCCGAGCGATTCTCCCACTCCGTAAAGGACGTGCTGGAGTACGTCGCGACGCGCGACTTCGCGCACGATCTCGGCGCGGTAAACGAGACGGTCACGTTGCAGGACGCCTGCCACCTGGCGCACGCACAGCAGATCCGCGAGGCACCCCGGACGATCCTGCGCGCGATTCCGGGGCTGCGGCTGCAGGAGATGCGCACGCCAGACCGCTGCTGCGGCTCCGCCGGCATCTACTCCTTCGTGCAGGCCGACCTGTCCGCCCAGATCCTCGACGCGAAGATGGAGGACGTCGCCCGCACGGGCGCCGACATCATCTGCACCGAGAACCCCGGCTGCACGCTCCAGATCCAGGCGGGCGTCGTCCGCACCGGCATGACCGCCGAGGTGCGCCACGTGATCGAGGTCCTCGATCAAGCGGTACGTGCCGGAGCGAAGCGCTAGGTTCGATGCTGGTTACGCGCGCTGCACCTCACCATGCACGCTACGCGCGCTGGGGCGCACTCCAGCCGGTCGACAGATAGCCCGTGTTCATGTCGTACGCGTTGAACTCGTAACCGGTGATGCCCGGGCCTACTGACACGTACTCCGGCGGCGCGCCGATGGGGAGCATCGCGGGGCCGTCGTCGAGAAGCAGGCGCTGCGCCTCCCTCGACTTGCGAGCACGCTCCATCGGATCGACCGAGGACAGCGCGGCGCGCACGGCGACGTCGTACATCGGGTTCGAGTAGCCCCAGAGCGAGAACTTGCCACCGATGCCCTCGGTCGTGTGCAGGCGCAGCCCGGCATCGGGCGTGTCGAGCGCGCCGAGGTCGAAGAGCGTCGTCTCGAAGTCACCCGCGAGGAAGCTCTTCTGCCAGCCGTCGTACGGGACGTTCTGGAGCCGCGGCTGGAGGCTGATCCCCTGCAGCCCCTCGGCGACGACCTGTGCGAGCTGGAGCATCAGCGGCAAGTCCGGCAACAGCAGCCGGAACGCGAGGTTCTCCGCTCCGGCGGCGGCCAGCAGCTTGCGAGCCTCGGTTGCGTCGCGACGGTAGATCGGGTGGCCGTTCAGATCACCCTCGGAGATGGCATCGCCCGCGTGCGCCGGGCCGACCGGGCCGCTCGTGAACGAGCCGTCGAGCGCGAGCAGCGCCTCGCGGTTCAGCGACATCGCCACGGCGCGACGGACGCGCGCGTCCTGGAACGCCGGCACGTTGCGCACCGCCACGCCGTTCTTCTGCGCGAGCATCGACAGGCCAAGGCCACGCATCCGCCGCGCGGGGCGCTTCTGGGTCGTTGTGCCCTTCGCGGCGTGTTCGCTCACCGGCGCCACGCCCGCGGTGTGCACGCGCACATCGAGTTCCCCGCGCGCGAACGCGGCATCGAGCTCGCTCGCGACGTTTGCCCCGACGACATCGATCGATGCGAGGAGGGGCTTCTGGTCGCCGGTCATCGTGGGGTTCGCCATGTACTTCGTCGTGCCGGTGGCGCGGCCGGGCGGCACCCACGTGCCGCTGCCCACGCGCTCGGTGGTCCCGGCGTACATGCCCTCGCCGCGCACGGAGGCGGAGGGCGCGGCGAGCAGCTCGAACAGCAGCCCGAACGGCGCCTTGAGGTGCAACACCAGCGTCCGGCTGTCCGCGCGGTCCATGCGATCGATGACCTCGGAGAACAAGGGCACGCCCTCGCTGGCATGGCGCTGGAAGTCCACGCGCACCGAGTCGGCGCTCAACGGCTGCTCGATGCCGGAGGCGTCGCGATGGAAGCGCTGGCTGTCACGGATCGTGAACCGCACGGTCTGCGGCTCGGGGATCTCCACCGCCCGCGCGAGATCCTCGAACACCGTCGGCCCTCGAGGATCGACGGCGACGAGGCGCGCGTATGCCAGCAGCAGGTCCTCGTTGTCGCTGGGGAGGCCGGGGCCGGGGTTCCGCAGCCGCCCGAGGCGCAGCGTCCCTGGGGCGGGTCGCTTGCTGATCCTGGGCCGCGCCTTCACCTCGAACCCCCGGGCCGGCGTCACGCTCCCGCCGGGCGAGGAGGCCGGACCTCCGGTGCACGCCACGAACAGACCCGCAGCGGCCGCACCCGCGCCGAGGGCGATCGCACGTCTACGTGTGTATCGGGGAGGGGTCATACCGCCGCGAACCTCGACCGTGCCGACTCGAACCGTTGCCCGCCGGTGAGTGGGAGGCGTCCCACGATCGTACGTGGCACGTCCGTCGCGCGGCAAACCCGAGCGTGCGAGGCGGCACGGGGGACGCGCCATTGGCGAGACGAGTGGCGGTTGAGGTGCCAACGTAGGGCGGCCCACCCCTACCCCTCCCGGCGCGGGAGGGGGGAGAACCGAGAGAACCAAGCGTGAGGAGCTGCGCCCCTCACACTCCCGGCGGAGCTCGATTGGCCGCGCTATTCTTGGTGCGGGTGATTCAGACCGTCGCTCGAGTCGACGTGCGAAGCACCGTCGGTCCGTTCGGGAGCGCGATGGCGAAGCCTTCGCGAGTCATCCCCTTTCCCGCGCAGGGCAGGGGGCAGGGGGATGGCCGCCTCACGTTGGCACCTCAACGCCACTCGCCACCTCGGCGATCACGCCCCGCTCCCCACATTCGCGCCTCGCACGGGGCGAGGACTACGATCCTCGCATGTGGGAAGCACCCAGCCGCGACCGAGGCAACCCGGACTCCAGCGGCGGCCCCGACGCCAGCCGACGTGATGGCGACGCGCTCGCCGGCGCGCCGGACTCCAGCCGACCCTCGAACCCATGGCCGCGGCTGCTCGCCTTCGGCGCCGTGCTGCTGATCATCATCGTGCTGACCGGGACGTGCCTCGTCTCCTACGCGCGCCCGCCGGAGCGCGAGCTGCGCGCGAACGTGACCGAGTTCGTCCTCGGCGTGCCGAAGTTCATGCCGGTGACCACCTTCGGCGCGGATCCCTCAGGCCGCACGTACGGCGCGTGGGTGACGGTGAACGGCGACGGCAGCGTGACCGCCGTGCTGTCGAGGGATGTCTCGACGCTCTGCCACGTGCGCTGGGACGGCGGCGCGCCGGGCGCCGAGGCAAAGGCCGGCGTGTTCGTCGACCCGTGCGGCCCCGCGCGCTATGGCGCGGACGGTGCGGCGCTCAACAACACCGCCCCGCGCAACCTGCACACCTTCCCCGCCCGCCTCGAGGCCCGCACCACCGTCATCGTCCCGATCGCGACGCTCACCCTCGGCGCGTGCCGCGCAGAGGGCGCCACCGGCTGCTCAACGACAGGCCGCGCAGAGACGCGCACGGTCCCGAGCACAGGACTGCCGCCCGAGGGCGGGCGGCAGTAGTTCGGTCAAAGCCCCGGACTCTTGCTACCAGATGCCGAGGGCGAGCTTCACGTCCTCGGAGGCCATGGTCTTGGGATCCCAGGGGGGCGTCCAGACGAGATTGACCTCGACGTCCATGACGTTCGGGAGCTGCGCCACCTTGTGGTAGATCATGCCCTGCAGCATCGGGCCGACCGGACAGGCCGGCGAGGTGAGCGTCAGGTCGACGGAAACAAGTCCGTCATCCTCGATCGTCACGCCGTAAAGCAGGCCGAGGTCAACGATGCTCATGCGGAGCTCGGGGTCCTCGACCGTCTGGAGGACGGCGCGGACTTCCTCCTCGGTCGGAGGGCCGTCGTGGTCGATCACGATCTCCTCGACCGGAGCCGGGGCGTGATGATGATGCGCGTGATCGTGACCGGTGTGGTCTGCGTGATCCGTCTCAGTCTCAGGCATGCTCGACGCTCCGTTCATCCGTGGTGACGGCTCCACCTTCACCGGCGAGCGCCTGTTCGAGGGTCTTCCAACCGAGCGAGGCACACTTCACACGCGCGGGGAACTTCGCCACGCCGATCAGCGCCTCGATGTCGTCGAAGCCCTCGATGCCGGGCGACTCCGCGGTGACCATCATCTGCTGGAATGCATCGATGCCCTTGCGGGCGTCCTCGGCGCTCCGGCCCTTCACGTACTCGGTCATCATGCTGGTCGAGGCCTGCGAGATGGAGCAGCCACGCCCGGAGAACGAGATGCCGACGATGCGGTCGCCCGCGACCGACACCTCGATGCGCACCTGGTCCCCGCACAGCGGGTTCGAGCCGTCGGCGCTGCACGTGGGCGCGTCGAGCGGGTTGTGGTTGCGCGGCTGGCGGTAATGGTCGAGGAGGATCTCGCGGTAGAGATCATCCAGCAGCGATCCAGTGGTCATGCGCGGACTCCGAAGAACGCCGATGCCGCCTCCAGCGCGGACGCGAGCGCGTCCACCTCGGCGGTCGTGTTGTAGATGTAGAACGAGGCGCGCGCCGTGGCCGGCACGTCGAGGGCCGCCATCACCGGCTGCGCGCAGTGGTGGCCCGTGCGGATGGCGACACCCTTCGTGTCGAGCACCTGCCCGACGTCGTGCGGGTGGACGCCCTCCAGCTCGAAGGAGACGACACCGCCGCGCTGCTGCGCGTCCATCGGCCCGAAGATCGTCACGCCCGGCACATCGCCGAGGCGGCGCAGTGCATAGTCCGTGATCTCGATCTCGTGGCGGCGCACCTCGTCCATGCCGAGCGCCGACAGGTAGTCGACCGCGGCGCCGAGGCCGATCGCGTCGGCGATGTTCGGCGTACCCGCCTCGAACTTCGCGGGGACATCAGCCCACGTGGACTGCTCCATCGTGACGTTGAGGATCATGTCCCCGCCGCCCATGAACGGGTCCATGGACTCAAGGACCGGCATCCGTCCCCACAGCACGCCGATACCGGTCGGACCGAGCATCTTGTGCCCCGAGAACGCGAGGAAGTCGATCCCCAGCGCCTGCACGTCGACCGCCATGTGAGGCACCGACTGCGCACCATCGACGAGGACGAGCGCGCCCTGCGCCTTCGCGAGCGGGATCAGCTCCTGCAGCGGGACGATCGTGCCGAGGGCGTTCGACATCGCAGTGATGCTGAGCAGCTTCGTCTTCGGGCCGATCAGGCTGCGCGCGACCTGGAGGTCCAGCGTGCCGTCGGGCAGCATCGGGATGTACTTCAGTACGATGCCGCGCTCGTCGCGCAGCATCTGCCACGGGACGATGTTCGAGTGGTGCTCGATCTCGGAGACGACGACCTCGTCACCCGCCTGCAGGTGCTTGCGCCCCCACGAGTGCGCGACGAGGTTGATCGACTCCGTCGTACCGCGCGTGAAGATGATCTCGTGCGGGTCAGACGCGCCGATGAACGCCGCGATCTTCGAGCGGGCGCCCTCGTACAACTCGGTCGCCTCCACGGACAGCGTGTGCACGCCGCGGTGAACGTTCGCGTTGTGGTCGCGGTAGAACCGCGTCAGCTCCGCGATCACCTGCACCGGCTTCTGGCTCGTGGCGGCGTTGTCGAGGTACACCAGCGGCACGCCGCCGATGTCTCGCTTGAGGATCGGGAAGTCCCGCCGGATGCGGTTGATGTCATACGGCAGTCGGGCGTTCGAGGCCGAGTTGCCAGAGTTCTGTGCGGTCAGCGTCACTGTGCCGCCTCCGTCTCAGGAGATGGGCAATCGATGATCAGGTCGTCGCCCTCGCGGGTCACGGGGTAGGCCTGCACGCTCTTCACGGCAGGCAGGGAGATCACGCGGCCGGTCTTCGCATCGAACGCCGCGCCATGTCGAGGACAGATCACCCGCCCGTTGCGGATGCGCCCCTCGCCCAGCGGGCCGCCGTCGTGCGTGCAGACGTTGTCGATCGCGTAGTACTCGCCCTCGACGTTGCTGAGCGCGAGCGAGCGTCCACCGCATTCGACCACGCGCACCTCGTTCAGGGGCACGTCCGAGGCAGCAGCCGCACGCTCGTCGCTCATCGCGTCTCCTCGATCATCTCGAAGCCCGAAGATCCGGATCGGGGCGGGCCGGGTATTCCCGGCATGAGCCCCGAAATGAATTACAGGTCAGCTTTCGCGATCTTCACCTGCACGCGCTCAAGCATGTCCTCCGCCAGTGCCTCGAACGCCGCGTCGTTGATGACGCTGGCGAAGAAGCCACCGACGAGGAGCTTGAGCGCGCTGCGGCGGTCGAGACCGCGGCTCTGCAAGTAGAACTCGGCCTCCGGGTCCACCGGACCGACGGTCGCGCCGTGGCCGCAGCGGATCACATCGGACGTCAGGATCTCCAGCACCGGGTCGGAGTCCGCCTTTGCGCGGTCGGAGAGCAACAGGTTGCGGTTCTCCTGGTTCGCCGCGGAGCCGCCGGCCGTCGTCTCCACGCGCGTGATGCCGTAGTAGACCGATCGCGAGGCGCCCGCGAGCGCCGCCTTGATCTCCACGTCCGAGGTGGACTTCTTGCCCATGTGGTCCTGCAGCGTGACGAAGTCGAAGTGCTGGTCCGCATCGCCGAGGGCGATACCCCGGATCAGCGAGTTCGCGCCTTCGCCCTCGATCAGCGCTTCGATGTGCTGCTTGAGCAGGTGACCGCCGATCGCGAGCGACGCGATCTGCACGTCCGAGCCCTTCGCGAGGCGCGAACGCACGGTGGTGAACTCCCACGTGTTCGTGCCCCAGTCGCCATCGAACAGCACGCGCACGCGAGAGTCTTCGTGCGCGACGATCTCGACGACGCCCGAGACGAGCAACGGGGTGTCCAGCGAGCGGTTCTTCACGATGATCGTGACCTCGCTGTTCGCCTCGGCGACCACGAGCACACGCGGGAAGATCGCCCCCATCGGTTGGTCTGCGGTGCCACCGTGTACGTCGACCGTCACCGGCTTCGCGAAAACGCCGCCGCGGGGGGCGTGCACGAAGACGCCGCCGGTCCACTGCGCCGCGTTGGCGGCGACGAACTTGCTCTCCGTGCCCTGCACGACCGAGCCGAGGGCGCCCTCGACAGCCGCGGCCTGCGCGGCGTCACGCAGCGCGTCGGCGATCGTGCCGGCGAAGCCGCCGGCCGGAGCGCTCGAGGCGACGACCGGCGCGAATGCCGCGTCCGGCACGAACTCCTCGATGCCGTGCTTGCTAAGGTCGGTGTACTTCCACGGTCGCAGCGCGGGCGTCGGCATCGGCGTCGCGGCGAAGGCGCGTGCGCCCTCCTCGCGCGA
>CANIRU010000088.1 GCA_947470025.1 Chloroflexota bacterium
CCTCGTCGCGCCCGATCTCGGTGGTCGTGGAGGCGTGGCAGAACTACCTCGCCGCAAAGGCGAAGCACCCGGGCGGCCCGGACAACTTCGGCACTCAGATCGGGACGGTAGTCGCCGAGACCGACGAGGAAGCGAAGAAGTACGTCGACGCCTACGTCTACCAGACGCGCCAGGTGGAGACGCTTCGCAGCGGCCGCGAGCACGTCGCGTCGGGCTTTTCCGAGCCGATGCCGTTCGAGGGCGAGCCGAGCATCGACGAGATGTTCGAGCACCGCATGCTTGCCGGATCGCCCGAGACGGTGATCAAGAAGCTGCAGGCCTACCGCGAGGTCGCGGACATCACGCAGCTCAACCTCACATTCCACGGCGGCAACATGCCCGAGGAGATCGCGCTCCGCTCCATGCGCCTCTTCGCGCAGGAGGTCATGCCGAAGTTCCGCTAGCCGGGCGCGGCATCGCGCGGGCCGCTCGGTTAGTTGCGCGAGACCGGGGAGACCCGGAGCACGAGGCTGATCGGCTCAGAGACCCGCGTGACGGCGGTCCCGCCGAAGGTGCTCACGGTGGTGAGGATGCGCCGCATCGTGGCGTCCCCGACCAGGGCCTCGCCGCTGGACGCTCCGGAGAAGGAGATCGCGAGCTCCCTCGGGCCGACGAGCACACTATCGAAGCGCCCGTCGTTGCCGGCGATCGGGCCGTTCGCCTCGGCCGACACCTCGCTCCCATTGCACGTCGCGCCGACGGGGGTGTTGGTCACCACGTACGACACCGACACCAGAGAGGTCGCGGTGCCGCTCGTCCTGCCGTCAGACGCGCGCGTCAGCATGGCCTCTACGCTCGCCTCGAACGGCGTGTCCCACTCGCAGCCGTTCACGGCGACCAGACGGCCGAAGGTGCCTCGGAGGGCTCCCTGGTACCGGCGCGGTGCGGGAGGCAACGGGGCCACCACAACCGGGGGCACCGCGATCGGCGCAACTACGACCGGCGGCGCCGCGATCGGTGCGACCGAGGGTGGCGTGGCGGTCGCCGGAAGCTCGGGTCGGGCCTCAGCCACCGCGGGCGCATCGAGGACCGGCGGCGGCAACACGGCGTCGGCTGGGGCGGCGGACTCCACGGTCCGCGCGAGCAGTGGTCTCGACCCCGCGGGCATCGGGGCGGTGAACGTGAGCGCGATCGTGGCGGCGATGATGCCGGCGGTGAGGACGAGCGGCCCCCGCGTCGGCAGCGCGGCGAACCGCGGGGCCTCGTAGCTGCCGATGATCACGAAACGGCGGCGTCGCGAGGTGCGAGTCGCGGTTTCCCGTCCCGCATCGCCCGCGTCTGAAGGGGTCGGCGTCGAGAGCGCGTCCGGTGCGACGATCCGATACGGCGCGGCTGTGGTGGCTTCCCGCTCGCCGCGGGCCGCGGGTGGCAGAACAGTGGTCGCCAATGACTCGACAGCGGCATTCGCCGTCTCGGGCGGCATCGCAATAGAACGACGCCACGATGCGTGTGTGTCCTCGCCGGGGACGGCGACCTGCGCGGGAGTCCTCGCCGCGACCCGCGTGGGGGCGGCGATTGATGCGGAGGCGGGCGTCGCCTGGGCCGCGCTCGGGTGCGCCTGTACTTCGTCCTCGATCGCGATGAGGAGCGGGCGCGTGCTTGCCGTGGTGGGGAGCGAGACGGCCGCATGAGCCACCGCGATGCCGAGGTCCGCCCCTGCGATGCTCAAGAACGAGAGCGCGTCTTCGTTCGAGTCGTCGACGGCGAGCACGCGGCGTGCCGCGTCGGCGACGCCGTCCCAGTCCTGGCGCCCAACGGCCGCCTCAGCGTGACCGAGTATGACGTCGAGCGAGCGCAGGATACGTGGGCTGGGCATTCACGGACGTTACTCGTGCTACCGCGGAGCCACCGGTACACATTCGCGTTTCTTGAGAGGCGAAATGAGTTGAAACGGGTAGAGGCTCGGTGAAGAAGGACGCGGAGCCGTCTCCGCGCCGCTAGCCCTGCGTCGTGCGCGGGTCCACGAGGAACTCGAGCGGCTCGCCGGCGATGTAGCGGCGGAGGTTCGCGCAGAAGATGTCCGTTGCGCGCTCGTAATAATGGTCCGTGCCAGCTGCGATGTGCGGCGTCATGACGATGTTGTTGAGGTCCCACAGCGGGGAGTCAGCGGGCAGGGGCTCGCGGCTGAACACGTCCAGTGCCGCGCCCGCGATGCGGCGCGCGCGCAGCGCGTCGACGAGCGCTGGCTCGTCGATCAGCGGGCCTCGACCGACGTTCAGCAGTACGGCGTCCGGACGCATCGCGGCGAGCGCGGCGGCATCAATGATCCCGCGCGTCTGCGCCGTGAGGGGGGCAGTGAGTACGACATAGTCGCTCGCGGCGAGCAGGTCGTGCAGCCGATCCGGCGGGAGCGCCTCGTCCACGAGCGGGTGCGCGGTGCCCGCGGCGAATGAACGACGCATGCCGATCACCCGGCAGCCGAGGGCCCGCGCGCGCTTTGCCACCTCGCCGCCGATGCTGCCGAGTCCCACGATGCCGACCGTCGAGCCGGCGAGCTCGCGCGGCATGTAGCGCGTCCAGCGGTGCGCGCGTTGCTCGACGCCCGCGGCCTGCAGCCCCTTCGCGAACATCAACATGCAGCCGAGCACCCACTCCGCGATCGGTGCAGACGACATCTCGCCGATGTTGGTGAACTGCACGTCACCGATGAGATCCGGGTTCACACGGTCGTAGCCGACGATCGGCGACTGCACCCACCGCAGATGCGGTGCCGCGCTCCGCACGTCGAGGCCGGGGAGCGGCCCCGCCCACGGGCCGAAGATCACCTCGGCATCGCGCACCGTCGCCTCGATCTCCGCGGGGTCGGCGGCGTTCGTCAGCTCGCTGGGGTAGGGCAGCCGCCCGAACGCTTCGCGTGTCCCCGCACCGACCGTGCGCACGCGCACGCTCGGGTCGACCGCCTCGATCTGGGCGACGAACTCCGGCGCGAGGTCGTAGACAGCGACGACGTTGATCGACATGTCTCGAATATTCGCCGTTCCCGCGCTCAGACTCTAGCGGTGCGCTGTTTGGGCCCCCTCTCCCCGGACGGGGAGAGGGCTGGGGTGAGGGCCCGTCCGGCAACGCCGCTCCTCCCGCGAGGTTCTATCGCAGCGGGGAGTAGTCCGTCGGCGTGAGGAAGCGGTTCTCCACGTAGTGCACGAACGCGCCGTCCGCCTGTGAGTCCGCGCGCGCCTTCTGCCAGTCCGGGTCGTCCTGGAACGCCTGCCACGCACGCTCGCGGTGCCCCATGTCCTCGTACGCCAGCATGTAGAGGAACTCGTCGCTCCGGCCGCCGATAGCGTTCGTCCAGTAGCCGACGCTCTTGATCCC
This sequence comes from Chloroflexota bacterium, assembly GCA_947470025.1. Lineage (GTDB taxonomy): Bacteria > Chloroflexota > Dehalococcoidia > UBA2979 > UBA2979 > SHYQ01. The sequence goes on from CANIRU010000088.1 coordinate 3,352, forward strand.
GTGCTTTTCGAAGAACTTCATCGTCACGTTGCCAAAGCGCGCCTTCAGCAGCGGCATCTTGCCCTCGTTCACGATGTAAGAGCGTAGTTCGTAGATCATCGGTCGTCCCTCCCGCAGCCCGCGCGTCCGGATGGCGCGCTGCCGCAACAGTACACGCCCCGCCGAGGGAGACAAGACGCCACCAGAGCGTCGAGGCAGGCGATCTCGCTCAGCGCGACAGCGCGATCTCGGTGGTGAGATCAGGTAGCATCCACCCCGGAATCCGCGCACCGAAGATCGCGGCCCTGGTAGGGAGTAAGCGTTGCCCATCGTCGATTTCTCACTGGCCGGCAAGACCGCGATCGTCACCGGCGGCAGCCGCGGCATCGGCCGCGCGATCGCGATCGGACTGGGCGAGGCGGGCGCGAACGTCGTCGTCGGCGCGCGCAAGCCGGAGTCCCTCGCCGAGGCCGTCGAGGCGGTCAATGCAGCGGGTGGCAGAGGCCACGGCATCGTCACCAACGTGCGCGACAACGACAGCCTGACGAACCTCGTCGCTGAGACGAAGCGCACGTTCGGCAGCATCGACATCCTGATCAACAATGCGGGGACCAACCCGACCTACGGTCCGATCGCGAACGTCGATGAGCGAGCATGGGACGCCGTGTTCAACACGAACCTCAAGTCCGTGTTCTTCCTCAGCAAGATGGTGCGCGACGTCATGGTCGAGCAAGGCAACGGCGGCAGCATTGTGATGATCAGCTCCACGGGCGGGTTCCGCGCCGGCACCGGCCTGGGCGCGTACAGCGTGTCGAAGGCCGCCCTGCTCATGCTCACCCGCGTCCTCGCCAGCGAGTGGGGCTCGGACGGCATCCGCGTCAACGCGATCGCACCGGGCGTGATCCAGACGGAGTTCTCGCGCGCGCTCTGGGACAAGCCGGCGGGCGGCAGCGACCTGGGCGGCAAGGGCCTCAACCGCATCGGCACGCCCGAGGAAATGGCAGGCGCCGCCGTCTACTTCGCGAGCCCCGCGTCGTCGTACATCACCGGCGCGACGATCCTCGCCGACGGCGGTGCGCTGGCCTAGCCGCGCTTCGAGGAGCCGGCAGGTCGGGATCGGACCAGCCGGGTATCCCGGCGTGATCCGCGGTTCAGATCGGGTACTCCCGGGATGAGCCCTGGCAGGAGGAGTCCCCATGACGAAGGTACAGACGATCCGTGGCCCGATCGAGGTTGACGATCTCGGCTTCACGCTCTCGCACGAGCACCTGACGGCGGGTGGCCCGGCGATGAACCGTATCCCCTCGATCTACAACGAGGACGAGGCGTACGCCGTGAATCTCCAGGCGCTCGCGCTGGCGAAGGCAGCAGGGGTGCGGTCGATGATCGATCTCACGACGATGGACCTCGGGCGGCAGGTGCGCCTGCTTCAGCGCGTCGCGGACGCGAACACCGGCGTGAACATCGTCTGCGCGACCGGGATCTACCGCTGGGTGCCGGCGTACTTCCTGCTGCGCGAGCCCGACGAGATCGCGGAGTTCCTCCTCGGCGAAATCAACGACGGCATCGAGGGCACGGACATCCGTGCCGGGATCATCAAGCTCGCATGGGACCTCGAGTACCGTCTGGACGAAGGCCCGTACTCGCCGCGCGCGGCGCTCGAGCGGTGCGCACGAGGCGCGGCGCGTGCCGCCAAGGCCGCCGGCGTCCCGATCTCCTGCCACACCCTCGCGGCTGACGAGCTCGGCACCCCGCTCCTCGACCTCTTCGAGGACGAGGGCCTCGACCTCGCGGCGGTCACCATTGGCCACTCGAACGACTCGACCGATCTCGCGTACCTCAGGCGCATCGCCGGGCGGGGCGCGAACCTCGGCTTCGACCGCTACGGCGGCGTCCGGCCCGGCGAGGAGAACGAGCGGCGCGCCGCGCTGGCCTCCGCGCTCGTCGCCGAGGGTTACGGCGACCAGATCAGCCTGGGCCACGACGGCTCGCCGTACATGCGCTTCGGCATGAACCGGCCGACCGACTTCAACTGCTGGACGTACGTCCCGAATCACGAAGTGCCGTGGCTGCGAGCGAACGGGCTGTCCGATGATCAGATCGCCGGCATGACCCAGCGCTCCGTGCGCCGCACCTTCGAGGCCGCCGCCGTGATGAAGCAGACCTAGGGCCTCGACCGCACGCCTTCCGGGCACCCGGAGCGTCTGCCTGCGGTTGCAGGCCCATCACGGCGGGTGGGCCGGGAATCGTCGGCGGAGTGACGATCGTTCGGCGACCTACGGACCGGGGTGGCGAGCCGTCCCCGGTAGCGCGATGCCTCTGACACACTGAATCGCGGTCCGACGGGATGCCCGGAGAGTCGATGACGCGTACGCGCGGTCGGTGGTTGAAGAGGTGCAGGAGGTTGCCCCAACCATGACCTCCAGCCGGTCGGCCTATCCGTCGCGCAACTCCGGTCGATCCCTGCTCGCTCGCATCGTTCGAGGCAACAAGAAGGCCGCCCCGCGAGGGGCGGCCTTCCGTGTGTCCGAGCAGCGACGCCACCCGCCGGAGCGGGCGACCTCGAGGTTCGCTAGCCGACGAACAGCGGTGCGAGCACCAGCGTGACCGTCGCGAGGAGCTTGATGAGGACGTGGAGCGACGGGCCGGCGGTGTCCTTGAACGGGTCACCCACCGTGTCGCCGACGACCGCAGCCTTGTGCTGCTCGGAGCCCTTGCCATCGCCGCCGCCGGACTCGATGAACTTCTTCGCGTTGTCCCAGGCGCCGCCCGAGTTGTTGAAGAAGGTCGCCATCATGATGCCACCGATGGTGCCGATGATGAGCATGCCCGAGACGGCGAGCCAGCCTGACGCGTGCTCGTACACCTGACCGTTGACGGTCACGTGCGCGTCGCGCAGGAAGCGGAAGAGCAGACCCACGACGATCGGCAGACCGACGACGAGGATGCCCGGGAAGATCATCTCCCGGAGCGCCGCACGGGCCGTGATGTCGACCGCACGGGCGTAGTCTGGGCGGACCGTACCGGCCATGATGCCCGGGTTCTCGCGGAACTGGCGGCGCACCTCGTCGATGATCTTGCTGGCGGCGGAGCCGACGGCGCGGATCGTGAGTGACGAGAACACGAACACCAGCATGACGCCCAGCAGACCACCGACGAAGACATCGATGCTCGACAGGTCGATCGGCAGCTCCGACGTCAGCGGGATGCCCAGGCGTTCCTTGATCTTGTCGAGGTACGCGCTGAAGAGCAGGAACGCCGCGAGACCGGCGGACGCGACCGCGTAGCCCTTCGTGAGGGCCTTGGTCGTGTTGCCGACCGCGTCGAGGGCGTCCGTGATGTCACGCGCGCTAGAGGGCGCGTGTGCCATCTCGTTGATGCCACCGGCGTTGTCCGTGATCGGGCCGAAGGTGTCCATCGCCAGGATGTAGGCGGCGGACATCAGCATGCCCATGGTCGCGACGGCGGTACCGAAGATACCGGTCGTGTACTCGGGGACGTTCGGGATGTGCGCGTTTGAGCCCACCACGAACGACACGATCAGCGCGAGGCCGATCGAGATGGCGGTCGCGGCGGTCGTCTCAAGACCGACAGCCGTACCGATGATGATGTTGGTCGCAGGGCCGGTGCGCGAAGCCTCGGCGATCTCCTGCACGGGTCGCCAGGAGCCGGCCGTGTAGTACTGCGTGATGAAGACGAACGCGATGCCGGTGATGATGCCGACTACGCCGCAGATGAAGAACGGGCTCCAGTAGACGCCCATCATCATGTTGGTGCTGATGTAGAGACCGATGACCGAGAGCACCGACACGACGTAGTAGCCGCCGTTGAGCGCCGACATCGGGTTCTTGATCGTCTTCGCCTCGTCGCGCGCGAAGAACGGGACCGTCAGGAGCCCCACCACCGCGGCGATGATGCCGAAGGAGCGGAGGACCAGCGGGAAAATGATCCATTCGGAGTGACCGGTGACCGCGGCGATCGCGACACCGAGGATCATCGCGCCGATGTTCTCGGCGGACATGGACTCGAAGAGGTCCGCGCCACGACCGGCGCAGTCACCCACGTTGTCACCGACGAGGTCGGCGACGACGGCGGCGTTGCGGGGGTCATCCTCGGGGATGCCCGCCTCGACCTTGCCGACGAGGTCAGCACCGACGTCGGCGGCCTTCGTGTAGATGCCGCCACCGATCTGGGCGAACAGCGCGACGAACGAGGCGCCGAAGCCGAAGCCGACCAGCAGGAACGGCGCAATGAACTCCGAGATGCCGAAGACCTTGGTGTACGTGTAGAACAGGCCGGACACGCCGACCAGGCTCATCGCCACCACCAGGAAGCCGGACACCGCACCGCCGCGAAGGGCGACCGTGATCGCGTCCTTCAGGCTGTTCTGCGCCGCAGCCGCCGTGCGGATGTTGGCGCGCACCGCGATATACATGCCGATGTAGCCCGCGACGCCGGATGCGAACGCACCCAGCAGGAAGGAGACACCGGTCAGGATGCCCTCGCGCATCGGGGCAACCACGATGTCCTTGTACTGCAGCGTCTTCCCATCGAACGCGATGGTGCGGACGCCCTCGGAGATCGAGGCCACGAGCACAGAGATCAGGACCGCCACCACGAGCGACAGGATGGCAATGGTGCCGTACTGCCGTCGCAGGAACGCCATCGCCCCTTCGAAGATCATGCCGGCAATGTCCTGCATGGCAGGCGTCCCCGTGTCGCGGCTGAGCACGTCACGTGCGAGCCACAATGCGAAGACGACGGCCAGGACACCGGTAATCGGCACCAGCCAGACGAGATCCATCCACCCCTCCAACATCGTTCACCGGCTTGGCGAGCGCCGTGCCCTGGTGTGAACCGGCAGAGGGGTGACGTCAGGGAGCAGCGTGCTCCCGGTTGACGTCGGACATCTC
>CANIRU010000089.1 GCA_947470025.1 Chloroflexota bacterium
GACGCGCTTGAAGTGGTTGTAGACGGCGACGGAGAGCACGCGCTTCGTGCGCTCCTGCCCGACGATGTACTCGTCGAGCTGGTTCATGATCTCCTGGGGCGTGCGGACGCGTGCGCCAGCGGCCTTGCCGACCGTCTTACCGCTCTGCGATTCCTCGTTGATGATCTCCTGGCAGAGGTCAACGCACTCGTCGCAGATGTAGACGGCGCCGGGGCCAGCGATCAGGCGCTTGACCTGATCCTGGTTCTTCCCGCAGAAGGAGCAGTTGTACTGCACCCTGCTCCCGCGTGTCGTGCTTCCGGCCATGGAACCCCCGGCTCACCCGCCGCCCAACACTCCGACACCGGCCCGAGGCGGCTACTTGCCCTCGGGCTTCGTCAGCAACTCGTCCACCAGACCGTAGGCCTTCGCCTCTTCCGCGGTCATGTAGATGTCACGATCGGTGTCGTGCTTGATGCGCTCCATCGTCTGGCCCGTCGCGTCCGAGAGGATCTGGCGGATCTTGTCGTTGTTGCGGAGCAGCTCACGCGCCTGGATCTCGACGTCCGAGGCCTGGCCGCTGCCGCCGCCGAGCGCCTGGTGCATGTGGATCGTGGCGTTCGGGAGCGCGTATCGCTTGCCCTTCTGTCCCGCCGCGAGGAGCACCGTGCCCATCGAGGCGGTCACGCCCACGGCGATCGTGCTGACGTCCGCGCGGATCAGGTTCATCGTGTCCATGATCGCGAGGCCGGCGTAGATCATGCCGCCCGGCGAGTTCACGTAGATCGAAATGTCGCGATCCGGGTCCTCGCGGTCGAGGAACAGGAGCTGCGCCACGATCGAGTTCGCGACCTGGTCGTCGATGCCTGTGCCGAGGAAGACGATGCGCTCCTTGAGCAGCAGCGAGTAGATGTCGTACGCGCGCTCCCCGCGGGCACTCGTTTCCACAACCATCGGCACAATGTTCTGGGGCTTGAGGAAGCCCTCAGAGAAGTCGTTCGGTCGGATCGGGCGGTAGGTCATCTCTTGTTCCTGTCCTGCTCGCTCGTGCTCTTCGCTCTGCTCGTCGTGACGCCCGAGGGCGCTATTCCTTCGCCTCGGCCTCGGCGGCGGCTTCCGCCGCGTCGGTCGTCGTGGCCTCGGACTCGTCCAGCGATTCGTCGGTCGGCCTGTCGGCCGTGTCGCCCTCGGTTGCAGCACCGCCACGGCGGCGACGGCTGGCACGAGGTGCGGCGGCGCCTTCACCCTCCGGCTCCGAGCAGATCTCGACGAGACGCTCCAGCGCGGTCTTGGTGATCAACTGGTTCTTGATCGAGGCGCGCCCGTCCGGCGTGTCGAACAGCCCGCGGATGGCGGCGATGCTGTCCGGGTTCGCCCCGGCGGCCCCGCCGCCCATCTGACCCGCGAGCGAGTCGATCTCGGCGTCGATCATCTCGTCGGTGATCTCCACGTCCTCCGCCTCGATCAGGCGACCGATGACGAGGGCACGGCGGACGGTGAGGTCAGCGCGCTCCGTCAGCGACTCACGGAGCTCCTCCAGCGTCGTCCCCTGCGCGTTGAGCCAGTTGTTGAGGCCCTCCTGCGTGTGGGACGCATGGTTCGACTCGCGGTCGATGATGCGGTCGATCTCCCGATCGACGAGCACCTCCGGGTAGTCGAGGCTGGACGTGGCGACCAGCAGGTCGACGATCTCGTCCTGGTAGTCGCCGATGATCATGCGCTCGGCCTGGGTCTGCAGGTCGGAGCGGATGCGGGCGTCCATCTCCGCGACGGTGGTGACGCCCTCCTCGTCGAGGGACACGACGAACTCGTCGTCGACCTCGGGGAGGACTTCCTGCTTCACCTCGTGGATCGTGATGTCGTACTTCGCGGTCTTCCCCGCGAGCTCCTCGGCGCCGAAATCCTCCGGCAGCTGGAACTCGATGTGGTGGGCAACGCCCCGCTCGAGGCCGATCAGCTTCTCGACGAAGCCCGGCAGCGAGACCACGGAGCCCTCCCGGACCGGGAACTCGGCGTCCTCCTCGACGTGCGGCTCCGCCTGCCCGTCGACGGCGACGGTGACGTCAGCGCGCACGGTGTCGTCCCATTGCACGGGCCGGTCGACCGGCTCGAGGACAGCGTGGCGGCGGCGGATGGCGGTCAGCGCGTCGGCAACCTGCTCATCGGTGATGTTCACCTCGGGCTTGGGGGCGCGGAGCGACTGGTAGTCCTTCAGGTCGATCTCGGGACGCACCGGGACGATGGCGGTGACCACCAGCGGCTCGGTCGACTTCAGCGAGAACTCCGGCTGGTCGATCGCGTCGAGCTCCTCGGAGACCAGCGCCTCCTGGTACACCTCGGGCACGAGCTCCTCGAGCGCCTCCTGGAGCAGCGCGGCAGTGCCGACGTGACGCTCAAGGTTACGGCGCGGCACCTTGCCGGGACGGAACCCGGGGACGCGCACCTGCTTCGAGAGACGCGCAACAGCACGGTCCATGTGCTTCTCGACGCGCTCTTGATCGACCTCGATCTCGAGCGAGACGCGCGCGCGGGGGAGACGTTCCTTCGTGATGGCCAATGCGGTGCACCCTCTGGCGTAACTTCGCGGCATGCTGTGCTCGAACCGGCCCTCGGAGGCCCGGCGCACACGCAAATATTCGCTTGGAATCGATGATTCCGTGACTTCGCTTGCGAATTCACTATAGCACGCGACCCGTTTGGCTCTGCCCTCGGGGAATGCCCCATCAGGGTCGCCGAGGTGCCTCGAACGCGCCGTCGCTGAACCTGAGCGGGCCGATCGAGACCGGTCGCTAGCGCCCGCGTACCGCGTCGTTCAGCGCGTCGCCGAGGAGGTTGAAGGCGAAGAGCAGGAGCGTGACCACGCCGCCGGGCACCAGCAACAGGTGGGGCGCAGTCTGGAACGTGCGGGTGCCCGAGCCCTCGAACAGCATCGCCCCGAACGAGGCCGCCGGCGGCTGCACGCCGACACCGAACCACGTCAGGACGATCTCCGACCCCGCGATGCCACCGAGAGTGGCGGAGATCTGGAGGATGATCAGGAAGCTCACGTTCGGGAGCAGGTGGTAGCGGATGACCCGCCACGGCGTCGCGCCGAGGGCCTCCGCGGACACGATGAAGTCCCGCTCGCGGAGCTGGAGGATCTGGGCGCGGATGATCCTCGCCGTGCCGACCCAGAAAAAGAGGGACAGGGCCGAGAAGACGAGCAGATAGGACGGCAATCCAGAGGAGACGAGGCCGCCGATGCCCGTCGAGCGCTCGAAGCCTCGGACGGACGCGGTGACCCGCTCACCGAGGGTAGCGTTGATCAGAATCAGCATCACGAGGCCGGGAAGCGACGAGAATACATCGCCGACGCGCATGAACAGCGCGTCGATCCAGCCACCCCGGTAGCCCGAGAGCAGCCCGATCGTGTTGCCGATGAGCAATGAGCCGCTGAGGATCACCGCCGTGGTGACGACCAGCGTCGTCCGGGCGGAGTACATCGTACGGCTGAGCATGTCGCGGCCCAGCGTGTCCGTCCCCAGCCAGTGCTCGCGCGTCGGCCCCTGTCGCGGGATGTCGAGGTTCGTCGCGGTGTAGGAGTACGGGGCGATCACCGGGGCGAGGATGCCCATGCCGTAGATGATGGTGATGATCACGAGCGAGATCATCGCGAGGCGCTTCCGGCGGAGCCGGCGCCAGACAAGGCGCCATTCGCTCTCGCCCATCGGCGCGGACTGGACGCTTGAGTCCGTCTCGACGGTGGTGGGGGGCGCTGCGGAGGTCATGAGCGGGACGACCCGCCGATGCGGACGCGCGGGTCCACGAAGCCGTACACGATCTCGGCGATCAGGTTGCAGATCACGAATGCCGAGGCGAACACCACCGTGGTGGCCAGGATCACGTCGTAGTCGCGGCTCGTGACCGCCTCGAAGGTCATGCGGCCGATGCCGTTGATCCCCATCAACGTCTCAACGAAGAAGGCGCCCTCGATGATCCCGGCGAGCGCAAACCCGACGACGGTGATCAGCGGTAGCAGCGCGTTCGGGAGGACGTGCTTGAACTGCACGGTCATCTCGGACAGCCCCTTCGAGCGCGCCGTCCGCACGTAGTCCTCCAGGTTCACCTCGAGCGCCGTGATGCGCACGAGGCGCGCGACGCCGACGAAGCCCGGGAGCGTGAACGCGACCAGCGGGATGTAGAGGTGCGGGTTCGGGATCGGGATCGCGATCACGCCGGCGATCCAGTACAGCGCGAAGATGCCGTCCCAGCCGCCGACGGGGAGCAGCTGCCACTTCACCGCGAACATCCAGATCAGGGGCGGGATGAGCACCATCACCGGGATCGCCTGCAGGAACAGCAGCGTCCCGATGATCATCGGGTCCATCCACGTCCCCGCGAGACGCGCGGCAAGGAGTCCGAGCGGGACGCCGACCGCGAACACGATGATCAGCGCGACCAGACCGAGCTGCGCCGAGATCCACATGCGCGGGAAGATCAGCTCGGAGACCTCGAACCCACGTTGGGCGTACGACTCGCCGAGGTCCCCACGGACGGCGCGGCTCAGCCACGTCAGGTACTGCTGCGGGATCGGCCGGTCGAGCCCTCGGTCGGCGCGGATCTGCGCGATGACGACGGGGTCACGGACCTGCCCGGCGATTACCGCGATGGGGTCGCCGGGGCCGAACCGTGCGAGGGCAAACGTCGCAAATGAGACGATGAGCAGCAGCACGGGCAGCCAGAGCAACCGCCGGAGGACGTATGCCGTCACGCTGGCCCCTTCGCTCCGCGAACCGACCCGCTCTAGCTCGATACGATCTGGATGGCTACCGGGTGACCTCGAGGAACCGGAGGCGCGGCAGCACCATCGGCGGGTCGATCCAGCCCTTCACGTTCGGGCTCACCACCTGGTGCGCGACCGTGTAGTACAGCGGCAGCCACGTGGCGTCGTCGATGATCAGCTTCTCCGCCTGCCGGTATAGGTCGAGCCTGCGGTTCGGGTCCGCGAGCGTGCGTGCTTCGTCCAGGAGCTTGTCCACAGCCGGGTTGTTGTAGTGGTTCTCGTTCAGCGCGGACTTGCTGTGGAACTTGAGGTCGATCAGATCCTCGGGGTCCGGGTAGTCCATCACCCAGCCTGCCCCGAACATCTGGAGCTTGCCCGCGCTCTGGTCCGCGAGGAACGACGCGAAGTCGAGCTGCTTCACCTCGATGTTGAGGCCGAGGATGTTCTTCCAACTGTCGATGTACGCCTGCGTGTCCGTGCCCGCGGATGCACCACCACCGACCTCGGTCAGCGTGATCGTGGGCATCGCCGTCTTGCCCGCGACCGGCGCGCCGACGTAGTACTTCGACTTCGCCAGCTCCGCCTTTGCGGCATTCGCGTCGAACTGGAGCGTCTTCACGTCCGTGGTGTACCCCGGGAGGCCGGGCATCATGATCCCGCTGGCAGGGGCGAGCATCTTCTTGAAGGTCACGTCGGAGATCTTCTTGCGATCGATCGCGTAGCCCATCGCGCGGCGCACGGCCACGTCGTCGAACGGCGGCTTCGAGCTGTCGAAGGCGAGGTAGCTGATCGAGAACTGCGGGGTCTGCTTGTAGAGCTTGTTCAGCGCCTGACCGGGATCCTGCGCACGCTCGATGTCGTTGATGCTCAGCGGCGCGACGTCCAACTCGTTGTTCTCGAAGCGCGTCAGCGCCGAGCCGCCGGAGATCAGGTAGACCGCCTCCTTCAGCTTCGGCGTGCCGAGGTAGAACTTCTCATTCGCCGTGAGCGAAATGCGCTCGCCGAGGCGCCACTCCGACAGCACGTACGGGCCGGTCCCGTTCGGCTTGCGCGTCCAGTTGCGCGGGTTCGCCTCGACCTGCTTGCGGTCGACTACGAACGAGGTCGGGTACGACAGCTTGGCGAGGAAGTACGGCTTCGCCGCGTCGATCTTGAAGCGGATCGTCATCGCATCCATGACCTCGAGGCCGGAGATGCTCTGCGCCTTGCCCTGGAAGTACTCGGGCATCCCGACGATGTCCGACAGGTAGCTCATCGCGGTCGGCGAAGCGAGCTGCTTCGACGCCGCTCGCTCGATCGACCACTTCACGTCATCCGTGGTGACCTTGCGGCCATCGTGGAAGGTCGCGTTGTCACGCAGGACGAAAGTGTAGGTCTTGCCGTCCGGGCTCACGTCGACCGACTTCGCGAGGTCGAGCTGGAGCTTCAGATCCGGCGAGATCGTCACCAGGCCGCTGAAGACCTCGACGATGTACTCGGCGGACGTCGAGTCGCTGGCGAGGTGCGGGTCCATCGTGCTCGGGTCGGTGCCCGGAAGGCGGAGCCGACCGCTCGCGGCGGTGGAGCCGCTGCCGCCGGCGTTGTTCCCGGTGGTGGTGCCGCTGGTACCACCCTTCCCGCTCAGCAGCAGGACGGCGGAGAGTCCGCCGACGACCAGCACGAGGGTGGCGAGCACCCCCAGCAGGATGGCGAGCATTCGGTTCTGGCGCATCGACCTTCGCTCATCTCAGGGCGTCAGTGCCCGGTGCGGTGGGAGCCAGAGCATAGCGTAACGACACACACGTTACGCACGGATGTCGCTGGCTGGACGTATGGGTTCTTCTATCCGGCGAAGCGCGGGAGACCCGCGCCGCCCGAACCAGGCCTTCCGGCCATCCGACTACTCGTCCTCGTCGGCCACCGGGCCCGACGCCGCCGCGTCGAGGAGCGCCTGCCGCGCCTCCTCGTCCAGCGCAATGTGGACGTCCGAGAGCTGCTGCGAGGCGACCGGGGCGGGTGCGCCGGTCATCGGGTCGGAGGCGGACTTCGTCTTCGGGAAGGCGATGACCTCGCGAATGTCGCGCTCGCCGGCGAAGAGCGCGACCGTCCGGTCGATGCCCGGCGCGATGCCGCCGTGGGGCGGCGCGCCGTAGGTGAAGGCGTCCAGCATGTGGCCAAACTTCACCCGCGCCTCCTCGATCCCGATGCCCAGCGTCTTGAACACGGCCATCTGGGTGTCGCGGGAGTGGATGCGGATGGAGCCCGAGGCGATCTCCTGCCCGTTGCAGACGATGTCATACGCGTGCGACCGCATGGAGCCGGGGTCGGTCTCCAGCAGCGGCAGGTCTTCCTCGTACGGCGCCGTGAACAGGTGGTGAACGGCCGACCAGCGCTCGCCCTCGGCGTCCCACTCAAACATCGGGAACTCGGTGACGAAGAGGAACGCCAGCGTGTCGGGGTCCGCCAGCCCGCGATCCTCGGCGACCTTCCGCCGCAGCACGTCGAGCACCTTCGAGGTGAGCGCGTCCGGCCCGGCGGCGAGCAGCAGCGCGTCGCCGCGCTTGCCGCCGCACTCCGCCGCGAGCGCGCCGAGCTGGTCGGGCGTGAAGAACCGCTGGACGGGGGAGCGCACGTCGTCCGCCGTCAGGCCGTCGAGCGGCCCCTCGCCGTTGAACTGCGCCCACACCATGCCCGAGGCCCCCGCCTCACGGGCGAGGTCGGTCAGCGCGTCGATGCCACGTCGAGGGATCTCGGCGCCGCCCGGGACAACGAAGCCGCGGATGCGCCCGCCCTCCTCGATGATCCGCGTGAACACCTGGAACTCGGTGTCGCGGACGCTGTTGGTGAAATCGTGGAGCTCGAGGCCATAGCGCATGTCCGGCTTGTCGGAGCCGAAACGCTCCATCGACTCCGCGTAGGTCAGGCGCGGGAACGGCGAGGGCAGCGTGAAGTGCGGCGCGACGGCCTCGGACATGTCGACGTACAGCTCCTCGATGAGGTTGAGGATGTCCTCCTCCTCGACGAACGCCATCTCGACATCGAGCTGGGTGAACTCCGGCTGGCGGTCGCCGCGGAGGTCCTCGTCGCGGTAGCAGCGCGCTATCTGGAAGTACTTGTCGACTCCCGCCACCATCAGCAGCTGCTTCCACTGCTGCGGCGACTGCGGGAGCGCGTAGAACGAGCCGGGGTGCACGCGCGACGGGACGAGGTAGTCGCGCGCGCCCTCCGGCGTCGCGAGGTTCAGCGTCGGCGTCTCCACCTCGAGGAACCCGCGCGCGTCCATGAAGTCGCGGATGAACTTCACCACGCGGTGGCGCAGGCGCAGGTTGCGCGCCATCCGCTCGCGCCGCAAGTCGAGGTAGCGGTAGCGCAGGCGCATGACCTCGCCGGTGTTCGTCTCCTCGGCGATCGAGAACGGAGGCGTCTCGGAAGCGTTGAGGATCGTCGCCTCGCCCGCCACCACTTCGATCGCGCCCGTCGGCATGTCGGCGTTCTCGGTGCCCTGGCGGC
>CANIRU010000090.1 GCA_947470025.1 Chloroflexota bacterium
CCGCCGCGCCCGCTTGGGCTGTCGTCCACCGTGCCGACCGACTTCGTCTTCAACGTCGATGCGGGTGTGCCGGAGGCGGAGGAGCGGCTGATGCGCGAAAGCGCGACGTTCGCGCGGGAGTACTTCCGGAAGACCACGGGCTTCTACCTCACCAACCGTCCGAGGATCCACCTCGACCTGGCGCGCACCAGCGGCCCGATCGGCGAGGCCAACGGGCGCGACATCACATTGCTGCTGGGTAACCGTGTGTGGCCGCGGCTCAGTCGCGTCGACAAGATCGCGGTCGTGTGCCACGAGATCTTTCACCTGATGCAGAGCGGGCTCGCGGGCGGGGCCTCGTCGCCGATCCTCTGGCTGATCGAGGGCGCCGCGGAGTACGCCTCGCAGATCGCGGTGATCGACGCGGGCATGCGTACGAAGCTGGAATTCCAGACGCGCGCGATCCGCGAGGTCGTCGCGACCCCGCAGCCGCCGCTCGCGATCGCCGGACGCTCCCCGAACGCCACCGAGTACGCGCTGGGCGCGCTCGCCGCCGACCAGCTCGTGGGTGATCGCGGCGTGCCGCCGCTTGCCGACTACTACCGCCGCCTCGCAGACGAGACGTCGCCGCTCGCGGCGTTCGAGGCCGCCTTTGGCGAGACGCGCCCGGCGTTCGAGGCTCGCTTCGAGGCATGGCGCGTGCAGAGGGGCATCGCCGCGCGGTGACCGCGTAGACTCCCCTCGCGCCGGCGGCGCGTAGACTTCCAGGTATGTCCGAACGACCTCGACGTCCCGTGCCGCCCGGCGTGCAGGCCGACATGCTCGCGGATGCCACCGTGCCCGTGCCGCCGCGCGACGCGCCGCTGGCCGCGCGGATGCGTCCACGCACCCTCGATGAGTACCAGGGGCAGTCGCAGGTCGTGGGGCAGGGCCGTCCGCTGCGCCAGATGATCGAGGCGGACCGGTTGCCCTCGATCATTCTGTGGGGGCCGCCGGGGTCGGGGAAGACGACGCTCGCGACGATCATCGCCGCGCAGACGCAGCGCTTCTTCGCCGAACTGTCGGCCGTCAGCAGCGGCGTCGCCGATGTCCGCCGCGTCATCGCCGAGGCAGCCGACCGGCTCAAGGTGAGCGGTCGGCGCACGATCCTGTTCATCGACGAGCTGCATCGCTTCAACCGCAGCCAGCAGGACGCGCTGCTCCCGCACGTGGAGGCGGGCACCGTCACGCTGATCGGCGCGACCACGGAGAACCCGTCGTTCTACCTCGTCGCCCCGCTGCTCTCGCGGTCGCGCGTGTTCCGCCTCGACCTGCTCGACGAAGCCGCGCTATCGGCGATCGTGCGACGGGCGATCGATGATCCCGAGCGCGGGCTGGCGCGCGACGGCGTGTCGATCACGATCGACGACGAGACGATGCACACGCTCGCGCTGCTCGCCGCCGGCGACGCACGGACGGCGCTCAACATCCTCGAACTGGCCGTCGATGCGACGACGCCCGCGGACGATGGGACGCGAGTGCTGACGCGCGAGACGATCGAGGGCGCCGCGCAGGCGCCGACGCTGCTCTACGACCGCGAGGGCGACGCGCACTACGACACGATCTCGGCGTTCATCAAGACATTGCGCGACTCCGACCCGGACGGTGCGCTGTACTGGCTCGCGCGGATGGTCGAGGCCGGCGAGGACCCGATGTTCATCGCGCGCCGCCTCGTCATCACCGCCGCCGAGGATGTCGGGCTCGCCGACCCGCAGGCGCTCCAGCTCGCGGTGGCGTGCCAGCAGGCGGTGCATTTCCTCGGCATGCCGGAGGGGCGTCTCGCGCTCGCGGAGACGACGGTCTACCTCGCGCGCTCGCCCAAGTCGAACAGCGCGTACGCCGCGTACAACCGCGCGCTCGCGGACGTGCAGGCGACGCGCAACGAGCCGGTGCCGATGCACCTGCGGAATGCCGTCACCGGCCTGATGAAGGGGATGGGCTTCGGGCAGGGCTACCGCTACGCCCACGACGAGCCGGACCACCTCGCGCCGGGGCAGACGCATCGCCCCGAGTCCGTCGAGGGTCATACCTACTACGTACCGGGCGGGCTGGGCCACGAGGCGCGCATCGAGGCGGCGTGGGCCGCCCGTCGGCAGCCGAAGCCGCCCGAGTAAGGTGACCGAGGCGACGCACCTCGATGAGTGTGGCGTTCAGGGCGGGCGGCGTTTACACGCTCCTCGTGTTCGCGGTCGCCTTCGCCCTGGGCGTCGTGCGCGTGCTTCTGATCGCGCCGAGGATCGGCGAGCTTGTCGCAGTCGCGATCGAGGTGCCGGTCATGCTTGCTATCGCGTGGCCGATCTGCGCGCGGATCGTGCGCTCGTTCGACCTCGGGCGAGGCTCCGAGCGTGCCGCCATGGGGGCTTCCGCCTTCGCGCTGCTGATGGCGCTCGAGTGGACCCTCGCCACACTCGTCTTCGGACGTCCGATCGAGGACACGCGTACCGGGTACGGTACGGCGGCGGGGCTCATCGGCCTCGCGGGGCAGGTCGGGTTCGCACTGCTCCCGCTCCTGCAACGTCGACAGGCGGATGGAGCATAGAATCCGCCGGACAGTCCCGACCCTCGCAGGCGCGGTGCCACGCGGATGATCGTGGTGGCGGGGATCGCTAGGCTGTGAGCGCGCCGCCTCGAGCGGCCCTGGACGCGTACACCGGGGAGAGTCCCCGCGAGATGGAGCGAGAGATGCCCGGACCGTATGACGTCGTCGTGGTGGGGGCCGGCAACGCCGCGCTGTGCGCCGCACTGGCCGCACGCGAGCAGGGTGCGAAGGTGGCCGTTCTCGAGAAGGCGGGCTTCGATGAGCGCGGCGGCAACTCCTACTACACAGCAGGCGGCTTCCGCTTCCCGTACCGCGGCATCGAGGACATCCGCGGCGTGATCCCCGACCTCAGCGACGCCGAGGTCGAGGGCATCGAGGTCGGGTCGTACGACCGCAACGCGATGTACGACGACGTGATGCGCGTCACCGAGAGCCAGGCGGACTCGGAGCTCCTCGAGCACCTGCTGACAAACGCCTACCCGACGGTGCAGTGGCTGAAGGACTACGCCGGCCTGCACTGGGTGCTGATGTACGGCCGCCAGGCCTACAAGGTGGATGGCAAGCTCCGCTTCTGGGGCGGCATGATCACCGAGGCGGTCGGCGGCGGCGCGGGCCTGGTCGACCAGGAGTTCACCGCGTGCGAGCGCCTCGGTGTCGATGTCCTCTACGGCACGAAGGGCGTCTCGCTCGTCACCGACCCGAAGAGCGGGGCGGTCACGGGGCTGCGCATCAAGGACGAGAACGGCTTCTCCGAGATCGAGACCAAGACCGTTGTCATCGCGGCCGGCGGGTTCGAGGCAAACATGGAGATGCGCACCCGGTACCTCGGCGCCGGGTGGGAGTTCGTGAAGGTCCGCGGGACGCGACATAACACCGGTGACGGCATCAAGATGGCGCTCGACATCGGAGCGCAGTCGTACGGGCACTGGTCGGGCGCGCACGCCGTGGCGTGGGATTACAACGCGCCGCCGACGGGCAACCGCCGCATCGGCGACCTGTACCAGAAGCACTCGTACCCCCTCGGTCTGATCTTCAACATGAAGGGGGAGCGCTTCGTCGACGAGGGCGCCGACCTGCGCAACTACACGTACGCGAAGTACGGGCGCGAGATCCTCAAGCAGCCGCTGGGCATCGCCTTCCAGGTGTTCGACCAGCAGACGATCGGGATGCTGCGCGACGAGTACCGCATCAAGGAGATCACGAAGGCGGAGTCCGACACGATCCCCGGCCTCGCTGCCGACCTCGGCATCGACGTCGGTGAGTTCGTGCGGCAGGTCGAGGCGTACAACGCCGCGTGCAAGGGCGGCGACTACGACCCGTCGCGCCTCGACGGCGTCGGCACCGAGGGCATCGACCCGCCGAAGTCGAACTGGGCGCTACCGCTGAGCAAGCCGCCGTACGTCGGCTTCGCGGTGACGTGCGGCATTACGTTTACCTTCGGTGGCCTCCGCATCAAGGCGAACACCGCGCAGGTCCTCGACACCGAGGATGTGCCGATGCCGGGCCTGTACGCCGCGGGCGAGCTCGTCGGTGGCCTGTTCTGGCACAACTACCCGGGCGGCACCGGCCTGATGGCCGGCTCCGTCTTCGGGCGCACGGCGGGCGCCGCTGCCGCGAAGGCCGCGCTCGGCAAGTAGCCCCGCGCGCATTCGATGCACCAGCGGCCGTCGAGGATTACCTCGACGGCCGTTCTGTTACCCTCCGTCGCCCGCGCTTACGGCACCGCGCGGGTCGGAAGGCCCTCACCCCAACCCTCTCCCCGAGCGGGGAGAGGGGGCCGGAGCGGCTCGTTCACGTGGGAGCGTGAGGGTGAAACCATCACATCTCATCCCCCTTCCCGCGCAGAGAAGGGGGCAGGAGGATGGGCCGCCCCACGAGTGCACATCGACGATGCACGACGAAGGAGGCATCCACTGACGAACGACGAAACGACTACCTCCAACGAGGCGCCGAAGGACACTGCGTCTCATGACTTTGGGCCGATGCTGCGCGGGCGCGCCATGGCGCGCCTGCGGACGGCGAACAACTACTGGATCGGCACCACGAGGCCGGACGGCCGTCCGCACAGCGCACCCGTGTGGGGGGTCTGGCTGGACGACGGCCTGTGGTTCGGCACGATGGGACAGAAGATTAAGAACCTCACGGCAACGCCGTATGCCGTCGTCCACCTCGACAGTGCGGACGACGTGATCATGGTGCAGGGGCGCGTAGAGCTTGAACACGATGCGGCGCTCGTGCAGCGTGCGGCGGATGCGTTCCGTGTGAAGTACGCCGACGGTGAGACGGGCGAACCGTTCGACGTGTACCCGGCGCTCGGTGACGAGCCCGCGCTGTTCCACGTGATCCCGGAGGTGGGTTGGGCGTGGCTCGAAGGCGCGTACGTGTCGCACAACACGCGCTGGACGTTCTAGGCGCGTCTACTCCGTCAGCGCCGTGGAGGTGACGTGCTTCGCGGCGAGCGCCTCGATCTGCGCGGGCGTGTAGCCGAGCAGGCGTTCGAGGACCTCGGCGGTGTCGGCACCGAAGCGCGGGGCGGCGCGCACGCTGGTGATCGGGCGGCGCGCCATGCGCCAGACCGGGCGCGTCGTGCGCTGGTGGCCCGCCTCGGCGTGGTCGTACCAGACGAACGCCTCGCGCGCTTCGAGGTGCGCGTCGCTCGCCAGCATCAGCGGCGACAGGATCGGCGCGGCGGCGATGCCAGCGGCCTGCAACAGCGCCGCGCTCTCCTCGGCGTCGTGCGGCGCGCTCCACTCCCCGATCACGGCGTCGATGGCGTCCTGCGCTGCCATGCGCCCCTC
Organism: Chloroflexota bacterium; assembly: GCA_947470025.1. GTDB lineage: Bacteria > Chloroflexota > Dehalococcoidia > UBA2979 > UBA2979 > SHYQ01. The sequence goes on from CANIRU010000090.1 coordinate 5,356, forward strand.
GCGTGTCGCGTACGCGGGGTCGTCAAGGCGCGCGTCGCCGATGACATCGCGCAGGGCGTCCCACGCATCGTCGCTGTCGATCGTGAGCGTTAGCCAGCGGTCGGTCACCGCGCCGATCTGGTTGCCGTTCACATCGACGATCGGCCGGGGTGCGCTGTCGGCGGCGGGGTAGGCATTCGACGGCGCGAAGTGCGGGTCGCGGTCGCCGATGCGCGCCCGCAACGGGCAGCCGAGGACCTCGCCGCTCACGTACTCGGTGACGAGGCCGGCGATGCCGTCGCGCTGCGCGACCATGACGTACGCGGGCTCACCGGTGCGCTCGCGGCGCAGCAGCGCCATCGCCACGCCGGCGGCGGCGGTCGTGCCGGCGACCGGGTCGCCGTACGAGATCGCGCTGCGATGCGGCGCCCGGCCCTCGTACCCCTGGAGCGCGGCGAGGCCGCCCATCTGCTCGATCGTCGGGCCGAAGCCGATCCGGTTCGCGTCGCTGCCGACGTGTCCGAAGCCCGGCATCGACACGTAAATGATGCGCGGGTTGAGGCGCTTCACGTCCTCGTAGCCGAGCCCCTGCCGGTCGGCGACGCCGCTGCTCCAGTTCTCGATGAACACGTCCGCCGTCGCGATCAGCGCGCGCAAGGCCTCGACGCCCTCGGGCTGCTTGAGGTCGAGGCTCACGCCGAGCTTGTTGCGGCCGTACTCGTTGAAGTACGGGATCTGGTTGATCTCCGGTACGGTGCGCGCCCCGGACATCGTGCGGATCGGGTCGGGGTACGTCGGCCCTTCCACCTTCACCACCTCGGCGCCCATGTCCGCAAGGAGCCGCGTGGCGTATGGACCGGCCCACACCTGCGAGACGTCCACGACGCGGAGTCCGGCGAACGGGAGCGCGGGCCCCGCGGAGCGCGGTTCCGTCGAGGTAGCGGGGGCCTCGTGCGATTCGCCGAGCACCTCAGCCGTGTGCTCGCCGAGGAGCGGGGCGCGGCGGTTCGTGCCGCGGTAGCTGCCGGGCTCGATGCCGTCGAACTGGATTGGGCCGGAGGGCAGCGGGTGACGGCCGAGGCGTGGGTGATCGACGTCCTGCCAGAAGCCAATCTCGCGGAGGTGGGGCCACTCGTACAGCTCGCGCGGCGTGAGGATGCGCGAGAACGGTGCGCGCACCTCGGAGCCGATGCGGAAGATCTCCTCGGCGGTGCGCTCGCGCGTCCACTCCGGGATCAGCGCGGTGAGCACCTCGTTCGCCATCGGCGACCAGCCCGAGGCGAACGTCGGGTCGTCCTTCAGCTCGGGACGCCCGATCGCGTCGTACACGGAGCCGGACTGTCGAGGCATCGCCGCGATCCCGATGTACCCGTCGGCGCAGGGCTGGATGCCCCACTGCGCGTACATGTTGTTGCCGGTGAGCCTCGCACTGTCGGCGTGGCGCACGAGGGCGTTCGCCATCTGCGACTCGATGCCTGCGACGTGCAGCTCCTGGATCGACAGGTCGATGCGGTCGCCGACGCCCGAGGTGCGTGCGGCGAACAGCGCGGTGACCGACGAGGCGAAGCCCTGCAACCCGGCGAACAGGAACGCCTGGTGGCCGCCAGTCTTCAACGGTGGCATGTCCGGGTCGCCGCACGCGGCCATCTGGCCGCTGGTCGCGAACGCCGTGAGCGAGGTCGCTCGCCAGTCCGCGCGTGGCCCGCTCTGTCCGTACGGCGAGATCTGCACCACGATGAGCGACGGTCGTGCCTCGCCGATCGCCGCGAGGTCTATCCCCACCGCCGCGAGCCGGCCCGGCGCACCCGAGTCGAGCACGATGTCGGCGCCGTCGATCAGCGCGCGCACGTGCTCGGCGTCCTTGGCGCGCGCGAGGTCGAGGACGACGCTGCGCTTGCCCGCGCCGAGGTACGCGAACAGCACGCTGTCGTCGGGTGCGGGCTCTTCAACGGGCCAGGGCGGCAGGTGGCGGACCGGGTGTCCCCCGGGCGGCTCGACCACAACGACATCCGCGCCGTAGAGCGCGAGCAGGCGGCCCGCGAAGGCACCGGCGACGTCCGTGCTCAGCTCGATGACCCGAACGCCGTCCAGCATGGAACCCTCCGCGACCCTCGAACGTTCGGCATCGTATCAGCGAGTCGGTCGACATGAACCTATGCGAGTGCGTGTTTGTTGCGATACGCTCGGCCCGCGTCCCACCTCCCCGTCACGCCACCTCTCAGCCCACCGATCTCCGCGGAGGACCCCCTGTGACCGCCTTCCCCGCCCCCTGGCGCGCGTGCGCGGCGCTAGTGATCGGGATGCTCGCTCTCCTCGCGACGCCCGGGAGCGCGCTGGCCGCTCCGCCGGCCGGGGCCGTCTACAACGGCACGATGAGCGACGGCGGCACGATCGTCGTCACGGTGAACGCCGATGCGACGGCGGTGCGGGTCGTGGTGACCTACCCGGGGCCGTACAGCGCGAACTGCTCGACGGGGATCACCGTCCCGTCCGCCTCGATCGCGGGGACGGCGCAGGCGCAGTTCGCGTCGTTGACTGCCTCGACGGGGGTGCAGAACAACGTGGCGATCGCGGCGTACTTCGCGCTGCCGGATTACCAGTCCGTCGTGGGCGCGTACAGTGCGGACCCGAACGAGGGCTCCAACTGCCCGCGTCGGCGCTCGACCTGGATGGCGGAACGCACGCCCGCGCCGGAGCCCGTCGCCGCCAGGGTTGCTCCGAACGCGACGTACGCCGGTGAGGCCTACACGACCGCCGGGGTCGGCGTCGGGACGGTGCAGTTCAAGTCCAGCGCGGACGGGTCGATGAGCAGCGCGTCGATCACGGCGACGTCCGGATCGTGCATCTACCTCCTCACGGTCGGTGACAGCCTGGCGGCG
>CANIRU010000091.1 GCA_947470025.1 Chloroflexota bacterium
AAGCGGGCGCGGCGGCCACGGCTCGTCGTCTTCGGCGGTGCGCGGGGGCGTGGGCGTGACGACCGGCGTTGAGGTCGCAGCGACCGAGGCGGGCGCGGCGGCACGGCGGATCGACTCGCGGCGCGCCCACTCGATCATCCCGCCCGAGGCGCCGACAGCCACCACCACGGCACCGCCGCCGAGCGCGAGGACGCGGCGTCGCGACATCGATTCGTCCAGCCGCGACTCCGGCTCCGGCATCGTCCTCGACCTCCGTCCGCTCCTCGATGTTACGGCTCGCCGAGGTACGATGGATGCCCGACCCGGCTTCCGAGCACCGCTGAGCACGAGGTGACCGCGTGACCACCCAGACCGCCACGAAGTACGAGGCCGTGATCGGGCTCGAGGTCCACATCCAGCTCAACACGCACTCCAAGATGTTCTGCGGCTGTGACCGCCAGTACTTCGACGCGGAGCCCAACTCGCACGTCTGCGCCGTGTGCCTCGGCATGCCTGGGATGCTGCCCGTGATCAACCAGGAGGCCGTCACCAGCACGCTGCTGGCGGGCCTCGCACTGGGCTGTGACATCCCCGCCTACGCGAAGTTCGACCGCAAGAACTACCCCTACCCCGACCTCATGAAGGGCTACCAGATCTCGCAGTTCGACCAGCCGTTCTGCCTGAACGGCGTGCTTGAGATCGACGTCGAGGGCGAGCGACGGCTCGTCCACCTCGAGCGCATCCACCTCGAAGAGGACACGGCGCGTCTGCTGCACCGCGACAACGGCATCGAAACGTACTCGCTGCTGGACGTGAACCGCGCGGGCTCACCGCTCATGGAGCTGGTGACGAAGCCCGACATGCACACGGCGTTGGAGGCCCACGCCTTCCTGCGCACGCTGCGCCAGGTCATGCGCTACCTGCGCATCGCGGACGCCGACATGGACAAGGGCGGCATGCGCTGCGACGCGAACGTCTCCCTCCGTCCCATCGGCCAGGAGGAGCTCGGCCGCAAGGTCGAGGTGAAGAACATGAACTCGTTCCGCAGCGTGCAGCGCGCGATCGAGTTCGAGATCGAGCGCCAGACGAAGATGCTCGACGCGGGCGAGCGCATCGTGCAGGAGACGCGCGGGTACGTCGACGCGACGGGCGAGACGGTGTCGCAGCGCTCCAAAGAGGAGGCGAGCGACTACCGCTACTTCCCCGAGCCCGACCTGCCCCCGCTGCACATCGCCCCCGAGACGATCGAGGCCCTCCGCGCGAAGCTGCCGGAACTCCCCGCGGCGCGCCTCGACCGGTTCCAGTCGCAGTACGGACTGTCTGCCGCGGAGGCGCGCATCCTGAGCGACTCGCGCTCCGACGGTGACGCGTTCGAGGAGGCCGTGGGCATCGCCGGCGCGGAGCACGCGAAGACGGTGGCCCACTGGTTCACCGGCGACGTCGCGAAGCACCTCAACACCCTCGGGGCGGAGGCAGAGCTGAGCGACACGAAGGTCACGGCACGCCACATCGGCGAGCTGGTGCGCCTCGCCGCGTCGAACGCGGTCACCGCCGCGACCGCCAAGGAAGTGCTCGACGTCGCGTTCGAGACGGGCGAGCTCCCCGAGGCGATCGTGGACGCACGCGGCCTGCGCCAGGTCACCGACGCCGGCGCGATCGACGAGGTCGCCCAGAAGGCGATCGCCGCGAACCCGAAGGCCGTCGAGGACTACCGCGCTGGCAAGCAGGCCGCGATCGGCTTCCTCGTCGGCCAGGTGATGCGAGAGATGAAGGGTCGCGCCGACGCGAACACCGCGACCGAGACGCTCCGCCGCCACCTCGACGCCGCGACCGGCTAGCCACTTCCCTCACCACTGCGCCCGCCCGCAAGAGTTGACCGCCAACACACGTGAGCGTTTACTGCTTATGGCGGGCAGCGAGCGAGTCACCCTTTGAGTCGCGGTAACATCACCAAGTGGCTGTACGTCGGGCTGCACATCAAGCGATGGCTGGCCCTTCTCGCGATCGCCGTGGCCATCATGGGCATCGGCTTCGCCTACATCCTCCGCGAGGTCTACGTCTCCTACACGTTCCCCGTGTGGGCCTTCTACATCACACTGCAGTTCATCCCTCGCTGGCTCCGCGGGCTGCTCTTCATCGCGGCCGCGCTGTCGCTCGCGATCTTCTCCGGGTGGCAGCTCAACCGCTCGCTCGCGCACGCGCTGCTGCCCAGCGGCGACCGCCAGCGCGACCTCGTGGACCTCGTCTACCAGAACCGCACGCGTGACCGAGGTCCCCGCGTCGTCGCCATCGGCGGCGGCACCGGGCTGTCGAACCTGTTGCGCGGCTTGAAGCAGTACACGTCCAACCTCACCGCGATCGTCACCGTCGCCGACGACGGCGGGTCGAGTGGCCGCCTGCGCCGCGACCTGCACGTCATCCCCCCCGGCGACATCCGCAACTGCATCGCCGCCCTCGCCGACGCCGAGCCCCTCGTGACGCAGTTGTTCCAGTACCGCTTCGACGAACGCGCCGGCGAGGGCATGGCGGGGCATTCCTTCGGCAACCTGTTCATCACGGCCATGGCCGAGGTCACCGGCAACATGGAGGCGGCAATTACGGAGACCTCTCGCGTGCTCGCTGTGCGCGGGCGCATCTTGCCGTCCACCCTCGACGACGTGCGCCTCGCCGCGCGCTTCGAGGATGGCGAGGTGATCTACGGGGAGTCCGCACTTCCGGGCCACGGCAGTCCCCCCGTCGAGATGTGGGTCGAGCCGCGCGACTCCGCCGCCCACCCCGGCGCCGTGCGCGCCCTGCTCGAGGCCGACCTGATCGTGATCGGCCCCGGCAGCCTGTACACCTCGGTGCTGCCGAACCTCCTCGTGCCGGGCATCGGCAAAGCGGTCAAGGAGTCGCACGCGCACAAGCTGTACATCAGCAACGTGGCGACCCAGCTTGGCGAGACGAACGGCTACACCGCCGCCGACCATTACGCCGCCCTGCGACGCCACCTGCAGGACGACGCGCTCGTCGATGTCGTCCTGGCGAACAGCAACCTCCCGTCCGACCCCCTCAACCCCGAATGGCATTCCGACCCGGTGCTGGCTCCTGGCGACGCCGATTACGGCAAGGCGCGCCTCGTGCTGGCCGACATCGTCGACCACGAGCGGCGCTACCGGCACGATGGCGATCTTCTCGCCGCAGTCGTCATGCGCGCCTACTTCGAGCGCGACCTCCGCGTCGCCGCCCCCGCCGCCTTCGAGGCCCGCTAGGCCGCGTCGGATCGTTATGTCGTTCGTGCCGCGTCCACGTCCCCCGTCGCTTGCCGCCACCAGCCCGGCCCCTTAGCCTTCCTACTCATGGAACTGAAGGACTTTCTCAGCCTCGCCCAGATCCTCGTTTCGGCGCTGCTCATCGGCCTCGTGCTGATGCAGGTGCGCGGGACCGGCTTCGGCGCGGCCCTCGGCGGACAGGACTACACCTTCCGCACCAAGCGCGGCCTGCAGCGGCAGCTGCACCGCCTGACCATCGTCGTGGTCGTGATCTTCATCGCCATCTCCGCCTGGAGCGTCGCGGCGACCTAGCCCGCCCCGCCGCGTCGAGGGCGCTCCCATGCGCATCGTCTTCTTCGGATCGCCCGAGTACGCCGTGCCGTCCCTGCGCGCCTGCCTCGTCCTCCCCGGTGCCGAGGTCATCGCCGTCGTGACGCAGCCTGACCGTCCGCGCGGCCGTTCCCGCGCGGCACTCATGACGCCCGTGAAGCAGCTCGCCGTCGAGGCCGGCGTCCCCGTGGTACTCCAACCCGAGCGTGTCCGCCGCGACACGACCGAGGTGCTCGCCGCACTGCGGCCGGACGTCGGTGTCGTCGCCGCATCCGGGCACATCCTCCCCACGCATCTCCTCGATGCCTTCCCGCACCAGGTGGTAAACGTCCACGCCTCGCTGCTGCCGCGCCACCGCGGCGCATCGCCCGTCTCTGCCGCGATCCTCGAGGGCGACGCAGAGAGCGGCGCGTCGATCATGCTCGTCGTGCGCGAGTTGGACGCCGGCCCGGTGATCGCGCGGCGCGCGACGCCGATCGGCCCCCTCGACACGACCGGCGTGCTCACCGACCGCATCGCGCACCTCGGCGCAGCGCTGCTGGCCGACACCCTGCCGCACTGGGTCGCCGGCGAGCTGACCGCACAGCCGCAGGACGACGCGCAGGTCACCTACGCCCCGCGCCTCACGAAGGACGACGGACTCATCGACTGGTCCCGCAGCGCAGATGAGATCGCGCGCGCTGTCCGCGCCTACCACCCGTGGCCGCTCGCCCAGACGACGCGACCGCTCCCCGACGGGAGCCCCGAGCCGCTCGCCATCCTCGAGGCGTGGCCGCTGGAAGGCGCCTCGACCGCCGCACCGGGCACCGTCGAGGCGGGAGACGGCACGTCGCTGTCCGACGTGCTGCCCGGCCGACGGGCGCGGGCCGTCGTCGCGTGCGGTTCGGGCCGCCTCGCGCTGCTGTCGCTGCAACGCTCTGGCCGCAAGGCCCTCCCGATCGAGGACTACCTCAACGGCGACCGCGCGCTCATCGGTTCACGGTTCGGCCCGCCCGCGCCGTAGGGCACGGAGCCGCTCCCAGCAGCGACAGGTAGACTTTGATCATGCGTCACCTGCTCGACCTATCGTTCGAAGAGATCGAGGCGGAGCTCGCCTCGTGGGGCGAGCCGCGCTACCGCGCGAAGCAGATCACGGAGTGGGTGTTCCGCCACGGCGCGACCGACTTCGAGGTGATGACGAATCTCCCGCCCGCCCTCCGCGCACGGCTGGCCGAGGCGTTCACGATCGCCGCACCGGAAGTCCTCGCCGAGCGGCACGCCGACGATGGCGCGACGACGAAGGCGCTGCTGGATCTCGGGAACGGCGATGCCGTGGAGACGGTGCGGATGGACTACGACCCGGACGAGGACGGCGCACCCGATCGCGTGACCGTGTGCATCTCGACGCAGGTCGGCTGCGCGATGGCGTGCCGCTTCTGCGCGACTGGCCTGCAGGGCTTCACGCGCAACCTCAGTGCCTCGGAGATCGTGACGCAGGTCCTCTACTTCTCGCGGCCTTCACGGGGCGAACGCGAGGATACCTCGCACGCCCAGCCAGACCTGCGGGCCTCACGCGACCGGGTCACCAACATCGTCTTCATGGGCATGGGCGAGCCGCTCGCCAACTACAACGGCACGATCGCCGCCATCCGCTGGCTCACCCGGCCCGAGGGCCTCGGCCTGCGCCAGCGCGGGATCACCGTCTCGACGGTCGGCCTCGTGCGAGGCATCGACCGGCTATCGCAGGAGGGGCTGCAGATCGGCCTGACGATCTCCCTGCACGCGCCGGACGACGAGCTGCGCCGCAACCTGATCCCCACGGCTGGCGGCACGACGATCGAGGAGTTGGTGAACGCAGCGCGCCTGTACATCGAGCGGTGCGGGCGGCGCGTGACCTTCGCCTACGCCCTCCTCGACCACGTGAACGACGAGCCGGAGCAGGCGCGTGCGCTCGCCCGGCGCATCCGCGGCATCCAGGCGCACGTGAACCTGATCCCGTACAACCCGACCGCCGGCCCCGACCTGCGCCGCCCGAGCCTCGCGCGTGTTCGCGCCTTCCAGCGCGAGCTGCAGGCCGCCGGCGCGAACGCCACGGTGCGCATCGAACGTGGCGTGGAGATCGCCGCCGCCTGCGGCCAGCTCCGCACCGACGTCCAGCGCGCCACGATCGCCGAAGCGATCCCGCTGACAGTTCAGCCATAACAGTCGCGGCTTCGAGGACTGAGCACGACTCGCGCTGCGCCCCGCGCGAAGCGCCGTTCTGCTTGAAGACACGAGGGGTAGGCGTGGACCGCCCCACGGTTGAACCTCAACGCCACGCCGCACCGAGGAACCCTGCCCTCCGCCCCACACGATCCTCGCGCCCGCGAGCGCAATAAACAGGCCGGCTTTGCAGCCGGCCTGTTCGATCATTGTCCGGTGACGAGGGCTACTCCGCCGCGGCGGGAGCGGCCGCCTCAGCGGCGGCAGCCTCCTCGGCGGGGGCACCGTGCTGGACGGCGGCGACGACCGAGTCGCCCGAGGTGATCACGCGGACGCCGGCCGGCGGGCGCACCGAGCTGAGCAGGATGTGGTCGCCGATCTGCGCGAGGCTCCCGACCGGCACCTGGAAGTGCGTCGGCATGCTCTGCGGCAACGCCTCGAGCTCCACGTGCTCGACGCCCTGCTGCAGCACGCCGCCCCAGCGGGCGACCGCGGGAGCGGTGCCCGTGAGCTGGATCGGGACCTGCGCCGTGATCAGGCGGGACAGGTCGACCTGGTAGAAGTCGAGGTGGAGGAGCGCACGCGTCACCGGGTTCTGCGCGAGCTGGCGCACGACCACCGGGCGCGGGGCCGCCTCGCCCGCAACCTGCACGTTGATGAGGGTGCTCTTGCCGTGCTCGTTCATCAGGTCACGCGCGTCGACGTACGACATCTGCACGTGGACGGAGGGCAGGTTGCGCCCGTAGATGACGGCCGGCAGCAGGCCCTCGCGGCGGAGGCGCGAGACGTTCTTGCCGGTCACGGTGCGGGGTTCAACTGCGTAGGTGTCGGGCATCGTCAGTCCTGAGTGTGGGGCGACGCCGTGCCGTCGACGGGTGTCGAGGCCGGCGGGAGCGCGGCTGGCTTTGGAAACAACCTTCCTAGACTAGCAACGGGGGCCGGGAGGGACAAGATCGGGACCTTCCAAGCGTCCTACCCCTCCGACTTGTCCTCGATCTCCCAGGCGTGGTCGAGGACGTGCCAGGCAATGCGGCGCGCGGCGTACCGGACGGGCCACCGAGTCTCCGGGGCGTCCTTCCGCCCCCCGGCCCGGATCGCCTCGAGGATCGCGGCGCGAGACGCCTCGATCGCCTGTCGGTCCCCCACCGCGGGCTCCGCGAGGTGCAGGCCGATCCCGCGGGCGTACGACATGCTCTCCGGGCTCAGCACGTGCTGCACAACCTCGTCGCGGTCGCGCCCGCCGCCTCGAGGCCCCTTGCGGAGCGCCGGCGGCGCTCCGGCCGCGATGGCGTCGAAAACTAGCCAGGCACCCTCGACGAGCGCAGCCAGCCGCTTCGCCTCGGCTAGGGTCGGCTGCTCGTACTCGGCGGCGGCGATCTGGCCGGGAGCGCCGAAGTCGGTCGAGCCGTTACCGGGCAGCCGCTCGACGACCTCGAAGGTCGGGTGCGCCGGATAGCGGAGGTGTGCCGCCTGCGCGACGGCGCGGTAGCGCGCGGCGTACGCCGCCAGCGCGTCGAGTGCCGACGCCTCGTCGCGACCGGGCCGCGACCACCCGGGCCACTCGAGAGCGCTCGCAAAGGCACGCTTCGGCGTCGCCTCGATCACGACGTGCACAGTGGACGATGTACTGGCGACCATGCATCGAGCGTGCCACAGCCCGGAGCAGCCCCACAACTCTCCGCCACAACCGCGCGATTCTCGTGGGATTCCGTGCCGTTGAGGCCCGGCTTGCGCGCGTATACTGGAAGGACGTTGGGCTCCCCCAACCCCCGCAGCGGACGCGAGCGCCCCATGCCCGACTCCAACCGCCTGGAACGCGAGATCGAAGAGATCCTCGGCAAGATCGAGCAGTTCCCGGACGCCTCGACGCGACGCAAGCGCGCGCGCAGCCGCTGGCTGCAGGATCTCGCCACCCGGATCTCGGAGTCGCAGCGCTCGCTGATGCGCCAGCTGTCGCGGTTCTCGATCTCCCAGGTGATGCTCGTTTCGTTCATCCTGATCCTCGGTTCACTGTTCTTCCGCCGTGCCGCGCCGTTGCTGATGACGTGGGCGCTGTACGCCGGGATCATCCTGTTCGTCAGCAGCTTCGCGATCATGATGTTCAGCAGCCGAGGCACCTCGTCCGGCGCGCCGAAGTGGCGCGGCCGCACGGTGTCCTACCAATCGG
>CANIRU010000092.1 GCA_947470025.1 Chloroflexota bacterium
ACGATCTCGCGACCGAAGATCTCGTCCGCGCCCACGCCGCAGTAGTAGCCGAACTGCGGAGCCGGGAAGCCGTTGTCCGGCCAGCCCAGCGGCTTGATGCCATCGAAGAAGGTGTACTCCTGCTCGATGCCGAACCACATCTCGTGCTTCGCGTACTTCTTCGCAGCGGCAGCCAGCGCCGCGCGGGTGTTGGTCGGGTGCGGCTTCATCGTGATGAGCAGCACTTCACAGAGGACGAGCTTGTTGTCGCCGCCACGGATCGGGTCCGGCACGATTCGCACCGGCTTCAGCACGCAGTCGGAAGACTCGCCCGCGGCCTGGTTCGTGCTCGAACCATCGAAGCCCCAGATCCCCGGCTCGACGCCGTCCTCGATGATCTTGGTCTTCGAGCGCAGCTTGGCCGTCGGCTCCGCGCCGTCGATCCAGATGTACTCAGCCTTGTACATATTCCGCCTTCCAACTCTTCGCAGTGGACACGGCCACGATCGGCCCCGGTGGTAATGCAGGCACGTTAGGCCCGCCACGTTTCAGGAGTATTTCACGGTCGCACGCTATCGGATCCTCCGGATCATCAATCACCAGACCGCCTCGAAGGGTTCCCGTCATTTGCGGCCCCCTGATCCCAGGCCGAGACTGGATCGAGGATTCCGGAGCGCCCGATGCCCTTCCGCCTGCCGACGCCCGTGCTGCTGTTCCTCATCGGCCTCGTCTTCGTGATCCTCTGCGGGCTAGGCGTGTGGCAGGTGGAGCGGGGCATCTGGAAAGCGAACCTCGTCGCCACGAGGAACGCGCAGCTCGCCGGGCAGCCGCTCTCCGCCGGCGACGCCCGCGCGATGTCGCCCGAGAGCCTCGAGTACCACGCCGTCTCGCTGGAGGGCACGTGGGATGGCGAGCACGTGATGTTCCTCGCGAACCGCGCGCGGTACGGGCGGAAGGGCGAGAACATCGTCCAGCCGCTGCTCATCGCGCCGGGGGAGGCCGTCCTCATCGATCGCGGTTGGTACCCCGAGGGGGAGCGCGAGGCGGCGCTCAAGCGCCTTGCGGGCATGACCGGCCCGACGCACGGCCTCGCCCGCTACGCCGAGGGCCTCCGCGCCTCGAAGACCCCAGCCGGCACGTGGACCGGCCTCGCGCCGGACTCGATGGGTGCCGGGCTCCCTTACCTCGTACTCCCGTGGTTCGTGACCGAAGGACAGTTGAACGAGGGCGACGACTACTCCTCAATGCCCACCTCCTATCCCGTACAGGGATACGAGCGCTACGTCAGCACCGTCTCCCACACCGAATATGCCCTGACCTGGTTCGGCATCGCTGCCACGCTCGCGGGTGTCTCGGTCTTCCGCTTCGTCATCGAGCCTCGACGCGCCCGCCGCGCCGAGGCGACCGCGAGGGCGCCGCACTCCTCCTGACCTGACTCCTCGCGAGCGCGTCCGGTACGATTCCCGCTCACCCCCACGGCGGCCTCCACGCTGGAGCGCGCACGCCTCGAGAGAGAGCACAAATGAACGCACCGATGAACCCGCCCAAGGATGCGCTGACGCAGGAGGAGGCCGAGGCCCGCGCGCCGCGTGTCGCCGACGTCGCGTACGAGCTGAAGCTCGACCTCACGAAGGGTTCGCCGACCTACCGCGGCGACCTCATCGCGACGTTCAAGCACAGTGCTCCCCGGAATGGCTCCGGCCCGCTCTTCCTCGACTTCACGGGCAAGACCATCGAGTTGCTCGAGGTCAACGGGACGACGGTCGCAGCGGCGGACTGGAGCGGCGTGCGGCTGACCCTCGACGATGCGCTGCTGGCGCCGGAGACCACGGTGCATGTGGTGTACGAGAACGACTACGACCACACCGGCGACGGCCTGCACCAGTTCATCGACCCGGAGGACGGCGAAGAGTACCTCTACACCAACTTCGAGCCGTACGCCGCACACAAGCTCTTCCCGTGCTTCGACCAGCCGGACATCAAGGCGACGCACCACCTCACCGTGACCGCGCCTGCCGTCTGGGAGCTCGTCGCAAACAGCAAGGTCGAGGCGACTGCGGCTGCTGACGCTGGTCGCACCACGACCACCTTCGAGCGCACGCAGCGCTTCTCGACCTACCTCTTCGCCCTCATCGCCGGGCCGTTCGTCGCCTTCCGCGATGAGCACGAGGGGATCGCGCTCGGCTTCTTCGCACGCAAGTCGCTCGAGCAGTACGTGGATCAGGACGAGCTGTTCACGGTGACGAAGCAGGGACTGACCTTCTTCGCGGACTTCTTCGCGTACCCGTACGCCTTCGGCAAGTACGACCAGGTGTTCGTGCCGGAGTTCAACGCCGGCGCCATGGAGAACGTCGGCGCGGTCACGCACTCGGAGCGCATGGTGTTCCGCGACCCGCCGACCGACACCCAGCGCCAGGGACGCGCCGAAGTGATCCTGCACGAGATGGCGCACATGTGGTTCGGCGACCTCGTGACGATGCGCTGGTGGAACGACCTCTGGCTGAACGAGTCGTTCGCCACGTACATGGCGTACCTCGCGATGGACGAGTCGACGCGCTTCACCACCTCGTGGCAGGCGTTCAACTCTGGGATGAAGAACTGGGCGTACCGGCAGGATCAGTTGATCACCACGCACCCGATCGCCGGGCAGGTTGCCGACACGGACGCCACGTTCCTCAACTTCGACGGCATCACCTACGGCAAGGGCGCGAGCGTCATCAAGCAGCTCGTCGCCGCGATGGGCATGGAGGGCTTCCGCGCCGGCATGCGCGGCTACTTCGCAAAGCATGCCTTCGGCAACACGACGCTCACCCAGTGGCTCGACGCCCTCGGCGAGGGGGTCGGCCGCGACCTGCACGGCTGGGCCGCGCTGTGGCTGGAGACGCCCTCGCTGAACACGATCGCCGCCGAGGTCGAGGCGGACGGCGACCGCATCGCCGGGCTCACGCTGACGCAGACCGCCTCGCCTGCGTACCCGACGATGCGACCGCACGTCATGGACATCGCACTCGTGCGCGACGAGGCCGGCACGATCACCGTCCGCGAGGTCGCCGCGCGCATCGACGGGGCGACCGCGACGATCGAGGAGGCGCAGGGCCAGCCGTTCCCCGACCTCGTCTTCCCGAACCACCACGACCACGACTTCGCGAAGGTCGCGCTGGACCAGCGGTCTCTGGACTTCCTGCGCGTCAACCTCGACCGCATCGAGGACCCGCTGCTCCGCCAGCTGATCTGGCAGGCGCTGTGGAACATGGTGCGCGACCAGCAGCTCAAGTCCACGGACTACCTCGACCTGGCGGGCCCGAAGGTGGCGACGGAGCAGGACCACGAACTGATTGAGACGATCCTCGCGACGATGTCGGCGGCGATCTCGCGCTACGTGCCGGAGGAACAGAAGGCAGGCGCCGCGCACCGCTTCTTCGCGCTGGCATTCGATGCGCTCCGCACGGCGACAGACAGCGACATGAAGATCATCTGGGCGCGCACGCTGATCGGCATCGCGATCACGCCCGAGGACATCCTCACCACCGGCCAGCTCGCCGACGGCACGATCGAGGTGCCCGGGCTGACGATCGATCAGGACATGCGCTGGAGCATCGCTCAGCGGTACGTGGCGTACGGCCTCGAGGGTGCGCAGGAGCGCGTCGACGCCGAGACGGCGCGCGACCCGAGCGACCGCGGCCAGCGGGCCGGCATCCGCTGCGCCACCTCGAAGCCCGAGGCCCGCGCGAAGGCGGAGGCGTGGGCGCGCTTCCAGATCGGCATCCGTGGCTACGGCTCGCTGCACCAGGTGAGCGCCGCGATGGGCGGCTTCCACTGGTGGGCCCAGCGCGAGCTGCTGACGCCGTACGTAGGCCGCTACTTCGAGGCGCTCCCGGGCATCTTCGAGCGCGAGGAGAACGAGTACGCGACCACGTACTTCGGCGGCCTCTGGCCTGGCTACATCGTGGAGCGGCCGATCCTGGAGCAGGCTCAGGCGTTGCTTGCGTCCCTCGGCGATACTCTCCCCGTCTTGCAGCGGTCGCTGCGAGAGGCGATCGATGACCTCGAGCGCGCGATCAAGTGTCGGGAGTACGCCGCCTCGTGACCAAACCCGCCGTCCGTGAACGCAAGAAGCCGTTCTACGGCTGGGTGATCGTCGCCGCCGGGGCGGGCATCGAGTTCACAGTCGGTGCGCTGATCCAGCAGGCGTTCGGTGGCTGCCCCACCGCGCTCACCCGGGACTGCGGCTGGATCCGCGTGGACGTCGGCCCCGGCTAGTCGTGCATGTGGGCGTGCTGCGAGTGGTCCATGCTGTACTCCGCGCGGCGGAGCATCATCGCGCCCCACATCGTGACGAACATCGCGAGGTGACCCCCGACGTTCACGGCCGTCTCTGACACGAGCCCCGCCCACATCGCGGGGACGAGGACGAAGAACGGGAGCGTCATGCCCAGCGCCATCTCGCCGATGCGCTCCCACGAGTGCCCGCGGTAGCGCATCCACGCACCCATGCCGAGGTTCATGTAGACGACCATCAGCGTCGTGCGGAGCAGCGGATCCGCGGCAGGCCCGTGCATCCCGAGCGCCATGAAGGTGATCGGCCCAAGGAGGAACATCCCCGCGAACATCGCGACGACCATTTCGAGGTAGTGGCGGACAAATGGTGACATCAGGTGCGCTCCTGCTTCTGGGGTGATCCCCCGGGCGGAGCCTACTGCGGACGCACCTCAGCCTCCACCTCGCGGCGCACGAGGCGGACCAGCTTCACCGAGATCATCAGCGCCAGCGCGATCTCGTCGTCCGAGCGGCCCGCGAGGATCCACGAACGCATCCGCTCGTACTCCTCGCGGGCCGGCCCGAACCCGACCATCCCCGGATCCTCGACGACCGGGGCTATGCCTCGATCAGCTGGCGCAGCACGTACTGCAGGATGCCGCCGTGGCGGTAGTACTCACCCTCAACGATCGTGTCGATGCGGCAACGGACCTGGAACGTGGTCTCCTTGCCGGCGTCGGACATCGCCCGCACCGTGAGCAGCTGCTTCGGGGTCAGCCCCGCCGCGATGCCCTCGATGTCGAAGCGCTCCGTGCCGTCGAGACCGTGGGTCTCGAGCGACTCGCCCGGCAGGAACTCGCACGGCAGGATGCCCATGCCGATGAGGTTGCTGCGGTGGATGCGCTCCAGCGACTGCGAGATGACCGCCTTCACGCCCTGGAGGAGCGGCCCCTTGGCCGCCCAGTCGCGCGAGGAGCCCGTGCCGTACTCGCGGCCGGTGACGATGATCGTCGGTACCCCATCGGCCATGTACTTCTCGGCCGCGTCCCACATGGTCAGCACTTCGCCGTCGGGGAGGTGCTTCGTCCAGTTGCCCTCCTTGCCGGCGAGGGCGTTCTTCAGCCGCACGTTCGCGAAGGTGCCGCGCATCATGACCTCGTAGTTGCCACGGCGCGCGCCGTACTGGTTGAAGTCCTTTGCGAGGACCTCGTGGCTCTCGAGGTACATCGCGGCAGGCGAGTTCTTCGCGATCCCGCCCGCGGGCGAGATGTGGTCCGTGGTGACGGAGTCACCGAGCACCGCGAGCACGCGCGCGTCACGGATGTCCTCGCGCGGCTGCGGGTCGCGCGGGAGGTTGTCGAAGAACGGGGGGCGGCGGACGTAGGTCGACTGGGGGTCCCAGCCGAACAGCTCGCCCGTCGGCGCGGACACGGCTGCCCATTTGTCGTCGCCATCGAAGACGTTGCTGTACTGGTGGACGAACATGTCCCGCCGCACCGAGGACTCGACGGCCTGGTTCACCTCGGCCGCGGAGGGCCAGATGTCCTTCAGGTAGACGGGCTTGCCGTCCTTGCCATCACCCAGCGAGTCTCTCGTCAGGTCGATGTCCGTCGTCCCGGCCAGCGCGTACGCGACGACCAGCGGCGGGGAGGCGAGGTAGTTCGAGCGCACCTTGTTGTGGACGCGCGCCTCGAAGTTGCGGTTGCCGGAGATCACGGCGGCGACGGCGAGGTTGCCCGCGTCGACCGCGGCCTCGACCAGCTCGGGCAGCGGGCCCGAGTTGCCGATGCACGTCGTGCAGCCGTAACCCACGAGCTCGAACCCGAGCTCGTCGAGGTACTCGGTCAGGCCGGCGTCGTTCAGGTAGTCCGTGACCACCTTGGAGCCTGGCGCGAGCGAGGTCTTCACCCATGGCTTCGTGCGGAGCCCCGCCTCGACCGCCTTCTTGGCGAGCAGGCCCGCGCCGACCATGACCTCCGGGTTGGAGGTGTTGGTGCACGAGGTGATCGCCGCGATCACGACCGAGCCGTTGCCGATCTCGTAGGTGGAGCCCTCGTCGTTGACGGTGAGCGGGTCCTTCGAGGCACCCTGCCCGATCCACTGGAGAGCGTCCTTCTGCGCCGCGGCCTGCATGCCGGTAAGGGCGATGCGGTCCTGCGGACGCGTGGGGCCAGCGAGGCTGGAGACGATGCCGCTCAGGTCCAGGTCGACGACCTCGGTGTAGACGGGATCCGGCATCCCGGCGGAGTTGAAGAGGTGCTGCGCCTTGCAGTACGCCTCAACCAGAGCGACGTGCTCCTCCGTGCGGCCGGTGAAGCGCAGGTAGTCCAGCGTCTCCTCGTCGGTCGGGAAGAAGCCGACGGTGGCGCCGTACTCGGGGCACATGTTCGCGATCGTCGCGCGCGTCGTCAGCGCGAGGGCGGCGAGACCGGGGCCGAAGAACTCGACGAACTTCCCGACCACGTTGCGTGCGCGGAGCATCTCCGTGACGCGCAGCACCAGGTCGGTGCCCGTGGTGCCCTCCGGCAGCGAGCCGACGAGGCGCACGCCGATCACCTGCGGGATGAGCATGGCGATCGGCTGGCCGAGCATGGCCGCCTCCGCCTCGATGCCGCCGACGCCCCAGCCCACGACACCGAGGCCGTTGATCATGGTGGTGTGAGAGTCGGTGCCGACGACCGTGTCCGGGTACGCCTCGCCATCCTTATTCGTCATGACCGTCTGGCCGAGGTACTCCAGGTTCACCTGGTGGCAGATGCCGGTGCCGGGAGGGACGACGCGGAAGTTGTCCAGCGCGCCCTGCGCCCACTTCAGCAGCTGGTACCGCTCGCCGCTGCGCTCGTACTCGATGTCGGTGTTGATGCGGAAGGCGTCGTCGATGCCGAAGACATCCACCTGCACCGAGTGGTCGATCACGAGGTCGACGGGCTGCAGCGGGTTGATCTTCTTCGGGTCACCACCCAGCGCCGCCATCGCGTCGCGCATCGCGGCGAGGTCCACCACGGCGGGGACACCGGTCAGATCCTGCATCAGGACGCGGCCCACCGTGAACGCGATCTCGTTCTCCGGTTCCTCCGTCGGGTTCCAGCGCGCCACGGACTCGACCTGCGCCTTGTCGACGCTCACGCCGTCCTCCGTGCGGAGCAGATTCTCCAGCAGGATGCGGTGGGTGAACGGAAGCCGGTCGACGTCGACGCCGAGCGCCTTCGCCGCCGCGTCGAGCCGGTAGATCGTGTAGGACTTGCCGCCGACCTGCAGCGTGTCCCGGGCTCCGAAGCTGTTGAGATTCTCCGCCACTGATGGCCCCCATCTTTCTGGCACAGGAAGTGTCGCGGCGCGCCCGGAGAGCGGGTCTGCGCCGGGGCATGGTAATCCATAGATCGCTCTTGGCCGAGCGAGCCGGTCGAAAGCACTCAGGCGCGGAAGCACCCTTCGAGGTGATCGTCCACCAGCCCGCAGGCCTGCATGAAGGCGTACATGGTCGTCGGGCCGACGAACCGGAAGCCGGCGCGCTTCAGCGCCTTGCTCAATACCCGCGACTCCTCGGTCTCTGCCGGGAGCGGCTCGAGACTCGCCCGGTCGCGCACGAGCGGCGCCCCGCCGACGACGCCCCACGCTAGCTCGGACAGCGCCTCAG
>CANIRU010000093.1 GCA_947470025.1 Chloroflexota bacterium
GCGGCGATCGTGAACGGCGTGGTGGCCCCGGTGCTGCTCGTGTTTCTGATGATCTCGTCGCGGGATCAGCGAGTCCTCGGGACGTTCCGGCCGGGCGTCGTGCTGCAGATCCTGGGCTGGACCACAGCGATCACGATGGGGCTCGCGGCCATCGCCCTGTTCGCCAGCCTCATCCTCGGCTGAAGTTCACCCACACTGCCCGCACAACGAGACGGGGCGCCCGATGGGCGCCCCGTCGTCTGTCCTCGAAGGGTCGAGGGCTAGCGCGAGCGCATCGGCTCGGTGCCGAGAATGACGCCCGTGCCGTGGCCGGTCATGCCGGTCGCGACGAGGACGTGCTGCGCGTCCTTCACCTGTCGCGCACCGTCGCCCGGCTTGTCGTCGGCGCGGCCCTGGATCTGGAGCACCGCCTCGCACCAGTGGCCCATGCCGTGGAGCCGGCCCTCTGAGATCTGGCCGCCGAAGGTGTTGATCGGCATCTCGCCGCCGAGGCGGATGCGGCCGCCCTGGATCCACTGGTACGCCTCGCCGCGGCCGCAGAAGCCGAGGCCCTCCAGCCACCAGTACACGTCCGGCGAGAAGCCGTCGTACAGCATGCAGGCGTCGATGTCCTTCGGCTGCAGGTCGGTCCCGGCCCAGAGCGTCCGGCCGAGGTTCACGGCGGTGTCGTTCTGCCACTCCTCGGGCGGGCGGTGTCGCCAGTCCCAGCCGCCGGAGCCGAAGGCGTTCACCCACGCCGGCTTCTGCTTCATCCCCACCGCGCGGTCGGCGCGCGTGAGGATGATCGCCGCCGCGCCATCGACTGGCATGTCGCAGTCGAAGAGGCAGAGCGGGTCCGCGATCATGCGGCAGTTCATGTAGTCCTCGAAGGACATCGGCTGCTCGTAGAAGGCGGCGATCGGGTTCTTGTTGGCGTTGGCGCGCAGGGACAGGGCGTACTCCGCCATGTGCTCGCGTCGCGCGCCGTACATCTTCATGTAGCGCATGTAGCCGGAGGCGAAGCCCGTGGGCGCGTCGCCCATGCCATAGGGCGCCTGGTACGCGTTGCCCGCGGTCGCCTTCGGCGCCTCGGTTGACACGTTCGCGGCGGAGTTGCGCGTGCCGCTGCCGAACGCGCCGCTGCGCGGCTGGTACATCGCGCGCCAGACGAGGACGGTGTTGCACGCGCCCGCGTTGATCGCGTGGATCGCGGTGCCGATGGCAGTGGAGATGTTGCCGCCACCATTGGACCACCAGTTGACCTGCTCGATGCCGAGGCCCTGGACCATCCACTGCAGACCCGCGGCGCTCACGCCCGGCGTGGGGCCAACGCCCGGCCCGGTGCTCTCCGGGAAGGTCGAGAGCCCGTCGATGTCCCGGAGCGTGATCCCGGCGTCTTCGATGGCCTTCAGCGAAGCCTCGACGGCCAGCGCGCCGATGGCGCGATCACCCTTGCGCACGATCTTCGATCGGCCCACGCCAACGATCGCGACCTGTCCACCCGCATTGAACCCCATACGCGGCCCCCTCGGCTCGTCTCTGGTGTACTGCGCGGGCATCCTAGACCACTCGTCTACCCCTCGGCATCCCTCGGTGCCCGCCGCTCCGTATCCGGCGGCGGACATCGAGAGCCCGCGGACGTGCCGCAGCCTGCGAGGATCCGCGAGCGTGGGCGCACTACCGCTGGAGCAGTGGCTCCGACGCCTTGCATGCAGCAGCGACCGCACCGAGCGCGAGGTCGGCGGAGGGCCACCGACCGCTCCGGCCGAACGCGAGCGCGACGGACGTGCCGTTCAGACAGCCCGAGAGCGTCTTAAGGTCTGCCGTCTGCTTCGTCACCGTGGTCTGCGCGTCCTTGAGGCTGGTCTCGGTCTGCTTCAGCTTCGCCTCGATCGAGGTGAGCTCCTGCTTCGCGGAGTCACGCTCGCCCTTGAGGATGTCGTTCTCCTTCTTCGTCCCCTGTGCTGAGGACTGGAGCGCGCTCTGCATCTGCGTGTTCGTGGCGACGGTGCCCTCGAGCGCGGCGATCTTCGCGTCGCGCTGCTCGATCGCCGTCTTGGCTGCGGCGAGCTGGCGCGCCGTGCTGCCGTCGTCCGCGCCGAGGGCGGCGTTCACCAGCAGCAGCGCGATCACGATGCCGGCGACCCCGGCGCCCGCGATTGCCAACATGCGGCGCGAGACGCGCGGCATCGAGACGGCCGGGGCACTCGTGCGGAGGCCCGCAAGGCCCGCGGCCACATCGGGGAACCCGATACCCGAGAGGCGAGGGGCACTAGACGCCTTCGGGCGGGGCGCATCGCCGCCGCACACTCCACAGAAGTCAGCAGCGGGATGGACCGCCGCGCCGCAGCTCGCGCATTTCATCTGCCGCCCCCCTAGCCGCCGCCGCACGCCGCCAAGCGCGCACGAGTATTGCCGGGCACGCAGGCCCGGTATTCATCAAAACGGTGCGTGGGAGAGGGGCGTTCGCTGGCGATACGGGATTTCGCCCGAATCCGTTCGCTCGCTCGCGCGACTAGTCGCCCGCCTCGTTGGCGAGTCGCACGAGGAGATCCGCGACGAGATCCGGGCGCGAGACGAACGGAGAGTGGCTGGTCGGCCACTCGATGACCTGGGTCATGTGGGAGGCGTACACCCGCTGGCCGGCCGCGAGGAGCGCGCCGTCCTCCGTGCAGACGACGTAGGTGCTCGGCACCACCTGCCACGCGCGCTCCTCGGGCAGCGGGCCGGGCGGCAGGATCTGCTGCGGGTCGAGGCGCGAGACGGCCCAGGCGGCATCCTCTGGGGTCAGGTCGCCGTAGAAGACCGAGACGACCGTCTTCGGGTCGAACAGGCGTCCCTCGGGCGTGTCGATGCCACCGGCGACGAGCGCGGGGCTACGCAGCACGACGCCCTCCGGCATGTCGATGCCGGGTGCGTGGGCCGTAAGGTAGACGAGGCGCTTCACGTTGGGCGCGGTGCCCCCGAAGGTGATTCCGATGCCGCCCTGCGAGTGGCCCAGGAGGACCACCGGCCCGTCGACGCCCTCGACGGCTGCCCGCACGCGCTCGCGGTCGATCCATGGATCAGACGAGACCCGTCGAGGCGACCCCACGCCGCGGTCAACGAGCACGAACGGCACCGCGGCGGCCGTGAGCAGCGGCGTCACGCGATCCCAGCACCACGGCCCGTGCCACGCGCCATGCACCAGCACCACCGTCGCGGGTGTCGTCATCGTTCGGGCCTCCGGATGAGGATGCTAGCGGGCGCGACTAACGCCTGGGGGGAAGCGTCGGGCGGCGGCGCACCTCGGGTGCGGGGGGCTCCCACGGGCGCTGCACCGTGACGCACGCGCACTCGCCCACCGGGCCTTCGAAGCACTTCTGGCAGATCGGAGCGGTCATCTGTTCCTACCCATCCAAACGACAGGCACTCATTAGGCGCGTCGAGCCGGCTCGGTGAGCGCGGCGGCGCGTGCGGGGACGTCCAAGAGCTGCTCGAACACCTCGTCCATGCGGTCGACGAAGCCGAACGCACCCACCTCGGGCACGAACACGGCGTGCGCGCCGGCGATGTCACGCTCCAGGTAGCGACCCATGGCGATCGGGTGGTGACGGTCGAGCGCGCCCTGCCACACGAACACGTCCAGCGGAACATCGCACAACGCGAAGCCCCAGTCGGTCATGTGGAGGACGGCCTCGCGCGACGGGCCGTCCGCGCCCTGGCGGAACGCCTCGGCGAAGTCGACCAGCCGGTGCTCGCGCATCCCCGGGCCGTCGAAGACGGCGCGGTCGACCTCCGGCAGGTAGCCGAGCTGCTGGCGATAGACGAGGTGCGGGGAGTGCTTCGCGGTCTTCGCGAGCATCGCCATCCAGACGCGCGCCATCCGCGGCGATCGCAGCGCGAGGCGGTAGAGCGTGGCCGTCTCGCGGTTCATGCCCTCCATCACGCCCGGCTCCCGCAACGGCCCGAGACCGCTGAGGATCGCGACGTGGCTCAGGCGATCCGGGATCGCGACGGCGCAGGCGAGCAGGTACGGCACCGCGCCCGAGATGCCGATGACGCCGAACTCATCGAGGTGCAGCGCGTCGGCGAGTGCCTCGACGTCGCGGGGCCAGTCGAGGAGCGTGCGGGAGGGGAAGGGGTCGGAGCAGCCGTAGCCGGGCCGGTCGGGTGCGATCAGCCGCACGCCGACGCGCGCCGCAGCGTCCGCGATCATCCGCGCGGCGAAGCGTGAGCTGGGGATGCCGTGCATGAAGACGAAGGGCAGGCCATCCGGGTCGCCGTACTCGTCGTAGGCGAGCGTGCGGCCGTCAGGCATGGTGACGGATCGCACGAGGGAGCTTGAGATCACATACCCTCCCGGGCCGCCGACGACTGCGTCGGTGAGTGCCGGGACGAGCGACTGACCCGTGGGGAACGGGAGAGAGGCATTCCCTCGTGCGCCGAGGTAGGCGCTGGGCTCACTATACAGGCCCCGAGCGTGCGCCGGGGCGGATGCGTACGGTGTCATACCAGCTGGCGATGTCGAGGAGACTCCGCAGGGCGGCCCGCTCGATAACCTCGACGGCGCTACTGGCGGCGGGGGACGCGCATCACGATGAGCGTCACCGCGACCAGCGCCATCGCCATCGCGCTCGCGCCGATGACCGCGTCCAATACCTCGACGGGGGTGCCGTCGTCGAGACCGCCCGTGCCAGTGTTCGCCGGACGCGGCGCGGCCGGGGTCGCGGAGGCGCCGGCGGGCACGGTGGCCGTCGCGGTCGGCGTGGTCTGCGAGACGCCCTGGGCGGTGAACGTCGTGGTCTTCGAGGACGCCGATGCGCCGTTCACGACCACGGTGTAGGTGGTCCCGCCAACGAAGCCAGAGCCGAGGTTCACCGAGCTGGTCTTGTACCCGTAGATGGCGGTGCACGGGATGGAGACGGCCGGCATCGTGTTCTGGACAGTGACGTCGATGCGCGTGCCGTTCCGCGCGGCGGCGATGCTGGCGAAAACGGCGCATCCACCCGGCAGGCCCGAGGTCACGGTGACCATGTACTGCGGCGGAAACGACTCCAGCACCAGCACCTCGACCGATTCGATTGGGGCAAGTTCGAGACGGGTCGGGTAAGGCGTCGGGGTGGGCGTCTGGGCGAAGGCAGTGCGGGCGATCAGCACGAACGAGGTGAACGCGACGAAGGCCCCGAGCGCCAGGCTTCGCGTCAGCAGCATGGTGCGAGGGAGACGAGCGGTGGCGGTTCGCATCGAACAGTCCTTCCGGGCGCGTGCCTTCCGGGCAGGTCACCCACGGTCTGTTCAACGTGTCACACGCACCATTGGTTCCGCGCCACGCGGCGGGGCACCTCGTCGCAAGTTCCTCGCGGTGACGAGGACTAGAGCGGGGGCAGCCGGAAGATCGTCTGGCCGGGGCGCTGGAGGCCCTCGCGTGGCTCCTCGATGCTCATGCCCGCCTGGTGCGGCGCGCCGAGGGCGGTCTCGATCGCCCAGAGTGACATCGAGGAGAGACCCTCGCGCTGGGCGATCTGGTCGCGGTGCACGAACTCGACGGAGAACGACTCCTCGTTGTCGGGGCGGGGCGCGCCGCCGATAGCCTCGAGGCGGAACACCACGTAGATGTTGGCGATCGGGCGGTCCGGGACGCCCGCGGCGTGCCGGAAGCCGACGACGTCGAGCGCGCGGGCCTCGATGCCCGTCTCCTCCATGACCTCGCGTTCGATCGCGGTGTGGATCGGCTCATCGACCTCGACGAATCCACCGGGGATCTGCCACCAGACGCGGTTGGGGGCGCGGCGCTCGATCAGCAGGATCTCGTCGCCACGCATCACCACCGCGCCCGTCCCGATCGAGGCGTCGCCGTAATACGTGTAGCCGCAGCCCTCGGCCGGGCACATCGGCCGGTGTCGCCCGCCGTCCATGCGCAGGGTGAGGGCGGTGCCGCAGCGCGGGCAAAAGTTCATGCTTCGTTCCTCGTCCGCGCCCCTATTTGGCCGCCTCGACGCCAGCAGCGTTGAGGATGCACGCGATCATGGAGTAGTAGCCGAGCGTCGCCGTCAGGTCGACTGCACCGCGGTCGCCGAAGCGGGCGCGGGCAGCAGCAAACGTGGCGTCATCGACAGTGTGCTCGACGAGGATGCCCCGTGCGTAGCGGATGATCAGCGCCTCGGGCTCGTCGACGTCTTGCAGCGGCCCATCGCTGCCGAGCGCCGCGATCGCCGCCTCGGACACGCCGTGCTCGCGGGCGGGGCCCTGGTGCGCAGCCCACTCGTACGCGCACTTGCAGAGGTGCGCGGCCGCCAGCGCCGCAAGCTCCCGCGCCGGCGGCTCGAGCGAGGATTCGAAGCGCATGTAAGTGCCGAGGTGAGCGGCGCGCTGGGCAACCTGCGGGCTGTGCAGCATGACGCCGAACGTCGGCGTGATCCGGCCACGGCTCGCCATGATCTCGTCGAAGGTGGGCTGGGCGTCCGCGGGCAGCAACTCGCGGCGGTTTAGCTCGGGCAGGCGGGTCATCGCTCGCTCCTCGTCGCGCCGGTTCGATCGTATGGCGCAGCCGACGGAGTGTACGCGCGCCAGGGGGAGCGGCCGCGAGGCGGATGCAGCACGGGAGCCGACGAGCGGCCCCCGTGCCCCAGAGGGAGGACGTGCTACGCGTGACTGGGGCACGTCCGAGGTCATTCAATCACATGCGTAAAGTCTTCTCCGGTTCAGGACTGCGTTGTCCTGACATCTGCTTCCGGACAGCCCTCGATCTCCGCTACGGTGCCCGCACGAACCGCCAAGGAGCCGCCGATGACCACGCTACCCGCCGCACCGATCGTCGCCGAGGAGCACTGGACCACTCGCGCCGTCCCCGGCGACGAGGTGCGCCTCTTCCTGTACGAGAAGTTCGTCCCGTCCGCGGACGGGACGCGCGGTGCGGCGGGCACCATCCTCTTCGTCCACGGATCCTCGATGGCGTCGCAGCCCACGTTCGACCTCCACGTGCCGGGGGTGCCGGACCAGTCGGCGATGGAGTGGTTCGCGCGGCAGGGCTTCGACACGTGGTGCGTGGACATGGAGGGCTATGGCCGCTCCTCCAAGCACCGCGACGTGAACAGCGACATCTCCAACGGCGCGGATGACCTCGAGGCCGCGAGCGCCTACATCATGGCGACGCGGGACTGCGGGCCGCTGCTCGTGTACGGGATCTCGTCGGGCGCGCTGCGTGCCGCGCTGTTCGCGGAGCGCCACCCGGAGCGCGTGAAGCGGCTCGCCCTGGACGCCTTCGTGTGGACCGGCGAGGACAGCCCCACCCTCGAGCAGCGCCGCAAGCGGCTGCCGGAGTTCATCGGCGTGAACCGCCGCCCGATCGACCGCAGCACGGTGCGTGGCATCTTCGAGCGCGACCACCCCGGCACCGCCGACGACGCGGTGGTCGAGGCATTCGCCGACGCGATCCTCGCGCTGGACGACTCGATGCCGAACGGCACATACATCGACATGTGCTCGAAGCTGCCGGTCGTGGCCCCCGAGCGTGTCACCGTGCCGACGATCATCATGCGCGGCCAGTTCGACGGCATCGCTTCGTTCGAGGACCTCGTGCGATTCTTCACGCTGCTGCCGAACCCGGACAAGCAGTTCGTGGTGATGCCGGGCATCGCGCACGCGTCGTTCCAGCAGAAGAACTTCCGGCTGGCGTTCCAGGTGCTGCACGCGTTCTTCATGCAGCAGGAGCCGGCCTACCGCGCGTAGCCCTCGGATCACGAGCAACGCGAGGGCTCTGCAACGCCGGGTGCCGCCCTCGTTAGTGCCGGTGCGATGAGCCGCGCCGTACTTTCAGTGCATCAGGGCGGCGGCGACGCCACAAGCAGAACGCCCCCGA
>CANIRU010000094.1 GCA_947470025.1 Chloroflexota bacterium
AAGAGAACCAACCGTGAGGGGCTGCGCCCCTCACACTCCCTGCGGATTCGTTCGATCCGCGCCCCGCGCTCTACAGCGCGGGGGCGTCGCCGTAGAGCGCGCGCTCGATCGCGGGGTCGAGGGCGGGGCCGCGCGAGACGTACGCCTTCGCGCGCTTGCGGAGCGTCGCACGCTCCATCAGCACGCGGTGCTCGCACGTCGTGCAGCGCAGGCCGATGTCCGCACCGACGCGCACGACCTCCCAGTCGAAGCCGCCACACGGATGTGCGCGCTGCATGCGGATCACGTCCGCCATGCGCACATCCGTCATCGGCAGCATCGAGGTGCCTCGAACCCTATGCGCCGCGCGCGGCGTTGATCGCGTCGCGCAGCTCGATGGCGGCGATGCGCGCACCCTCGGCCCACGCCGGGCGATCCGAAGACTCGACGGGCTTCGCGTACAGCACGCCGCGCGACGCGTTGACGATGAGGTTGCCGCCGTTGCCGTCGATGCCCGCCTGCACGGCCGCCTCGAGGTCACCGGCCTGCGCGCCGACGCCGGGCATGAGGATCGGCATCGTCGGGCAGATGGCGCGGATCTCGCGCGCCTCGTCCGGGTAGGTCGCGCCGACGACCAGGCCGATGTTGCCCTTCGTGTTCCAACCGTTCGCCAGCCGCGCGACGTACGCGTACAGCGGCTCCTGGCGCTCGCCGACCTTCAGATCCTGGAGGTCGCGCGCCCCGGGGTTCGAGGTGCGACAGAGGATGAACGACGTGCGGTCCTCGTAAGCGAAGAACGGCTCCATGGAGTCGCCGCCCATGTACGGGCTGAGCGTGACCGCGTCCGCATCGAGCGACTCGAAGACCGCCTTCGCGTACCCGATCGCCGTGTTCCCGAGGTCGCCGCGCTTCGCGTCCAGGAGCACCGGCAGGCCGAGCTTGTGGATCCCCTCGATCAGGTCGTGGACGAGCTCGACGCCCGCGCCAAGGTCGGGCTCGAAGAAGCCGAGGTTGGGCTTGTAGCAGGAGGCCACGTCCGCCGTCGCCTCGACGATGCCCATGAGGAAGTCGCGCGTGCTGACGCCGGCGGGGATCTTCGCGGGGTCGGGGTCGAGGCCCACGCAGAGCAGTGAGCGATTGGTGCGCGCGGACTCTTCAAGACGCGTGCGGAAGCTCGCGCGGACGGCGGTCATGGCATCTCCTCGGAAGAACGGAACGGCGGCGCTACTACGCCACCGGACGGGAGATGCGGAGCGGGGGGAGAGCCGCGCCGGCTGCACGCAGCCGGTCCACCGTGCTCTCGAACGCGGTGACGTCGCCGGTAGCATAGCAGAGCACCTCGACCTCGGCGCCCGCCCGGTCGACCTCGAGGCCCGCTTCGTCGATGACGTGCAGCGTGCGGCGGGCGACGGGATCGCCGGCGTCCACGAGATCGACGTGCTCGGGCAGGATGCGGCGCAGCACCGGCCGCAGGAACGCGTAGTGCGTGCAGCCGAGGGCGACCTGGTCGGCGCCCTCGGCGACCGGCTCTTCCAGCGCGTGACGGAGCATCTCCTCGACACGGGGGCCGTCGATCTCGCCACCCTCGACGAGGTCGGCGAGTCCGGGCATGGGGATCGTGACCACCTCCGCGTCCGCGCTGTGACGCTCGGTGAGCCGCGCGAGGCGCTGGCCGCTGATCGTCCCTGCGGTCGCCAGCACCAGGACGCGACGGCTCAGGCTCTGCTCGACGGCGGGCTTCACCGGCGGCTCCATGCCGATGATCGGCACATCGAACTCCGCGCGCACGCGCTCCAGGCCGGCGGAGCTGGCGGTGTTGCAGGCGATCACGATGACATTCGCGCCCTCATCGACGAGCCGCCGCACGATCAGGACGGTGCGTTCCTGGATCTCGTCGGCCGTGCGGTCCCCGTAGGGGAAAAAGGCGGAGTCAGCGAGGTAGTGAATCGGCAGCGAGGGACAGAGCCGATGGAGGGCTTCTGCGACGGAGAGTCCGCCGACACCGGAATCGAAGATCCCGACCGTGGCACGCATCGAGCAGCCTCCACGCGCGCCCCGCCGAACGCATCGTCAGGCTACGTCGCGGGCATGACCGCCCGCAACTAGACTCGCACGATGCGCGTCGATGTCGCCCTCATCCCGCCCGCGCGTCCGCCGCTCGACACGACGTGCCTCGTCGTGGACGTGCTGCGCGCGACATCCGTCATGGCGGTGCTGTTCGGCCGAGGGCTGCGCGCCGGGTGGCTCGCCGGGAGCATCGAGGAAGGGCGCGCGGTGCGTGCTGCCCTCGGCGATCGTCCGGGCGGGATCTGGCTGTGCGGGGAGGCGAACTCGCTACCGCCCGAGGGGTACGACTACGGAAACTCGCCGCTGGAGTACGAGGGCCTCGACCTCCCCGCAGAAGCCGTGCTGTCGACGACGAACGGGACGCCCGCGCTGCTCGTCTGCGCCTCGGCGCCGCTGACGATGCCCGCCGCGCCGCTGAACGCCGCCACCGTCGTGCGCGTCGCCGTCCAGGCCGGGCGTGACGTGCTCATCGTGTGCTCGGGTCGCGTCAACGCAGACGGCGTGCGCGTCGAGGGCGAAGACGACACGCTCGCGGCCGGGCTGCTGGTTGAGCGCCTCGTGCGGCTGGGTGCGCGGCCGGGCGACGAGGCGATGTACGCGCTCCAGCAGTACGAGGCCGCGCGAGACGACCTCGCCGGGGAGATGCGCCAGACGTTCCACGGCGCTTCGATCAGCGCGATCGGGTTCGGACCGGACGTGGATCGCTGCTGCACGGCGGACGTGTACGACACCGTCGCCACGCTCCGCATTGAGGACGGGCGCGCCGTCCTGCGTCCGCTCGAACGCTAAGTCGTCCGCAGGCTCTTGCCCGCGCGCCAACCGATCATCCCCTCGATGTTCAGCGCGAGGTCGGGGAAGCGGCGCCATTCGCCGTACGTCGGAGCGAGGCGCGCACGCACCGACTCGAGCATCGCGGGCGAGTCGTCCGCTGCACCGGCGCCTCGCGCCGCCTCGATCGCGTCGGAGAGGTCGAGGTAGTACTGGCGCTGCTCGGCGACATCGGCCTTCGTCGCGACCATGGTCGGCGTCACGTGGCCGGAGATGAGCTGGTCGAAGTCGAGGTCGTCGTGCAGCCAGTTGAGGACGCGCAGCACCTCGTCGGGGTGACCAAGGAGATTGCGGAACGGCGCGCTCTTCGGCTGGACGATGTCGACGAGCATCGCGATCCGCTGCGCGGGGTGGTGAATGACGACGTAGTCGTCGTTCGGCGAGAAGTTGGTGGGGTACAGATCGATCTTCGTACCGCCGAGCTCGATCGTCGTCACCTTGTCGAAAGTCATCGAGGGTAGCGGCGACGCGGGGTCGTTCGTCGCCTGCATCCGCGGCACCGCGTTCGCGTGCGCGACGAAGGTGGCGGTGTCCTCGAACACCGCGCCGCCGATGCCGTGGTCCGCGCCCCAGTGGCTGTACACGACGTACTTCACCGGCTGGTCGGTCACGGCGCGGATCGCCTGCTTCAGCACGTCCGGCGTGCGCCGGTTCACGTCGCCGCACGGGTCGACAAGGATCACGCCCTCGTCCGTCACGAAGAACACCGCGACGTGCTGCAGCCAGCGCAGGCCATACGTGTCAGGCGCGAACTGCACCAGCTCAGCCAGTGATTCGATCGCCATCCTCGGTCCTTCTAGATCATCGGTTCGATGGGACGGTTGGTCTCGTCGGGGTTCGGCGCGCCGCGCGGACGCGGGCGACTGGCCTGGATGATGCGCTTGCGCGCGACGATGTGGAGCAGGAACTCCTGCGTCTCGCTGAGCGGCGCGGCGCCCGCGAGGCGGTTACGCAACTCCTCGGTCACCGGGGTCGCCGCCTCCCAGCTCGCCAGCGCCGCGTCGAGGGAGCGCACCTGGCCGTCTTCGGGGAGATGACGCCCGTAGCGCGCCCGATCGAACGCGAGTCCGATCGGGGGGTAGGGCGGTGCATTCATGATCCGCCCCGCCCGCGTCACGAACTCGATCGGGGTCTCGCCGGCGAGGTACCGATACCCACGCTCCTCGGCGGCCATCGCCGCGCGCGCGTAGAGACGGTAGATCGGATGCAGGCGCAGCCACTCATCCCCGGCGGCCTTGCGCGTGTGGGGCAGCAGGCCACGCAGGATCGCACCGAGGCCCACGCCGCCCGATGCCTGTCCCCGCACCTCGTCCACCGCGCCACTGAAGACGCGGCGGCGCGCCATCAGCGCGAGGGCGAGCCGGTAGATGCCGTAGATGATCAGCATCACCGCGAGGAACTTCAGGCCGTTCTGCGCCCACTCCGGGACGCCGAGGCCCGTGACCTGCTTCGAGGGATCGGTTTCAGGCGGCGGGCCGAGCTGGAGGTTCGGCAGCGCGGGGAATCCCTGCAGGCCGTTCGGCAGCAGCAGCCGCACGATCTGCTCGATCACCCAGTAGATGGGCGTGATCACGAGGATCAGGATGAACGCGATGATCGTCCACGCGATCTCGCCGATCGCGTTCAGCAGGACGCCGATGTTGAGAAACGCCAGCGTCCCCAGCAGCAGCGCGACGCCGAGGAGCACCCCGACCGTGCCCGCGACCGCGGCCACCCACGGCCCGGTGCGTCGCGGGCCGTCGACCGGCGCCGAGGCGCGCGCGTTATTCGCGACGGCGAGCGCAAGCATCCCGAAGACGAACTGCGGCACGGCGAACATCGACACGCGCTGGTTGCCCTCGAGCGCGGCAAACGCGAGGCCGAGGATCGTGAAGGCGAAACCTAGGGTGAACGATCGCAACACGCGTTCGAACGTCACCTTCGACCGCCCGGCAACGGCAAAGCGCGCCCACATGACGGTCAGGAACACGAAGACGAACGCGATCGTCGATCCGTGCAGACGCGACAGATCGGGGTTCCTCACGAACGCATCGATGTTCGCGATGCTCGCGAGGCCGTCCGAGTCGGCGACGTAGGCCGCGAAGCCAGCGGCGTCCCACACCCGCAGGTCACCGGTGATCGCCACGTGCAGCAGCATGTTCAGTGCCAGCACCGAAGACGCCAGCAACACGATCGCGCCAAGGACACCTTCGAACCTCGCGCGAAGCAGCACGCGCATCAGGGTGAAGCCGCCGAACGCGGTCGCGAGCACCACGAGCAGCGCCGGGCCGTGCTCGACGACTGTGGCGCGCTCGATCAGCACGAGCGCGTCGGACGCGCGGCTGGCCGTGGCGAGGTCCGTGGCGTTCGAGGCGATGCGCACGCGGTCGCCAAGCTGCGAGAGGAACGCCTGCTCGAGGCCCGTCGCGCCGACGTGGGCGATGATGTACCAGGCGACCGCCTCCGCCGCGATGAAGAACCCGTCGACGCTGGTCTGCTTCCAGTCCGATGCAGTACTGGCCGGTGCGCTGCTCATGCGGGCACCTCGACGGCGCGCGTGACGGGGTCGTGAGGGAGGTCACGCACGGGGGCGCGGCTCTCATCCGCCTCGAGGGCCTCCATCGCGCTGGCGACGGAGACGACCGGGATCGGGTCGATCGAGCGGTCCCACACGGCGTCCGTCGTCTTCACGACGGCGACGAAGTGGCCGCGCGCGCGAAGCCGAAACAGCGTAGCCGCGAGGTCATCGGGCATCACGGCCGCCACCAGCACCACGGTCGCACCCGCCGGGAGCGGGTACGCGGGGTCCTCGAGGTCGCCGGCCATGTTCGAGGTGGTGAACGCGGTGATCATCGCGAGCGCCTCGAGGACGCGCGACAGGCGGTCGGGGCCGCGGCCCGCGCCGATGCGGATCGTGCGGTCGGCATCGGCGAACGACCCGTTGGCGACGAGGCCGAGCGCGTTCCCCTCGTCGGCGGCCCAGCGCGCGATCGATGCCGCGACGGCGACGCCGCGCTCGAGGAGCACCGGGTCGCTGCCCTGCCACGTCAGCTCGAAGGTCGGGATGTTGAGCGCGACGATCACGGACTGTTCGCGGCTCGGCTCGTACAGCCGCGACTGGAGGCGGCTGACGCGCGCGGTGGCGTACCAGTCGATGCGCTTCATCGGGTCGCCGGGCATGTAGTCGCGCACGCCGATGACGCGGCTCGGGTCCTCGTGGATGCGGTTGCCGCCGCGGTAGTCGCCGAACGGGCGCGCGCTGTCGAGGCCGAGGTCGGGGAGCGGGTAGGTCAGCGGATAGACGACGATGCCGTCCACCGGGCGGCCGGTCTCCTCCTCGCGCTCGAAGAAGCCGAAGATGTCGCCGGACTTCAGGCGCGTCGGGCCGACGCGGTAGTAGCCGCGGCGCACCGCCTGCAGCGTGATCGGCCACTCGAGGTGATCCTGCCGCCCGAGGGCGGTCGCGCGGTCGAGCACTTGCGATCCGGGCACCTGGCCCGGCGAGGTGCGCACGTTGATCGCGGGCATCCCTCGAGGCAGCGTCTCGCGCATCTCCATCCACGGGACGGGGAGCGTCTTGCGGTTCTCCAGGATCAGCGTCGCCAGCACCGTCTCGCCAACGAACACGCGGTGCTCCGAGAGCGTGCGGGTGAAGAAGACCTGCTCGAGGGAGATGCGCGACCACAGCCGCGCCGCGCCGCCCGTGCAGAAGAGCAGCGCGCCGATCACGACGAGCGGCACCGATCCCGACGCGAAGCCGATCCCGGCGAGCAGCGTCGAGAACAGGAGCCACGCATCGGTCATCAGTGAGCGCATCGGCCGCCCTCGATCCTCGCCCCTGCGGAGTCGCTAGACGGCGTCGGCCACGGGCACCGGCACCTCCAGCAGGATCTCCTGCAACACGTCGTCGGCCGTGCGGCCTCGCAGGCGCGTGTTGCTGGAGAGCAGCAGCCGATGCGACAGCACCGGGTGCGCGAGCGCCTTGAGGTCGTCCGGGCGCACGTAGTCGCGTCCGTCGATCGCCGCGTAGGCGCGCGCCGCGCGGAACAGCGCGAGCGTGGCGCGCGGGCTGGCGCCGAGGTCGAACGCGGCGTGGTCGCGCGTCGCCCGGACGAGGGCGACGGCGTAGCGCGCGACGGCATCCTCGACGTGGACGCCGGAGAGACGGCGCGACAGCGCGACGAGCTCCTCCGCCTGCACGACGGGCTGGAGGTCATCGAGCGGAGAGGCGTCCTCGAAGCGGCGCAGGATCGCCAGCTCGCCATCGACGTCGGGGTAGCCGACGGCGAGGCGGAGGAGGAAGCGGTCGAGCTGAGCCTCCGGCAGGGGGAACGTGCCCTCGAGCTCCACCGGGTTCTGCGTCGCCAGCACGACGAAGGGGCGCGGCAGCGGGCGCGTGTCGCCATCGACGGTGATCGTGCGCTCCTCCATGGCCTCGAGGAGCGCGGACTGGGTGCGGGGCGTCGCGCGGTTCACCTCGTCGGCGAGGACGATGTTCGCGACCAGCGGGCCGGCCCGATACTCGAACGCGCCGCTCTTCTGGGAGTAGAAGTTGATGCCGAGCACGTCGCTGGGCATCAGGTCGGGCGTGAACTGGATGCGCCGGAACGTGCCGCCGATGCTCGCCGCGAAGGCGCGCGCCATCGTCGTCTTGCCGGTGCCGGGAACATCCTCGAGCAGCACGTGGCCACCGGCGAGCAGCGCGACCAGCACGAGGTTCACCGCCTCGTCCGCACCGACGATCACCCTGCCCACATTCGCGCGAATCCGGTTGGCCGCCTCGCGGACCGCTGCCGCCAGCTCGCCGTCGCCTCGTTGCTGCACGCCCGCCCCCTCTGCCTCTGTGGGGCGCGAGGATAGCAGAGGCGGCGGGGGCTCAGTCGAACTTGAGAATTCGGCTTACATCGGTCATCAGGCCGTTCGCCGTGACT